>DASTGU010000050.1:0-13404 GCA_035718845.1 Gemmatimonadaceae bacterium | reverse complement strand
CGCGTTGGGCTCATTCATCGCCTACGCACTGAGTCACAGCCTCGGCTTCCCGCTCTTGAGTGGCGGTCCTGTGCGCTATCGCTTCTGGAGCGCCTGGGGACTTTCGACGTCGGAGATCGCGCAGGCAATCAGCTTCGCCGGTGCGACGTTCATCATCGGCATGGTTGCAGTCGCCGGCGTCGTCTTTCTGCTCGAGCCGGCATCGACGATCGAGATGCTGCGACTTCCAATCACGTCGCTCAAACCGCTCGGCGCGATCTGTCTGCTGCTCGTCGCAGGCTACCTGGTTCTCGCAGCGACACGCAACAGGGCGTTCCGATTCTTTGAATGGGAATTCCCTGTCCCGTCGATACGTCTCGCGCTGGCTCAGCTCGCGGTCGCGATCGTCGATTGGACTGCAGCGGGTGCAGTTCTCTTTGTCCTCCTTCCGCCCGGATACCGACTCTCCTTCCTGCCGGTGCTCGGTGTTTTTCTGCTCGCGCAGTTCATCGGAATTCTTAGCCACGTTCCCGGCGGCCTCGGCGTGTTCGAGGCGATCGTCGTGCTGCTGCTCAAGCCGTTCGTTCCCGCCGCATCCATCGTCGGATCATTACTCGCCTATCGGGCGATGTATTACCTGCTGCCGCTCGTCATCGCGCTGACGCTGCTCATCGCGTTTGAAGCACGACGCACCCGCGACCGCGTCGCCGGGATGGCAACCGCAGCCGGTGAGTTCATCGGCCGCTGGCTGCCTGCACTCTTACCACAATTGCTGAGCGTCGCGACGTTCGTCGGCGGCGTAATTCTTATCGTCTCCGGTGCGACGCCGGCGATTCGCAGTCGCGTCAGCGCGCTCGACGCGGTGCTGCCGCTCGGCGTTATCGAGCTTTCGCACTTCGCGGCCAGCCTCGCCGGCGCGGCGCTGGTGATCCTCGCGTGGGCAATCAAGCGGCGGCTCGACGCCGCGTACACCCTCACCATTGCGATGCTCGGCATCGGCATCGTTGCGTCACTGCTCAAGGGACTTGATTGGGAAGAGGCATTCGCGCTGACGCTGGTGCTGCTGGCACTGCTCCCGTCGCGGCGCGCTTTCTATCGCAAGGCGGCTATAACCAGCGAGCCGTTTCCGAACGGCTGGATCGCCGCCGTGGTAGTGGTCGGCGTCGTGACGACCTGGCTCGCGTTCTTCTCCTATCGCAACGTCGATTTCACCAGCCCCGTCTGGTGGCAGTTCAGCGGCCGCGGTGACGCACCGCGCTCGCTGCGCGCGATGATCGGTGTACTAGGCGTGCTGATGTTGTTTGCACTATCGCGCAAACTGCGCCACGCGTCGCCGGACCAGGACCTCCCATCTGAGCGGCAGCTCGATCTGGCGGCGCGCATTGCCGCGCAATCGCCCGAAACCATCGCCAACCTCGCTCTCCTGGGCGACAAATCCCTTCTTTTCAGCGACAGCGGTCGCAGCATGATCATGTACGCCGTCGAAGGTCGCAGCTGGGTAGCGCTCGGCGATCCGCTGGGCGCCGAGAGCGAGCGCGGGGAGCTTGCATGGCGTTTCCGGGAGAGCGTCGATCAGCACGGCGGCTGGCCGGTGTTCTACGAAGTGAGCGCGCGCCATCTTCCGATCTACATCGATCTCGGACTGACGCTGTTCAAGCTCGGCGAGGAAGCGATCATTCCACTCGCCGATTTCTCGCTCGACGGAGGCAGTCGTAAAGCGCTGCGCAGAACGCGTAAGGACGTACTTAAAGCCGGCGCCACCTTCGACATGATTCCGGCCGAAGAGACGCGCAACTTCCTGCCCGATCTCAAACAGATCTCCAACGAGTGGCTGTCGAGCAAACACACCAAAGAGAAAGGTTTCTCGCTGGGCCGCTTCGACGAGCGCTACATCAACTGCTTTCCGACAGCATTGATCCGGGTAGGAGATGCGGTGGTCGCTTTTGCCAACGTCTGGGTCGGCGCTGACAAGAATGAGATCTCGATCGACCTGATGCGCTACACCGCTGTCGCGCCGCCGGGGGTGATGGAGTTCCTCTTGATCGAGCTCATGCTATGGGGCAAAGAAAACGGTTACGAGCGTTTCAACCTCGGCATGGCACCGCTGTCGGGAATCGAGAATCGAAGTCTGGCCCCGCTGTGGAATCGAGTCGGCGCGTTGTTGTTCAGTCGAGGTGAGCCGTTCTACAACTTCCAGGGATTGCGACTGTATAAAGAGAAGTTCGATCCCATTTGGGAGCCGAGGTATCTCGCGTCGCCGGGCGGTCTGGTGTTGCCAAGAATTCTTACGAATGTCGCATCGCTGATCTCTGGCGGATTGGCAGGAGTCGTCACCAAATGACGGCCGATCTGCTCTGTAGGTCCGCGGGAAGCGGGAAGCGCGAAGCGGGACTGGTCGACTGCGCGCCCAGAGCTCGCGTTCGAGCATTTGGCGCTGCATTACTTGCGTGCGTGCTTGCACTCTCCTGTGCCCGCGCGCACTCGACTTATCGCCCGCACGATCCGCAGCTGCAGCACGAGCCATTGTATTTCTATCCGGCGCATGGCGAGCCTAAGCCCAGGGCGGGGATATTCTTCCTCGGCAACGATCTCGGATTCTGGGGCCCGCACCAGAAGCTTGCCCAGCGATTGGCCGACCACGGCTATGCCGTGGTTGGTTTCGACATCAAGGCGTTCCTCGGCCGCTATCCCGATTCGGCGCCGCTGCGCGACAGCGTCCTCGTGCACGAAGTGCCGCTGCTGATGCAGCGATCGCTGCACGAGCTAGGCGTCGACACTCAGCCGATCATTCTGGCGGGACACTCGTTCGGCGCCGACCTCGCGCTGTGGACGGAGGCGCACGCCCGGATGCCCGGCGTCGTCGGCGTCCTCGCACTCGGTCCGACGAAACGAGATCATCCGACGGTCACCATACGCGACGAGATCAACGCGAGCGAGCCGACCGAGCCGGGCAGTTTCGCCGTCGCCGATGAGATTCGCAGCACGCCTCCCGACGTCCGGATTGCGCTAATGCGGGGCGCCAGCGACAAAGAGCGCACGTCAGACAGTCAGTTCATCGACGCGGGGGGATCGCGAATGACCTACACCATCATCCCATTCGCGTCGCACTCGCTCAAATCATTGATCATCGTCGGCCCAATGATCGAGCACGCCGTCGACGACCTCGTCTATTAGCGATCGACGCTGACGATCTCTCGTCGTCGCGTGGTGTCGGCGCGCACGACTGCATCAGCCTCCGCCGAGATCTCGCGCATCTCGGTCGCGTTCATGGTGCGAACGACTGTAAGAATTGCGGCTAGCAGCGGCACCGCGACGAGCAGGCCGAGGAATCCGAAGAGCAGCGACATCAGCGCCTGAATGCCGAGCGTCATCGCCGGCGGCAGGTTGACTCCGTGCTTCATCAGGATCGGCACCAGCAGGTGGTTCTCGATGAACTGGATGACGAAGTATCCGATGGCGACGAGGAGAGCCTTGTGTGGCGAGTCGATGAACGCCATCGCCATCGCCGGGATGGCGGCGAAGATGCTGCCGATGATGGGAATGAACTTCAGAATCCCAGCCAGGATGCCCAGCGGCAGCGCCGCTTTCACGCGGATTGCAAAAAGGAACAGCGTCGTCACCGCACCGATCACGGCCATCGCGATGAGCTGAGTAACCAGCCATCGTCGCAGCACATTCGCGAGCCGCGTCAAAGCCAGCGCCGCCCGATCGCGCTCGCGCAGCGGGATCAGCTCCAACAGTCCGCCATGATACAGGGCTGGATCGACGCCGATGTAGGCGGCGATGAACAGCACCAGCAGAAACGCACCGGAGATGGCGACGGTGGAAGTCAGGACGCGGAGGAACGAGTGCTGAGCGCCCTTGAACTGCCTGGTGATCTCGCGACGCAGATTACCGCCCGCGACGACATCGTCCTCACGGGTACGTTTCACCACCGTCGTCGACGCAGCACCGACTACGCTATCGGAGGCGGGCGCCTGCAGCGTCGTGGTGACCTGGGTCGAGTCGGTGACCGCTGGTTTTGGCGCTACGGCGGCGCGCAGGCTGTCAGCGCTCTCCTGATTGAACAAAATTCCCAGGACGCCGTTGGCGCGATGGCCGAGCCAGGCATCGATCTTGTCCATCGCTTGCGGCAGCTGTTGTTGTAGCTGTCGCGACTGGGTGCGAAGAATCGGCGCCATCCACACGCCGGCTCCAGTGAGGAGACCCAGAAACGCTGTAAGAATCAACGCCACGCCGATGCCACGTGGAATGCGCCGCTTCTCCAGCCAGTCGGCGCCCTGGGCGAGCGGCAGCCCGAACAGAACCCCGAGGAAGAACAGAAAGACGACGGGGTGTGCGATCCAGAGCCCGCGCACCAGGATGTAGAAGCCAAAGATGATCGCGAGCACCCGCACGATGTCGCGTGTTGATGGCAGACGCAGCTGCTCCCTGATCTCCATGTTTACAATAGTTCGCCAGAGCCGTGCCGCCCGCCCGATCACTTGCGCCCTGTGTTTCGCACGGTCTTCTTTCCCAGACCAACGCTAGAGGCAGGAATGGCCGCAACACCTGATGGACCGATTGGCATCTATTACGAGCATCCGGACTGGTTCCGTCCGCTGTTCGCTGAGCTGGATAAACGCGGCATCGCATACGATCGGATCGACGCGGCGTCGCACTCCTACGACCCTGGCGAGACCGAATCGCCGTATTCGCTGGTCTTCAATCGAGCCAGTCCCTCCGCTTATCTGCGGGGCCACGGCCAGGTAACCTTTCACACCCAGAGCTGGCTGCGTCATCTGGAGAGCATTGGCGTTCCGGTGGTCAACGGATCGGCCGCCTATCAAATGGAAACGTCGAAAGCGCTCCAGCTCGACATCCTACGCGAGCTCGGGCTTCCCTATCCGCGCGCACGCGTGATCAACGACGCGCGGCTGGCCGCGAAGGCAGCCGAAGGTCTGCGCTTCCCTGTCGTGGTGAAATCCAACATTGGCGGCAGCGGTGCGGGCATTACGCGGTTCGACAGTCCGGCAATGCTGCGTGATGCCGCGGAAGCGGGGTCGATCGACCTCGGCGTGGACCGGGTGGCGCTGGTGCAGGAGCTTGCGCCTCTTCGCGACGCGCACATCACCCGCGTCGAAGTGCTCGACAGAAAATTTCTATACGCAATCAACGTCTATCCGGCCGAGGATTCTTTCAATCTCTGTCCGGCCGATGCGTGTCAGACGACGGGCGGCGTCGAGCTGACGCGCGCTGCGTGCGCTGTCGACGCACAGAAGAACGGCATGCGCGTCGAGCAGGCCAATCCGCCTCGCGAGATCATTCGTCAGGTGGAGCGCATCGCATCTCGAGTTGAGCTGGACGTCGGCGGCATCGAGTATCTGATCGACGATCGCGACGGCATGCACTATTTCTACGACATCAACGCTCTCTCGAACTTCGTAGCTGACGGACCAAACGTGATCGGGTTCGCTCCGTTCGTGAAGCTCGTAGACTATCTGATCAACCGAGTGGGAGGCGAGAGGCGAGAGGCGGGAGGTGGGAGGGGAGAGGCGGGAGACGGAGGAAGGGACCAGGAATCGCGTGAGTCATCCAGAAAGAGCGAACAGGTCGGCGATCGCGCCGCCTCCCGCCTCTCCCCTCTCGCCTCCCGCTGATGCGTTACGGCTACTGGCTTCCGGTCTTCGGCGGTTGGCTGCGCAACGTTCCCGACGAGGGAATGAGCGCTTCGTGGAATTACGTGAAGCACCTCGCCCAGCGCAGCGAGAAAATCGGCTTCGACATCACGCTGATCGCCGAACTGTTCATGAACGACATCAAGGGAATCGACGCCGATTCTCTCGAGGCGTGGTCGACGGCGGCGGCACTGGCGGCGGTGACCGAGACCCTCGAGCTGATGGTCGCGGTGCGGCCGACATTCCACGAGCCGGCGATCTTCGCCAAGCAGGCCGCCAACATCGATCACATCTCAGGCGGCCGGCTCGCGCTCAACGTCGTCTCGTCATGGTGGAAGGACGAAGCGAGACGCTATGGAATTCACTTCGAGGAGCACGACGATCGTTACGCGCGCACCGATGAATGGCTGCGGATCGTCAACGGCGTTTGGAAAGAGTCGCGGTTTTCTTACAGCGGAAAACACTACAAGGTCGACGAGAACATCCTCGAGCCAAAGCCGCTGCGTCGTCCTCGACCGACGATTTACGCTGGCGGGGAGAGTCCCGCGGCGAAAGAGCTGATCTCCCGCGAGTGCGATGCTTACGTGATGCACGGTGATCCACCGGAGCGCGTGGCTCCGAAAATCGCCGACATGAGCGCGCGTCGTGAAAAGCTTGGGCTAGGGCCGATGGAATACGGTGTCGCAGCCTACGCTATCGTGCGCGATAGCGAAGCAGAGGCAAAGCGAGAGCTCGAGCGGATCACCGACGTCAAGCCCGGCTCACCCGGTTACCAGAACTACCAGGACTTCCTGTCCCATTCCGCTCTCGACCAGAAGGTGAGCCTCGAGGACTACTCGGTCTCAAATCGCGGTCTGCGCGCCGGCCTCGTCGGCACGCCGGAGCAAGTCGCCGAGCGAATCCGCGCGCTCGAAGCAGTCGGCGTCGATTTGTTGCTGCTTCAGTTCAGCCCGCAGTTCGAGGAGATGGAGCGGTTCTCGGATACGGTGATGCCGCTCGTGTCTCGGCGTCCAGTCCGTACCGCGTAGCTGGCAGTCACACAACAGAAGCTGTGAGCTGCAAGCTTAGTGAGCAGCTACGCTGTGAGCGGCTCTACCCAATCCATACGCAGCGCCGAGCTCGGAGCTAGCTCTGAGCTCTTAGCTGATGGATAAGTGTGGTAGCAAAGCTCGGAGCGTAGCTGCTCACTAAGCTGAAGCCCTCGCAGCTTCTGTATTGTGATTGGCAGCTACGGCTTACAGACTGTACGCCGAGATGTTAGGAAAGCAGTTCGCTCTGCCTCCCCTTGATCACCCCGTAGCACTCACACGCGACCCGCTCCAGTCCCGGCCGATCGATCACCGCGATGCGGCCACGGCCGTGCGCAATGAGCCCGGCTTTCTCCAGCGCTCCCATCGCCACCGTGACGCCCGGGCGACGCACGCCGAGCATCTCGGCGAGGAATTCCTGGGTCAGATCGAACTGATTTCGGCCGACTCGGTCTTCCGACATTAACAGCCAGCGCGCACACCGCTGCTCGATAACGTGCATTCGGTTGCACGCAGCGGACTGGGCGACGGTCTCGAATACGAACTGGCTGTAACGATGGAGCAGCCGGCTCAGTCCGTCGCATTCGTCGAGCAGTCGACGAAAGGCCGCACTCGGGACGCGGTGCGCCGTACCGCTGATTTGGCCGATCGCCGTCAGGCGCGAAGAGGACAGGCCGTGAAAGACCGCCATCCCGGCGAAGCCGTCGCAGCCGACGGTCATCGCTTCCACGGAGCTGCCGTCCTCGAGCTCAGTGACGAGCGAGATGACGCAGTCGTGCGGGAAGTAGATGAAGGCCATTTCCTCGCCGCGGCGACAAATCAACTGCTTGGCGGCAACGTTGACGATTTCCGCCTCCGATAAGACAGCTTCCAGCTCATGGGCCGCCAGCAGGGCCAGTAGGTGGTTCCGAATGCTGCCCGCTCGGGCGGGTGCAGCTCGTTCACGGACGTGATGTGCGGATTGGATCGATGTAGCCATATCGACCAGAAAGTGTTGAGCAGGACGGGGTTGAGAGATTACAACCGGCTGATAAGCAAATAGCGAACCCAATCGCGTCGCTCAGGTCGCCCAGCAGAGAATCACATTTATTTTGTCGGCTCGCGGAGACCACGGCATGAAAATCGGGGGTAGCCCCGGTATCCGATCGGCCCGGCATGCGTCGCACCAACGCATCCTCAGAGCACCGCCTTTATTGTTATGTTCGACGGGGCAAAACAGTCATTTAGACGGCCTGCCACTATAGAGCAGCAGGACGAGAAGCGCCCTCGGATCGACATGAACACACCTGCTGACTCACAGCCCAACGAGCGAAGATTCCGCTTCAAGGACGAGTGGCTGGTCTCACTCGTTGGGACCATGCCCGGGGTCACGCCTGAACTGATCAAACGCTGGCGCTTCCAGCAGAAACCGTACATCGCGCAGGCACTGATCGACGGAGATATCCTCTCGTTCAAGGAGATCGCCGAGCTCGTCAAGGACGCGTTCCGCATCGACTCCGTGGATCTGGCGCCGGGCGCGATCGACAAGAACGCGATGCAGATCCTGCCCGAGAAACTCTGCCGCGATTTCAACGTGGTGCCGGTCAAAGTCGATGCGCGCATGGTCCACCTGGCGATGGCAAACCCGCTCGACCAGGAAGCGATCCAGCGGGTGAGCTGGGCGACGAGTCGCGAGGTGACGCCGCTTTTCTGTCCACCTGGTCAGCTCGATAAGCTCGTTCAGGAGACCCTGCGACCAGACGCGATGATCTACGGTCTGATCGAGAAGCTCGATCAGACAGCCAGCCTCGAGCAGGTGCAGGAGCAGAAGGATGACGAAGCGGCGATGGCCCGCGTCCACGCACCGGTCATCAAGCTCGTCGACGCGATCATCGCCAACGCCATCAAGCTGCGCGCGTCGGACATCCACATCGAGCATGACGAGACCAACACTCTCGTCCGCTTCCGCATCGACGGTCTGCTCAAGAACATCATGGTGCTGCCGCGGTTCATCGGCGTTGGTCCGGTCGTGTCGCGCATCAAGATCATGTCGGACCTCGACGTCGCCGAGCGCTTCCGCCCGCAGGACGGCCGCGCCAAAGTGCGCGTGAATGGCGAGGAAGTCGCGCTACGCGTCTCGGTGCTGCCGACGCGCGTCGGCGAGAAAGTCGTGATGCGTCTGCTCAACGAGAAGGCAGTCCAGGTCTCGATGGGCACACTCGGCTTCATGCCCGAGCTGCTCGAGCGCTTCAAGGCGCTGCTGATGCGCGAGCAGGGAATCCTGCTGGTGACTGGACCGACGGGATCTGGTAAGACGACGACACTGTACGCAGCGCTCAACACCCGCCGCGGCGAGAGTGTCAACATCGTCACCGTCGAAGACCCGGTGGAGTATCGACTGGCCGGCGTGAACCAGGTGCAGGTAAACGAGAAGCAGGGTCTGACTTTCTCCGGCGTGCTGCGCTCGGTTCTGCGTCAGGATCCCGACGTCGTGCTCGTTGGTGAAATCCGCGACCAGGAGACGGCGACGATTGCATTCCAGGCGGCGATGACCGGTCACCTGGTGTTGTCGACGCTGCACACCAATGACGCAATCGGCGCGATTCCGCGACTCGCCAACATCGGCGTCGAGCACTTCCGCGTCGCCGCCGGCCTGATCGGCGTGACAGCGCAGCGTCTGGTGCGGAAAGTCTGCCCGCATTGCCGCTACGAAGCGCCGATCGAAGAGCTGCACCCGATGATCCGTTCCGCGCAGCAGCGCGTCTATGGCAAGGCACGTCACGTCAAGGCGACCGGCTGCGCCGAGTGTGGTTTCACCGGTTACAGCGGTCGATTGCCGCTGATCGAGTTCGTGGAGATCACGCCCGAGCTGCGCGCCATGATCACCACCGGGAAGAACGGCGACGAGATCCGTGCGCACGCGCTGCGCACCGGCGCGCTCCACACTTTCGACAACGATGCGCTCTGGCACATCGCCGAGGGTGACACGACGGCTGAGGAAGTCATTCCTTACACCGAGTTCGAGCGCCGTCGTACGCCCCGCAATCCGACGCCGCGTATCAATGAGGAAATCGGCGCGCTCGACGCTGACGGCGTCAAGAAGCCGTCGCGCGTTCTGCTCGCTGTCGGCGACAAAGCAGATCGCGTCCGCTTCAACGACATCCTCGTCGAGTCTCGCTTCGCGGTGCAGATGGCCAACGACGGCGCGGCTGCGCTCGGCATCCTCGCGCAGGATCCGCCCGACGCGCTGGTGATCGGGCTCAAGCTGCCGATTCTCGACGGCAGGCAGGTCGTACACGCGGCGCGGACAGTGGTCGGACTGATCGACATGCCGATTCTGGTGATCGCGCCCAAGGGGAGCGAAGGCGAGACATCGGATCTGCTGTCGCAGGGTGTCGACGACGTGCTCTACGAGCCACTCGACGCGGGCAGATTCCGCTCGCGCATCACCTCAGTGCTGCGCGCACGCGGTCTGTGGTCCGATCCGGACGAAGTGATGAAGCCGCTCATTCCGCAGGACGAAGCCGAGCGCCTGGTGGAGTTCCGCCTGAGCGCCGCGATCGATTCGGAGCCGGAGGAACGCTTCGACAAGATCGCGCGCATTGCCTTGCGCGCTTTCAATGTGCCCTTCGCGGGCATCTCCTTCGTCGAAGGGGATCGCCAGTGGTTCAAGTCGCGCCAGGGTCTCCAGATCGGCGACAGCTCGCGCGATCTGTCGTTCTGCGGCCACGCCATCAACGGCGAGGAAGGCTTCGTCGTGGAGGATGCCGTGCTGGATCCTCGCTTCGCCCAGAATCCGCACGTGCTCGAGGAGCCGCACGTCCGCTTCTACGCCGGTCAGCCTGTGCACGGACCCGGCGGCCACATCGTCGGCACCATCTGCGTTATGGACAAGGCGCCTCGTGAGTTTGGTGCCGAGGACCGGGAAACGCTGCGCGATCTTGGCGAAATGGTCGAAAAGGAATTGCGGACGAAGGGGAAGAAGAAGGTCGTCGCGCCGCCTGATTAGGGAAGGGTCGAGCGGAGCTCGACCCTTTTTGTTCGATAACTGCACGCGCTGGTAGCTGATAGCAGCTAGCTATTGGCTATTGGCTGCCTGCAAAGGGACAGACCTCATTGCATAAACCCGAACAGATCGCGTTTCCTGTAAGATTCGCGATCTGTCCCGTCGCTTGCAGCGATTAGCTATCAGCATGCTGCTATCAGCTACCAGCGGGTGCTGTTCGCCGTTAGGTCCTCAGTAGCAAATTCCTATTGCGTTCCACCGCGGCCTGTCCCATCGTTAGCCAAGCTAACGATCTCCGGAGCCGGCACATGTCCTCAGTCTCGCTGTCCCGTATAAAACAGATCGCTGTTCCCGTCAGCGATGTCGATAAGGCGAAAGCGTTCTACAAAGACGTGCTCGGCATGCAGCACCTTTTCGATGCCCCGCCGGCGCTTTCGTTTTTTGACTGCGGTGGCGTTCGCCTGATGCTGTCCGGCCCTGCCGCACAGGGTAAGGACGGCGACAGGCAGCACGCAGTGTTGTACTACGACGTCACCGACATCAAAAAGGCGTATGCAGCGATCAGAGACGGCGGCGCGCCGAGTCTGGCCGAGCCGCACATCATCGCCCGAATGAATGGGCGCGAAGTGTGGATCGCCGAGCTCGGCGACGGGCAGGGAAACAACGTCAGCCTGATCAGTGAGGTCGCGGCCAGCTAAGCGCGCGGAGCTGGCCGACCAGCTGCACTCCGCGGCCATCCACCTGCTCCGCCAGCTGCGCAAGGAAGACGACGCGAGCGGTTTGTCCGCGCCGCGATTGTCGGCGCTGTCCGTTGTTGTCTTCGGCGGGCCGGTGACGCTCGGTCAGCTCGCGCGCGCCGAGCAGGTGCGGCCGCCGACGATGACGAAGATCGTCACCGGTCTGGAAAAGGACAGACTCGTTGAAAGAAAACCGGACCCGAACGACCGGCGTCTGACCAGGATTGTCGCCACCGCGAAGGGACAGCGCATTCTGATCGAGGGTCGCGCGCGTCGGGTGAAGTCGCTCACCGATGCAGTCGAGCAGCTGAATGAAAGCGAGCTGGCGCACCTCGATCGCGGGATTCAAATTTTCCGAAAGTTGATCGCCGCAACAGCTACGAAAACTCCGAGCGATGCCAAAACCTGAAACCGATTTCGACGCTCTGCGCGACGACCTCCGACAGGTCTACGACGGCGATCCGTGGCACGGCTCGTCGATCACTGCCATCCTCAACGGAATTGATGCGGAGACTGCTGCGCACCGCCTCATTCCCAACGGTCACACGATCTGGGAGCTGGTGCTGCACATGACTGGCTGGACTCGCGAAGTGGCTTCACGCGTGCGCGGCGCCGATGCAAAGGACGTCGCGGAAGATTGGCCGCAGCAGCCTAAGAAACCCACCGCGAAGGACTGGCACGCCGCACAAGAGGAATTGCGCGCTGCGCACCAGGATTTGAGGAAAGCGGTTGATGCCTTAAAGCCCGCCGATCTCGTGCGCATGGTGGGCGATCAACGGAACCCCTCGGCGGGAGCGGGAAAAACCGTCGGCTCCCACATCCGTGGGATTCTCCAGCACCACACATATCATCAGGGCCAAATCGCCCAACTTAAGAAGGCGGCTAGCTCGTAACTCGCACCGAGGTTCGAACCTCGGACTCAGCTCGCACCTCGGACTAATCAGTTCGCTCGCACCTCGGAGTCGTTAAGGAACCCGTGCGCGCCCGATGGTGTTTGCGTCCGTCCCAAACCAAAGCGACCGCGTCGGCGCGTGATACACCATGTGCCGCACCGTCCCTGCTCCGCTCTCCGCGATCGGGGTCACCGAAATCCACTTCTCGGTCTTGGGATCGAAGCCTACCAGCTTGTTCGGCTGGACTCCGGTCTCCACGAGCCAGATCCGATCGCGATCGTCGGACGCCATTGCGTAAGGAAGTGACGTCGCCGCATCCGGCAAGACGAACTCGCGCACATTCCCCGTCCGCGGATCGAGTCTGCCGAGTCTTCCCTGCATGAAGTCGCCGTACCAGATGGTGCCATCGGAAGTCACCGCAATGCGCCGTGGCCGCGCTTGCGCGGGAAGCGTGTATTCCTTGATCGCCATCGTCGACGGATCGATGGCGCCGATCTTGTTGGTGTTGAATTCGTCGAAGAACGGCCTGCCGCTCGGATCGACGACAATACCATAAGGACGCGAGTCCCTGGTCGGTGATGGCATCAGATGAACCGCGCCGCTCTTCGTATCGAGATGCCCGACGAAATTCGAGAATTGCGCCGTGAACCAGATATTGCCCGCGCGATCGAACGTCATGGTGTGCGGATCCTTGGCCGCCGGATTGGGCATGTGGTAGATCGTGCTCTTTCCGGTGGCGGCGTCGAGCCAGCCAATCCGCGCGTTGGTATTACCCGAGAACCAGACGCGACCCTGCTTGTCGATGATCAGGTTGTGCGGATGGGTGCCTTCCTCGATCTCGTAGCGACGAAACTTTCCAGTCGCCGGATCCAGATTGGCGATGTAGTTCCCGGCCTGGCCGACGAACCACACTTTGCCATCAGCCGCGATGTACGGATCGCGCGGTCGCGTGTTTGCCCACGGCACCTTCCACTCGGTGATGGCGAGCGGAGCGACCGTCGCTGCATGCTGCGCGAGTACGCGCGACCCCGCGCCGGCGGTCAGCGAAACGAGCGCAATGGAAACGGCGAGAGGACGGAAGTGAGTGGACATCGCACGACCCCTGTTTGAATTCTTATCAGAGCT
>DASTGU010000049.1:0-27642 GCA_035718845.1 Gemmatimonadaceae bacterium | reverse complement strand
CTCCTGCAGCATGTAAACTCGCCTGACAATTGGGTTGTCTAACCCTTTTGCCTCGGCACCGGCGAGCGAAACTGTTTTCTGCTCGCTCTCGTAGAGGGGATTGGAGGTCGTTTCGATGCCGTATCCTCATCATTATGCGATGAGCAATCCGGGCACCTACGTGGTGAGACCCGGTAGCAGTGACGCCCTGACCGCGCGTACGATCGACGCAACCCAGCGCCCGGTGCTGACCCGCGCGACGGAAAGCGTCGCCCACGCGGCGCCCGAGGTCGTTGACAGTTTCCGAAACGCTTTCACCAATCCATTCTTTCTCTCAACGCTCGCGCTGTCGCTGATCGCGCTCTGGGTTCTTTCGCGGATGCGTCGCCAGCTTTCCGGGTTGGCGATGGGCGCGATGCTGATGGTCGCGCTGACATCATTCGGCGCACCCCATAAGCCCAGGGCGAAGTTCCAGCGTGTTGTCGATCTCAGTCACACGCCGAGGACGACGCGCAACCAGCTGCAGTCGAACTCATGGAACGGCTATAACTACATCGCGCCACAGCCGGAAGAACAGGCAGTGGCGATGGTCGAGCCGGCTCCGATGCCTGAGCCTTCTGATCCGGCGATGTATCCTGATCCGGCGGACGTCGTGCTACCAGCGACGCCAATCGCGCCGGTACCTGAGTGGCGCGACGAGATCCGTCGCAACGTAGAGCGCGAGGCTTATCGTTTGCTCCGCGATCAACGAACCCAACAGATGCGCCAGCTCATCGAACAGCTCCGCGCACAGGCGCGCGAGGAAGCTCGGATGCGCCGGTGGCGGCGAGAGTTCTAGCTTAAGCCCTCGGCTCGACGAGCCGCATTAGCACCGTCACATCAGGATCGATCACAACATCTTTGACCGCCGCGCCTGGCAGCGAAATCTGCGCGGTCGTCTCGCTCATCGCAGGCACTGCGATTTTAATCGACCGGCGTGTACCATCGTTGTTCACGATCACCACCGGCAGCGTCAGCGCAAATAATCCGTAGCGGGCAGTCTGTCTGATGTGCAGGACGGTTCCGTTTTGACCCTCGCTCGCCCACGACACCGCGAGCTCGGGAAATCCGGGTCGTCGCAGCCACTGATCGAAGAATCCGCGCAGATCCTTTCCCGACTCATACTCGAGATCGGCGCGCAAATCGTCGGTGAGCGCGTTGCCGTCCTTGTGACGCGCATAGTAGCGCTGCAGCCCGCGAAAGAACGCGGAGTCGCCGAGCTGGGTGCGTAGCATGTGCAGCACGAAGCCGCCCTTCTGATAGCTGTTCACGTTGAGCAGCGCCATCAAGTCTGGCTGCGTAGTATCGATTACCGGCCGACTTGGAACGGCGCTCGTGTCGCGCAGAATCTGGGCGCGAATGCGCGACATCTCCGCGCGAAACGCGCTGTCGCCGTGCGCGTGCTGCGTATAGAGCGCGGCGAAGTAAGTCGCGAAGCCTTCCGACAGCCAGACGTGGGGCCACGCTTTCTCGGTGACGCCGTCGCCGAACCACTGGTGCGCCGTCTCGTGGGCGATGATTCCTTCCGGCACTCCGTTGCGATGGAAGAACGCGTCGGCGTAAAAGATCGCCGTCGCATTCTCCATCCCGCCGTAACGGGTGCGCGACTGGAGATGGGCGAGTTTCTCGTACGGAAAGGCGCCAACCTTCTGCGCGAAGAACTCGACAATGTCTCCCGCATGACTGAACGCGCCCGGCAGAACTTTCTGCTGCTCCGGCTCGGCGTATACCGACTGACGCACGCAGCTCACGATTTCACCGTGCCCGCACGCGGTCTCGCCGAGGTCGAGTTTGATCAGCGGAGCAGCAGCGATCACCATGAGATAGGGAGCGATCGGCTTCGATTCACGCCAGCGCGACACGATGCGTTGGCGCTGCGCCATCGTCGTGGTGTGCTCTTCGATCAGCGCGCCGTTGGCGACAATGGTTTTGCCGGCGGGTGCGGTGACCGTCCACGTGACTGTTGCTTTGGCATCGGGACGATCGACGGTCGGCAGCCAGTATCGCGCGCGCGTCGGCCAGTTATCGCCGAAGTAGGTCCATCGACCAAGACTGTCCTTGCTGACAATCAATCCGTCGGTGGGCGTACCATCGTAAACGAGGCGCACGGTGAACCGACTTGGAGTACTCGGCGGAATCGGAATGACGACCCCTGAGTCAGTGCGACGAAATTTCACCGCGGTGTGCTGCTCGACATCGACGCGTTTCACGTTCATGCCGATCAGATCGAGCACTAATGAATCGGCGGGCGGCTGGCGCTGAAATGTTATGCGCGCATCGCCGTTGATCCTCCCGCCGCTGTCAGGCAGATCGATCGTGAACTGGTAGTCGATCGGCTTTAGCGTCGCCGATTCGGCTTGGGCGAAGGATTGACTCCCCAGAACGGCGAGCGCGGCGATCACTCCCAGCCCGACCGTCGTTGGCCGGGAACATGCGTATGGCGACTTCACCTTACACGGAGATGACGCATGAAAAGGCTGTTGCTGGCATTTGCCTCAGTTGCACTGCTTGGTTGCGGTGGTGATTCGACGGGCCCTGCCGCGAGCTTCGAAGGCACGTGGAATCTACAGACCATCAATGGCTCAGCGCTGCCGTACACCGCGGTCTTCATCTCTTCGCCGCTGTACAAGTTGGAGATTTTAAGCGACCAGGTCGTAGCCAACGCCGATGGGACGTTTACCGAAAGCGCGCAGGTGCGCGAGACCAACGGCTCGACCGTCACGACGTCAACCGAAGGTGACACCGGCACCTGGGTTCAACACGGAAGCCAGATCGACCTGACATCCGCAAGCGACGGCACTGTCACGACGGCGACCATCAGCGGCAGCAAGCTCACCGTCAACGCCCAGGGTGTACTTGGGGTTTACGCGCGACAGTAACGGGCCCAACATAACGGTCACGGCAGTCGCCAGATATTCAAAACTCCGCTGGTGCGATGAGAATTCGAGTCGCCCTCGGGGAGCGCGATGCGACCGTCGGCGATGATGGGAGTGTTCCAATGGCCATCGCCGGCGTCGAGGGCGACGATCTGTCGGCCTGATTCGGGATCGTACACTCGCAGTCCGCCGCCACGGTGATCGTAGACATATAGTAGTCCGCCGGCGACAACCGGACTCGTGCCCGAGTTCCGGTTGTGCCATTTGTCCTGCAAACGGCCGCCACTGAATGTCCACGCGGCAGTGCCACCGTTGTCGGCGGCGAAAATCCACGTCGTCGCACCATGCATCACCGCCGGAGCGGTGAAAAGATCGTCGCCCGACGGAGTCGAGACAATCTGAGTCTCGCCGCCGCGGCGCGCGCCAACTCGTGTGCGTCCCCACTGCAGCAGGCGAATCTTTCCGTCCTTTCCGCCCTGCAGCACGAAGCCGCCCCCGAGTAGCACCGGCGATGTCGAGCCGAGGTCGGCGTCGCGGGAGTCGAGCTCCTCGGTGTTGGTCGGAGTGTAGTTGTCGAGCATGTCAGTGCCGGCCGAGTCAAGCGAAATGGCGGCGTCGCCCCACTGAATGCGACCGTCATAATGGCCGTCGCCCGTGGCGACGTAGATGTCGCCGCTGGTGGTGTCGATGACTGCGCCGGCGCGGCCCCAGATCGCGGAGCCGCTCTCGCCGCACGAAGCGGGCGCGATCAGCTCGCGCCGATCAGAGCACAGCGAATTCCAGACGTGGACGAGTCGACCGGACTCGGCGTCGAGAATCGCGACGTGGCCCTGATATGGCGGGGCGTCGCCGATGTAGCCGCCGGTGGTCGCAATGATTCGACCACGGAAGTAGTTCAATGATGATGCAATTTTCTCCCGACTCGGCAGGAGCGTGATTGCAGTGCTCCACGCTGGGCGCCCATCGGCAATCGAAAGCTTTTGGATGCGGCCGTCGGGTGACGCGGCGTAGATGAAATTTCGCGATGGGTCGGCGACAGGCGTAGCAGTGGTGATCTGTCGCGATCCGGCCCAGCGATCGAAGTTCGGCGGCGTGTAGCGCCAGAGAATCGAACCGTCGTTGGCATCGATGGCGATGGTCTTTCCGTAGGTGGTGGTGACGAAGAAGACATCGCGATCCGAGCCGTTGACGCGCACACCGTGCAGATAGATCGGCGATGCATCGACGGTTCCATCGATCTGCACCTGCTGCCGGCGCATGCTCGCGACATTCGCGGCGGTGATGCCAGTGGAATCAGTCGAAGCGTTGGAACGACCGGCATCCCAGCCGAAGCGAGTCCAGTCGTGAGTGCCGCCACGGCGTTGTCCAACAGCTGGCGTGTTTGCGGATGAAGTCGCTGCGCCGTTTTGCGAATCGCTTGCTGGCGCAGCACCACATGCCCACAGAACTACGACCATCAGAACGCGAGATAGCATTCGCACCGCCGAAAATTGTCCGTTGAATATGATACCGGTGCGCGCGCGAGGGTTGAAAGCGCGGGAGGCGGTGAGCGGGAGGCGGGAGGCGAGAGGGGAGAGGCGGGAGGCGAGAGGCGAGAGCGGTGAGCGGTGAGCGGTGAGCGGTGAGCTGTGAGCTGTGAGCGGACGTCGAAGCGGTCTACGTAAGAGTTTTCAAATGGTCGGCGAGACGGAGGGCGAGGGCGACGAGGGTCAGCGTCGGATTGACGGCGCCCGCGGTTGGATACACTGCCGCACCGCCGATGTAGAGATTGTTGATACCGTGCACCTTGCAGTTTGGATCGGTGACGCTCTCCTTCGGATCGGTTCCCATTCGCAGCGTTCCCATGTGGTGCCAGCCGCCGCTGATGAAACTCGGCCACGTTTTGTCATCGCTGAGCAGCCAGTCCTTGAGTTGCACGCGGCCAGTATCAGTTCGACCCATCTCGGCGCCGAGGATCTGGTAGAACGTGCGCATCGAATGCTTGTCGAGATCGGTGACGCGCCAATCGAGCTTGGCGCGCGGCACGCCGAGGGCATCCTTTTCGGCGCTAAGTGTCACGCGCGAATCCGGATTCGGTGCCTGCTCCTGACGCGTCGTCAAATGATAGAAGCGCGCTGGCCCGCTCGTGCTCGGCGCCGAAGCTGCGCCTTTCGACGACGGCGGTGGCCCTCTTCTGCCGCTCGCTTCCCATTCGCGCTGCTGCTTGAGTGTCAGCGTGTCGAGGAATTGAAAGGTGCTGAGCACGGGATCGCCGTAATTCCCGGCTTCAATTGAGGCCGTTCCGTGCAGGATCCGATGTTGCTGTTGCGCGAGCGGGGTGGTGGCGATCTCTCCGCGCGGCGTCCCACCTAATTTGGTGAACTCGTAGAGTTTGGTCGCCGTCGAAGCCGGTCGAGTAAGCGCCAGTTCTCCGCACGGCATCTCGAAGTGCTCCATGAAGTAGCGGCCGACGAGATCGTTGTCATTGCCGAGTCCCGCTTTCGCCTGCCGGTTCGAGGCGAGCAGCAATCGCGCGTTTTGAATGGAGTGACAGCAAAGGACGAAGCGTTTCGCGCGCGCCGAGTATTCCTTGCCGTCGAACGATCGAACGCGCACGGACTGAACAGCGTTGACGCCTTCGTTGCCGACGACCTCGACGACGTTGGCGTTGGTGTAGAGGTGAACGTTGGGCGAGCTCACGATCTCGCTCCGGTACTTCGGGCCCATCCGGGTTGGCGGACTGAACTGCCACATCTTGGTCCACAGCAACTTCGAATCGTTTAGTAGCGGGACGCGTTGTGAGTCGCCGTTTTTCCAGTCGCCGGCGCTCCACTTGTCGGGCACGATGTCCAGGATCGGAGCCGCGCGCGTGTAGAATGGATCGAGGTCAGCGCGCTTGATCGGCCAGCCGCTGTGTGGAACCCAGTCGCGTTGCTCGAAATCGATCGGCTCGTAGGTCGAGCACCAGCCAGCCCAGTGATTGGTGGTGCCTCCGAAGTAATGGAGCGCGGCCGCCTGGAGAGGGAAATACGGCTGGCCGACGATCTCGCCGCGATAGAGATCCTGCATCTTCTGATCGAACTCGAATCCGCCGCCCTCGAGCACGATGACTTTGAGCGGGGTGTGATTCAGCTCGCGGGCGATAGTGATTCCCGCGGCGCCGGCTCCGACTATGCAGATATCGGCTTCGAGGACAGATCCGTTGGGAAGTGTTCTGGCGTCGGTGTGCACTAAGCGGGGTGGCTGAGCGAGAACAGCGCGGCCTGTCGTGCTTCGGTTATCGAGAGCACCCATCCATCGACGAGCACCGTGCGCGCGTTCGCAAAATCGTCGTGGACCGCGTCGTCGATCGATTTGCGCAGGAGTCTCGATCCGCGGTTGCTGTCGATTGCCGCCCGGAGCGTTTCGACGGTACTCTCATTCGGCGTCTGCGCCCGATAGTGTGCGCCGAGCTCGCGGACCCGATCAGTTCCGAGTGTGGCGATGAGTGACGGCTGATCGAGCCCACGATCGCGTTGCTCTCTGCAAGTTTGCACGATCGCCGCGGCGACGCCCAGCGCACCCACCTGAAGGAAACGTCGTCTGTTGAGTTCCATTCCCCAAGAATTGAATCATTCCCGGAATGCGCGTCCAGCCAGCGTGGACGTAGCCGCTACTGCGTGGCTCCTGGTCAATCGGGGTGAGCTATGTAGTAGAGAATGAGTCCCGCTACACCACCGAGCACGAGTCCGCCGCCGACATAGCGAGCCGCACCGATCGTCGGAAAAGCCATCCATTCGCCGCCGTGCGAGAGGCCCACCGCTATTTCATGCGCGAACCAAGCGGCGCCGGCAAGTCCTCCGACGATTGCGCCAACCACGACATAAGGAACCCGACTCGGGTGCTCCTTCTCGTCGTGACTCCATTTGTCCCGGCCAATGGTGTCATTCAGGGAGGCTGCTGCGCCGGGCCGCACGCCGACCGGATTCGTAAACGCCATCGGCATCTGTTGGCACAATACAGTCTCAGGCAAAACCATGAAGGCCGAGACGATGCTGATGACTCCAAGAAGTTTTTGCATGGCGGCAACATCTTCTTGCGGGCCCCCGTCGCCAATACGTATGCTGACGTAGTGCTTTCACACTCTCTATGATCGCGCGCAGATTCGCCGTCGTATTCGCCTTCCTTTTCGCAGTCCCACTCGGCGCGCAGACCAAAGCGCCGGCGCCGAAAACCGGAATGGCGGTGATCGTCGGCGCGGTTGTCGACAGCGTCAACGGCGGACTGCTCTCCGGAGCAACGGTTCTTTTGCAGGGCGCACAAAGAACGACCGAGAGCGATTCGGCGGGCCGCTTCAGGTTCGACAGCGTCCCGCCGGGCGAGTATCAGCTCGGCGTTTTCCATCCGCTGCTTGATGCGCTCGACATCTCGATTGCCACCAAGCCATTTCACGCGGCGCCGGATAGCGCCAGTGTCGTCATCCTGTCGGTGCCATCGCCGGCAACCATCGTTGCCAGTCGCTGCGCAAATCGCGGCGGCGCGTCAGGCTCTTCGGCGATCATCGGTCACGTTAGCGATCCGGAGACGCTGGAGCCAATGCGTGGGGCAGAAGTCTCGGTTGCGTGGAACGAGATCGAAGTCTCGAAGTCCTTTGGCATTCGTCACACGCCACATTTGCTGGTCGACACCACCGACACCAACGGCGCGTACCAATTGTGCGGTCTGCCGAGCTCGCTCGATGCAACGCTCAAGGCGCGGCGTGGCGCGGCAGTCACCGGCGAAATTCCGATAGAGCTCGGCGGTCGACCGATTGAAGTACAGGGTCGCAGCCTCTTGCTGTCGAAGAATGATTCGACGACCCGCACCGGCAACGCGACGGTCACCGGCGTTGTCGTGCTGGAGGGAACTCCGTCCGACACCGTCAGTCGGGTCGAGGTCGCCGGCACCAGCATCGCTGCGGTCACCAACGCGAAGGGTGAGTTCACGCTGCGCAATCTTCCCGCCGGCACGCGCAGCATCGTCGCGCGGCATCTCGGGTACGCTGCGCGGTCAGCTGCGGTAGATCTCAATCCACGCGAAGAGCAGCGGGTGACGATCAAGCTGCCCAAGTACATCGCGGTGATGGACCCGGTGCTGGTGACGGCGCGCCGCAACGCCGCGTTGGACAAGGTCGGCTTCAATCAGCGCAAGAAATCGGCGTTCGGATATTTCCTCGACGGCGATCGCATCGCCCAGATGCACGCGTTCTACGTCTCCGACATTCTGCGGCGAGTGCCGGGAATTCGGGTTGGCTATGGCCCGCGCGGCGAAGCTGTCGTTTCGAGCAATCGCGATGTGACGAGTTCGTGCGTCGATTACTGGGTCGATGACATGCCGTTCATCGAGATCGATCCAGGCGACATCAACAACTTCGTCAACGGCAGCGAAGTCGTCGCCGCCGAGGTTTACCAGAGCGGTACAGCTCCCGCGCAGTACACGAGGAATGGCGGGAGCTGCACGACGATCGTGCTCTGGACTCGCTTCAAAGTCCGCGGCTAGCGCTTGTCGTACTGAAGCGCCAGTCGCAACTGGGCGATGGCGTTATCGCACGCGGCGATTGCCGCGACGCGGTGTCCGCCGAAATCATGTGCCGCGTGCTGCATGTCGTATTTCGCGCGCTCGAGCGCAGCGATCGCCTTTCGAATCTCCGGGTGAGGCTCGCGCGGCTCCTTCTTCCTGGTCGCAGCCTGCTGCTGTTGATGCTCCGGAGCTACGACCTGTGGTTGGCGAAAAGCGGGTGATGCTACTGCTGCGGTTGCTCCCAACGCGAGAGCCACTCCGATCGCTGCAAACGGGTTGAGCATTGGAATCCTCCGAGGTGGTCCGACGAGGTGGACGCATCCACCTCGGAAGTTGTTAACGCATCAAGCTGTCGCTGAGCTTACTCCCGTGTTTTGAAAAATCTATTGACAACTCAAACGTTACTTCTAAACTTGCCGCCTTCAGATTTTCGGTTGTCGCAAACAATAATTCGAATCATGAAGCTCTCTGCTCTGCGCGTGTCCAACTCTAACTCGGTGAATAACCGTCAGCGCCCACAGAATCTGTGGGGCGTGATCGATCGTTTAGGGTAGAGACCAAAGAGCTCCAGTTTTTTGCTATTGCCCTCGCGTATCGATCAAGACACGCGGGGGCTTTTCGCTTTTAGTCACAAAATCCCAAACCAGGAGACACCACACATGGAGATCAGATGAAGCTCATAAGCTGCGTCATCCGTCCGGACCGACTCCCGGCGGTGAAGGAGGCATTGTTCCGCGCCGGAGTGACGGGAATCACCATCACCCGCGCGAGCGGTCACGGCGGAGAGCGTGACACGGTGGCGGTGAGACGAGGAACAAAGCTTCTCCTGCAGTTTCACGAGAAAGTGAAAATCGAGATGGCGTGCTCAGAACCATTCGTCGAGCCGACGATCAACGCCATCCTGAGCTCAGCGCGCACTGGACAAGTGGGCGACGGAAAAATCTTCGTCCAGCCACTCGATCGAGTCGTGCGCATTCGGACCGGCGAGCGCGACAACGCCGCGCTCACACCCGTTACTGCTGACGATGTGCAGCGGGAGGCTCTACAGCACGCAATGGCAGCAAGAGACATGGAGCTGGTTGGAAAAGACTGAACACCGATCTCACCCTGAGATCGGTGTCGAAAACTTTGACTGGAGGAGTTCGGCCATGAGCTCGTCACGAAGTATCGGCGCACGATTGCGAACCAACTGGCAGGATCCTTTGATTCGACGCCACGTCGGATTGCTTTTCCTTGGCAAGGCGATCGGACTGAGCATCGTGCTGACGCTCATCACGCGTTGGTTCCTGCCATCTCTGCTTGGAGCGCAGGCGGCTAATAATCCGCAGGCGCTCGATCCAATGGCGACGGTGAACGCGATCAATACCGCGTGGACCCTCATCGCCGCGTTCCTCGTGTTCGGCATGCAGGTCGGTTTCGTACTGCTCGAGGCCGGCTTCGCACGCTCGCGCGAGTCCGTCAACATCCTCGTCGAAGGCATCGCCGACACCTGCATTTGCGGTGTGACCTTCTGGCTGTGGGGCTTTGCTTTCATGTTCGAGCCGGGCAACGGCTTCATCGGCCTCCACGGCTTTGCGCTGCAGGGACTGCCGGCAACCTATGGCACGACCGGCGTCGCGCTGCTTGCGTTCTGGGTTTTTCAATTTGCTTTCGCCGACACGTGCTCGACGATTACGTCCGGCGCGATGATCGGCCGCTGCGGATTCATTGGCGATCTGCTCTACAGCGTCGGTGTCACCGGCTTCATCTATCCGATCATCGGCCATTGGGCGTGGGGTCCGGACGGATGGCTGGCGACGATGGGACCGATCGCGTTCCACGACTTTGCTGGATCCACCGTCGTTCACACCATTGGTGGCGCGATCTCGCTCGCCGGTGCTATCGCGCTTGGTCCGAGGCTCGGTCGAGTGTTCAAGCGCGACGGCGGCGGACCGATGCCGGCGCATGATCTGATCATCGGCGCCGCCGGCGGCTTGATCCTGTGGTTTGGCTGGTACGGCTTCAACCCTGGCAGCACTCTTTCCGCGCTCGACATCGGTGGAATCGGTCGCGTGTCGTTCAACACCACTCTCGCTGCATGCTCGGCGGGACTGACCGCGCTGATCTATTCGTACGTGCGCACCAAGAAATGGGATCTCGCGCTGACGACGAACGGATTCCTCGCGGGGCTGGTTGCGATCACGTGTCCGTGCTACTGGGTCGACCCCGTCGGCGCCTTCTTCATCGGCATTGGCGGCGGACTGGTGGTGGTCTGGGGAATCGACGCGCTCGAGTACATGCGCATCGACGACCCGATCGGTGCCGTTCCCGTGCACATGATCGGCGGAATCTGGGGCACGCTATCGCTTGGACTGTTTGGCGCCGGTAAGTACGGCGCGCCGACACCGACGGGATCCGATGTCTCGACGGTCGTAACCGGCCTGTTCTATGGCGGCGGCATCGGCACGCTCAAGGCGCAGCTGATTGGCAGCGCCGTCGTCACTGCCACGACATTCGTCGTCGCGATGGGTCTGATGTACGCCGTCAAAGCGACCGGCACGCTACGCGTCGCCGCCGAGGGCGAGCTGGAGGGGCTGGATCTGCACGAGCACGGATCATCGGCTTATCCCGAGTACGTGATCAGCGGATCGGACAGTCTCATCCTCGCAATCCCGGCAGCAAAGGACGATGCGGCCGCTTAATCCCACATCCACCGTAAGGAGATAGTGATGATACAAGGAAGCAGGGCACCACGGGCTGGTCCATTGCGAAGAAGCTACGCCGCCGTTCTGAGTTTGTTTTTTGCGGCAACTGCTGGAGCGCAGACGTCGGTTCCGCAGCGGACAGATTCAGTGATCGTCGCGAGTGTCGCTCGAGTCGACTCGGGCAGGTCACCAACCGAGAGTGCTGCATCCGCCACGAAAGCGGCTGCAGCACTTCCAAAGTGGTTCGACTTAATCGCCGTCAACGCTTTCGTCTCGACCGCGTACGAGTACAACTCCAATCGCCCCACGGCAGGTACCACTAGCTACCGGGTCTTCGACTACAACGACAACTCGTTCAACCTCGATGTCGCCGAGGTAGTAGTGCAGATCGCACCGACCAAGCCGAACGACGCCGGTTTTCGAGTCGATGTCGCCGCCGGCAACTCGGTTCCACAAATCTCGAAGGCGCAGGACCAGACCGTCGCCCAGTTCGACCTGCAGCAGGTGTTCGCGAGTTACATCGCGCCGCTTGGCAACGGTCTGCGCTTCGACTTCGGGAAGTACGTGACGCACCTCGGCTACGAGGTGATCGAGGGTTACGACGGTTACAACGACAACTACAGTCGCTCGATCCTTTTCGGCTACGCTATTCCGTTCACGCACACTGGCGTGAAGGCGAGCTACGCATTCTCGAGCAAAGTGTCGGCGATGATGGAGGTGGTGAACGGCTGGGATTTGGTGCGCGACAACAATCGATCGAAATCAGTTGGCGCGCAGCTGACTCTCACGCCCGTCAGTCCACTCACCCTGATCCTCAACTGGATTGGTGGTCCCGAGCTGGCGAACAACAACCACATCAACCGCAATGTGTTTGATCTCGTCGCGACGGTCAAACCGACGAATGCGCTGACCCTCGGCGTGAATGCCGACTATGGGATGGAGGACAGCACCAGTCGCGTCAATCCGGGCGAAGACGCCAAGTGGAAAGGCATAGCCGGTTATGCAACGCTCGCGTTGACCAATAAGTTTTCCGTCGGATTACGCGGCGAGACTTTTCACGACGACGGCGGCGTGCGACTCGGAACCGACACGCCAGCGGTTCTCTCCGAAGGCACGTTTACATCTGCCTACAAGTTCACGGATCACGTCGTGCTACGTGGCGAGGTTCGTTACGACAAAGCGAACCAGCCGATTCTCGCGCGGCGCACTGGCGTGGCCGAAGCTCAGACTACCACAGGAATAAACTTCATCATCGTGTACTGACGCCTGAGGTTGCATCGCTCGAAGCCGCTGGCTGAAAGCGGCCAGCCGCTAGCTGGTCGTTTTCAGTTAGCCGGTCAGTAAACGTTAGCCGTATCTCGATAAACCCGGACGTAATCGATCCGATGGTACTGAGGAAAGACGGTGGTCTGATCCGGATTTCCGTCAAATAATCCGCCGATCGCGGTATTCATCACGATCTGCATCAGACCGGATGTCACGTTTGATACGTGCTTCGCGCGCTGCACCCCGTCGATGTACCAGACGACGCTGTCGGGAAACCATTCGAGCCGGAAGGTGTGATAGTCGTCGGCAAAGCTGGTGGTAGACACGAAAGAAGTCGTCTCGTGCTGCTCGTTCGGCCAGGTGCTCCACCAATGCGTCATCAGATTGATGGTCGGCGCACTTCCCTGCAGCTCGAGCACATCGATCTCGGGCGGCCAGTTGATGCCGCAGCCGTTCAGTCCGTCGCACTGCGTGTTCACCAGCCAGTTCGCCGGCCAGATTCCCTTGCCCGCCGGCGCCTGGGTCCGCCACTCGACAGCGTTGCCCTGCCGCACGGTGCGCAAGTTTCCAGTCCGCACCTCGCCCGACGCATATCGACGCGCGCCGTTGGTCGCGATCTCGCTCTTCAGCACAAGCGACCCGTTCTCGATGTACACCTCGCTCGGCGAGTAATACTCGAGCTCGTTATTCACATTGGCGGCGCCGTTCTGCACGATCCAGTTGGTCGGATCGACTGTCGCGCCGTCGAACTCGTCACCCCACGACAACGCCCACTTCGCCTGACGCACGACCCGCGTACCGGTCGACGGCGGCTGAGTGACGCCACCGCCCGAACCTGACCCTCCGCCGCAGGCAACGGTGGTCAACATCAAAATCAGGAGTGCTTGTTTGCGCACGATCTATCTCTTTTTGAGATCCATCAACCAAAGATCTGCTTCATGCCTGCCAAGCGTGAAGTAGATCGTTTTGCCATCGGTGGTGAAGAAGGGATTGAATGGGCGTTTTTCCCGATCGTCGAATCGCACCAGAGTCGCCGGCGGGGTGCCGTCGAGCGACGCTTCGGCGATGTTGCGATCGCCATTCGGAGCGATAACGCGGAAGTAAAGCTTCTTTCCGTCAGCACTCCACCCTTCGATCGCCGCCATTTCTCCGGACGACGCCGGGATCGGAATTGCACGCACCGGTCCACCCTCGACCGGAATCACCCGCAGCGGCGCATCGGGCGCGACGCCGGGCGTGTTGGTCGCGGTCACCGTATAAGCGATGAACTTTCCATCCGGTGACCAGCGCGGCAGACTGCCGCCGCCTGTCGTGAGCCGACGTGGCGTGCCGCCGCCAGTCGACGGGACAATGTAGATCTCGATCTGGCCAGTCCTGTCTGACTCGAATGCGATTTGTTTTCCATCCGGCGACCACGTTCCGCTGAACTCGTGCGCCGGCCCCGAAGCAATCAGGCGCTCAATTGCTCCATCGGCGGAGACGACGTAGGAATCACGGCTGCCGCTACGCCAGGAGTGAAACGCGATCTCACGTCCGTCCGGCGACCACGATGGGCGGAAATCGTCGGCGGAATTTGTAGTGAGCTGCTGCAGGCCGGTGCCGTCGACTCGCATTTTGTAGATGTCCGCGTTACCCGACCGATCCGAGTCGAACGCCACCCACTGGCCATCGGGACTCAGTCGCACGACTTCGATGCTCTCCGTCGTCGACATGATCGAGCGCGCCGTCGATACTGAGACCGGTCCCGATTTTGGGAACGGCAGCGACCAGATGCTGACATTGGTGGTCCACGCCGAATAGGCGACGCGATTCCCCGTGGTCGCGGCAATGCCGTGGATCTTGAGCCCCGAAGTCAATCGCTGTGGCAAACCATCCGGCCTGGTTCCGCGGACGCGTTGATAGTAGAGATCTCTGCCGCCGCCGGCATTCGACACGTAGAAAACGCCATCGCCGTCGGGAGACCACACCGGGCTGACGCTCTGCCGCAGCGAATCCGTGAGCACAGTTGCGTCTTTCCCATCGCGATTGATGACCAGCACTCTCGACGGCGCCATGTTGCCGAACTGCGTCGCCGAATACACGTAGAGGAGATTCCCTTCTACCAGAGTGAGCCTGTCGTCGTTCGGCGACCACGCCAGCGCATGCGGCTCGTTGGTGTCGCGGATTTTTTGCGGATTCGTTCCATCAGCGTTGGCGATCCAGATCGCGCCGAATCCGCCAATGGTGCGCACCTGCGCGTACGCGAGAAATTTTCCGTCGTGCGACCACGCCGGACTCACCGTGTATTCCTTGTCCGGATTCCGCACCAGTCGCTGCGGCGTTCCGCCGAGGACCGGCACCGCCGCGATACCAGCGCTATCGGCGTAGACCAGGCGCGAGCCATCGGGTGACCACTGCGGTGTGAGACCTTCAGCGAGACGAATCGCATCACCGCCGCCGATGTGTCTCACCATAATGCTCGTACGCCCGGGCTGCCCTGCCGCGTACGCGATCATGTTGCCATCGGGCGAAAACGAAGGGGTGACCTCCAGCCCAATGTCGTTGGTGATCTGTCTGGTGGTGCCGATCTCGAAGCGCGGCTCGCCACCGGTGAGATAGCGCGCGGCGATCAGACTGCCCGCCAGCAACACAGCGACAATTCCCACCAACACGAGCATTTTGCGCCGCCTGTTCGGTTGGTGTGTCACCGGACCGCCATCGGCAATCCGGGCTTGATATGCAGCGGGCGCTTCTGCGCTGGTTAGCGATGGGATGTTGGCTACAGGCGCACTCTGCAATTGCGGCGTACCCTGGTCCGTCGCACTTGAAGCCGGCGCTGCGCCGGCGCTTTGGCCCGTAACGGTCGTAGTCCCACCACTCGGCGTGACCGCAATCTCCAGCTGCTCGCCCAACTCCGCCGCCGTTTGATATCTGTCCGCCGGTCGTTTCTCGAGGCAGCGCATGATCACTGCGGCGAGCAGCGGCGGAACGTTCGGTCGATACTTCGTTATTGGCGCAGCTTCGGCCCCCATGTGCGCCGCCATCAGCTGCTGTGGACTATTCCCGTAAAACGGCGTCATTCCCGCCAGCATCTCGTAACCGACGACGCCAATCGCGTAGATGTCGGCGCGCTGATCCGTCATGGGCGAACCCATCGCCTGCTCGGGCGCCATGTACGCCGGAGTCCCGATCGCGACGCCGACTGCGGTCAGCCCAATTTCACCGGCGTCTTCGACTGCCTTGGCGATGCCAAAGTCGGTGAGCAGCGCATGATTTCCGGACAGCAGAATATTGTCGGGCTTGATGTCGCGATGCGCCGCACCTTGTTTGTGCGCGTACGCGAGCGCGTCGGAGATGTCGCGCAGGATTCTTACTGTCTCTGCGATCGGCAGCTCGCCGGCGCGCTTCAGTCTCGAGCGAAGCGTCTCGCCCTCGACGAGTGGCATCGCGTAGTAAAGCAGATCGTCCTTCGACCCGGCGAACAACAGCGGGACGATGTGCGGGTGCTGGAGTCGCGCGGCCAGCTGAATCTCCCGGCGGAAGCGGTCGACGTTGAGGCCGGCGCCGAGCTCCGGGGGCAGAACTTTTACGACGATCTGACGGCCGAGCGAGATCTCGCGCACCACGAAGACGCGCGCCATCCCGCCACCGAGGTCGTCGGTAACCTCATAGCCTTCTCCAAGCGCGCGTTGCAGCCGCTCGGCGAGATCTTCGAGAGGTCTGTCGTTCAGGGAATTCCCCGGTGAATGGCCGCGGAAAAATTAGCGCTGTGTCGATGCGCTCGCAGGCACGGGATCCCACGTATAGGCAGTCAAGTACGCGGAGATTCCACCAACGGCCGCACCAATGAGGAACAGCAACGGGCCCTCAGCGGCGGCCAGCTCGCACTTCGGTCCACCTTGACATCTGGCTGAGTCGATCAAGCCGACTCCTGCTCCGAGCGCGCCACCGATCAACGCGCCCAACCCGATCCGTGCGCTGCTAACGGCTCTGTGCGATACATCAAGTCGCCTGACCTCGTCGCGGCCATAGCCCAAACGACCAAAGCAGGTTTCACAGTGCGCGAGTATGAGCGAGTCGGCCGTCAGTCGCGAAAGGCGCGCGACGTGATAAGGCTCGTCAGCGCCGAGGCGAAAGCGAATGGTCGAACCCGGCTTGACCACGGTGGTCTGCGCGCCGCTGGATGTCACGCACATGACAGCCATCCACGCGACCGCAGCGAGCGAGACGAAAATTCGCAATGAAACTTTTCTTCGAATCACGACAAGAATATGTTGCGGAATTCGAAAGTTGAGCCAGAGGAACAGCCTTGAGTGAGTCATCGCCTGTTGGAGGTCAGCAAGGTCCCGCGGCACCGTCGGGTGCAGTGGGACAGCCAACACACCGCGCATTCGTGGACCCAGACGGAATCAAGTGGCAGGTCTGGGAGATAAAACCAGAAGTCGCGGACAGGCTCGGCGGAGCCGCGCGGGTACATCCGGATCTGGCAGAAGGCTGGCTATGCTTTGAGAGCGCAAACGGCGAGAAGCGACGTCTCGCTCCCGTTCCAGCTGACTGGACGCGCTACTCGTTTCCGCGACTGATCGCGCTCTGGCGGAGCGCTACACCCGGCAGGCGAACTTCACGCTGAGTTTTTTCGTGTAACGGCTGATTTGGGCTACGCGCTGCGACGCTCTTCAGGGGCGAACCGCGCGTCGCGTTTCGTCCAGGTATGCTTCTCACCGCACGCCGGGCATTCGATCGGATTCAGCTCCACCGGCGACGCCGTGAAAATGTCGGCGTCCATCGCGAAGCCGGTGTAAATCAGCTTTTTGGTTGCTGGGCAGGTAATGAAAATTCGATGCACGCCTCGGCTCCCTCTCGCCAATTAGCTGGACCGCGCGGCGAGATACATTTGGTAGACGATTCCGTGCTCGAATTGGAACTCCGCCGAAAATCAGCCTCCGGGTTTGACCTCATTTGCTATCTAGACTTTGATGACGCGACAACTGACGGTTGTCGCACGTTAGGGTCGTCTAGAGGTCGGCAGACTCAGTGGTAGCGTCGCGACCCTTACTTCGCGGAGGCTCGGCCGCTTTGAGAAGAAGACGGAGTTTGTCCTCCTCCATCGTGTCCCACCGGCCAGGGATCGGTGCGAGACGGCGGCGTCCAAGCTGTGACTCGAATGTGAGCCAGCCTTTCTCGAATCCGCTGGTGTAGATCTTCCCGACCGTTGGGTAGGTAGCCCACACTCTCCAGCTGATTCCGGCGGCGTCTCGAAACTCTTTGTAGGCCATACCTCAACTGCGCGTGCATGAGCGGGGCCACGCTTCCCGCGCGCGATTAGTTATGCGTTCTCAGCAGTAATCTCTTCGCCCGCTTGCCTCTGGCCACGTCTTCCATCTTCGCGATTTCGTGGCTATTAAGAGGCATGAGATAGGAGGGCGAAATGCCTACTAGTATCAACAATGTGAGGACGATCGCACTGTGCGGTCAGGCGGGCAGCGGCAAGACTACTCTGGCCGAGGCGCTGCTCGCGAAGGCAGGAGCAATAGCCTCGGCCGGATCGGTAGAAAGAGGGACGACAGTTGGTGATTACAGTCCCCTCGAGAAGAACCTGCAACACACCCTCAAGCTTTCGGTGGCGAGCTTCGAAGTAAAGAACGGCGGTGATCCCACCCGCGTCCACCTCCTCGACACACCAGGTTATCCGGATTTCCTCGGCCACGCACTCCCGGCGCTGGCAGCGGTAGAGACCGCGGCGATCGTGATCAACGCGCAGAACGGAATCGAGATGATGACCGCCCGCTTCATGCAAGCGGCGCAAAAGCGCGGACTCGATCGCATGATCATCGTCAACAGAATCGATTGCGAGAACGTCGATTGCGAAAGAATCCTCGCGAAGATTCAGGAGACATTCGGCAAGGAATGTCTGCCGCTGAATCTTCCGGCGAGTAATCGCAGCAAAGTCTCCGATTGCTTCTTCGCGCCCGATGGGGAGGCGGATTTCTCCAGTGTGGATGAAGCGCACCGGGCACTCGTCGAACAGGTGGTTGAAGTCGACGAGAGCCTGATGGAGAAATACCTCGAGAAAGGCGAGGTTACTCCCGAAGAACTACATGAGCCCCTCGAGCAGGCCCTGCGCGAGGGGCATTTGATTCCCGTGGTGTTCACGTCGGCGAAGACTGGCGCGGGAATCGGCGAGCTGCTGGAAGTGATCGTGAAGCTGCTCGCGAATCCACTGGAAGGAAATCCGCCAGTGTATCTCGCACTTCCGGTCGAAGGTGGTGAGCCCATTCAGCTGAAGGCGGAGCCCGATCCGACGCAGCACGCGCTGGCGCACGTATTCAAGATCGAGACGGACCCGTACATCGGCCGCGTCGCGGTGTGTCGAGTGCATCAGGGTCGACTGACGCCCAACATGCAGCTGTACATCGGCGATGGAAGGAAGCCGATTCGACCCGGGCATCTGTACTCGCTGCGCGGGAAGACCCAGACGGAAATGCAGGAGGCGGTGCCGGGTGACATCGTCGCGATCGCGCGGGTGGACGAGATCGAGTTCGATCATCTGCTGCACGATTCCGCCGACGACGCCAATCTGCATCCGCGACCGATCGAGCTGCCGTTGCCGGTCTTCGGACTCGCAGTAACACCGAAGAACCGGAAGGACGAGCAGAAGGTCGCCGACGTGCTGCACAAGATCGTCGCTGAAGATCCGTGCTTCCGCATCGAGCACAACGCGCAGGCGAACGAGATGGTGATGCGCGGGCTTGGCGAGATGCATCTCAAGGTGATTCTCGACAAGATGGGAACGCAGTACAAGCTGGAGCTCGATACCAGGCCGCCGTCAATTCCATTCCGCGAGACGATCGTTGCCAAGGCGGAAGGACACAATCGACACAAGAAGCAGACTGGTGGCGCGGGACAATTCGGCGAAGTGTATCTGCGCGTCGAGCCACTGCCACGCGGCAAAGGATTCGAGTTCGTCGATGCGGTGAAAGGCGGGACGATTCCCCGCCAGTTCATTCCGTCGGTCGAGAAAGGAGTGCGACAAGTTCTCGAGCACGGCTACATCGCCGGCTTCCCGCTGCAGGACGTGCGCGTAATCGTGTACGACGGCAAGACGCATCCCGTCGATTCGAAGGACGTCGCGTTCCAGGCGGCAGGACGAAAAGCATTCCTTGATGCTTTGGCGAAGGCGCGCCCCATCGTGCTTGAGCCGATCGTCGATGTCGAGATCGAAGCGCCCGACGACAAGATGGGCGATATCGCCGGCGAGCTGTCCGGCCATCGCGGGCAGATCAAAGGATCCGATTCGCCGAGGCCGGGCTTCGTGCAGGTGACCGCGCAGGCGCCGCTGTCGGAGCTCGAGCAATTTCCGGCGAGGCTCAAATCGATCACCGCGGGGCGCGGATCGTACTCGTTGGAGTTCTCGCACTACGAGCCGGCGCCGACACTGCTGCAGCAGAAACTGCAGCAGGCACATAAGCCGCAGGAAGAACTGGAGGCCTAGTAGACTGAGTACTTCGGACTAACGGCATTGCTGATTGCGGATTAATTGAGGAACGAGGACAATCGAGGATCCTCGGTTGTCTGCAATTCTCACTTAATCAGCAATCAGCAACGCACTTAGTCCTCAAGCCTCGGTCAGAGCTGGCAGCTCCCAGTGCCTACGTCATTTGACGGATGGGCCGCCATCGCCCGAAGTGGGATCTTGAAGTCGTTACTTCAGACTCAAATCCTAATCCCAAGGCCATGGCAAGAGTCACCCACTGCCCGTCCCTGCTGTTCGCGATCTTCGGTCTCCTCCTCAAAGCCTCACTCGCGTGCTCGCAAGTCGAAGACGATTTGCGATCCCGCCTAAATCCGCCAGACAGTGCGCACGTTCAGATACTCGGCCTGAAGGATGGCTCGACGATTTACGGACGAGTGGTCGTCGCTGGCGCTGATTCGTTGACGTTTCAGTCGAGTGGAGGTGCAACCATTCAACTGCCGATCAGCGCAGTGAAATCCGTCAAAGAGGTCGCGACGACCGAAGTTCACGACGGCGAGTACTGGTTCGAAAATCCGAACGGCACCCGGCTCTTTTTCGCGCCGACCGGCCAGATGCTCAAGGCGGGCGAAGGCTATGTGTCCGATTACGAAGTGTTCTTTCCCGGGGTCGCTTATGGCGTGACCGACAACATCACCCTCGGCGGGGGGATGTCCATATTCCCGATTGGGCTTTCGTATCAGGTCTTCTATTTGACGCCGAAGATCGGCTTCAGCGTTAACGAGAAGACTCACCTGGCGACGGGAGCGCTGCTGGTCGGATCGCAGGGTGAGACAGGCGGCATCTACTATGGTGTCGCGACATTCGGCGACGGCAATGCCAGCTTCACGGTCGGGGGCGGCTACGGCTTTGCTGGGGGCGACATCGAAAGCAGACCCGTCGGCATGGTGGGTGGCGAGGTCCGACTATCGAGGAGAATCGGGTTCGTGACTGAGAACTATCTGCTGCCCGTATCGCACGACAACGTTCTCTATTCTTTCGGGCTCCGGTTCATGGGTGAGAAGATGACCACCGATCTGGCGCTGTTTAACATTGCGGGCAGCGGCAGCAGCTTCGGAGTGCCGTTCGTAGATTTCGTTTTTCGATTCTAGCAATGCGGTGTGACGCGTACGCGCGATCGGCCGTCGTACCTGCATGAAAACCCCGGTCGCCGCAGTGACCGCGCTCATGTTCGCGCTGGTCGTGCATCCATTACAGGGTCAAACGTCGACATCCCGCGACAACGACGCGGAGACTGCGTACATCGCTGCGATGAAACGGGATCTGCGACACCTGGCGACTGCGGAAGAAGCGTACTTCGTCGATCACTCAGCGTACTACTCGGGACCAGTCAGCGCCGCGAAGCCGCTCTACGGTTTCTCGCCGTCTCTCGACATAAGCATTACCGCTTCCGTACCTGCAGGCGCGCCAATGTGGAGCGCAGTCGCATCTCACGCGCTCACTCAGACGAAGTGCAGCTACAAACTTCCCGATCCCATCGAGTGCGTATCGCCGGCGCCGCCGCCGAGTGTGGCCGCGACAGACAGTAACAGCGCGGTTGTCATTTCGATTGGTGATCCACAGCCCGTCGGTATTCGCGCTGGTCAGACGCGTAAGTGGAGCTTCGAGATCCAGCCAGAGCGCACACGCTGTCTGGCGATGGGACAGGTCGAAACCCTGTCTGGGGGCGATCAAAACGTGAGCGTCGTGATTCTCCGTGAGAGTGCGTACGACGACTGGCAGGCAGATCGGCCGGTGCGCACCGACTACGAGAGCGGCGAACGGCGGGTGATCGCGTTCGACGTCAATATCAACGACGCGGGCCGCTACCTATTCGTAGTCTCGAATCGCTCGTCGAAAACCGGCTCCAAGGTCGTTCAGCTACAGCACGTCACCGTTACGTGCGCTGAATAGCGGACAGCAAGGCTGATCGCAACTTCATCGTGATGCAGTTCGCCGGCGCATGACCAGCCGGCGAGTCGGATCCAGACCGCGATTCGTTTCGGTCGCGAAGACTCTGCGCAATGCCGGCGTCCACTCGTCGCGCGGAACCTCCTTGAATCCGAGCCGCTCGTAGAACGGCATATTCCACCAAACATCGCGGGCCGTGTTCAACGTGACCGCGTCGAATCCTTTTTCAGCCGCCCAATCGCACACAGTCGTCACCAAGCGGCTGCCCAATCCACGTCGCATGTGATCCGTGTGCACGTCGAGCTCCTCCAAATGCGCTGACTGCGGCTCGATCTGGTCCACGAGCGCGAAGCCAACCGGCTTGTCGTCAGCCAGCGCAACCCACAGCAAGCCGCGACGCTGACCGAGCCGCAGGGTTTGCTCGCTGGTGGTTTGGGTGAGCAGCGACTCGGGTGCGTAGCCCTCGAAGAGTCTGGCAGCGGCCAGCTCGATTGCCGGCAACAGCGGCACATCACCGGCTCGCGCGAGAGTGATAGTATAAGAAACGGTTTCCATGGAGCGGCGCTGGGCGAAGTGGGCGGGCGAGCTGATGCTTTGGAAACCAGCCGTCGCTCGATTCGGTTCCCGAGGGTGACTCGGGATTTTGTCCTACTCCTCCGTTTCCGCCCGCCAGCGCCGGAAATGCTCCGTCAACGTATTGAGCGCCCCCTCGGATACAGATTCCTCCGGCAGGCAGCCGAGTGCGGTGATGGTCTGCCGCATTTGCTCGACGTAAACGACGCAAGGATCACAGCCCTTGAGGTGCTGGTCGAAACGCGCGCGCATGTCAGAAGGCAATGCGCCATCGAGATAGTCGGTCACCAACTCGACCATCTCCTTGCATGTGAGTCCACCGAGGTCAGGCATCGTCGTTGAAATGTCTGTCATCTGAAATGCCTCTCCAGCAGCGCACGAACGCGGCTGCGTGCGCGGTGGAGGAGTACTCTTTGATTGGTCTCGCTGATCAGTAGAACGTTACAAACATCTTCCGCCGGCCAGCCTTCGACGTCACGCAGAGTGATCACTTGCTGTTGCGCCGGCGACAATGTCGCGATTGCCTGTTTCACCAGCTCCATCGTCTCGGTCGCAAGTAATCTGGCGTCGGACGATTCTCCCCACGAGTGCGGCGGCACCGCCCAGTTATTTGCCCACTTGTCGTCGGCGCCGCGGAACCGTTCAGGAGGAACCGCGGGCTCGGCGGGCGACTCAGCCTCTTCCTTCGACGATGAGAGCGCATCGGCGCGACCTTCCTGCGCCGCGCGGGTGCGCGCGCGATTCACGAGGATCTGAAACAGCCACGTCTTGAACGCGGCACGCTCCTCAAACCGGTCGATGCCGCGGATGACACCGAGCCAGGTGTCCTGCACGATCTCTTCGGCGATCGCCGTGTTGCGACAGTAGACAACGGCGAGCCGCAGCAATGGACGCTGATATCTGGTGACGAGCGTGACGAAAGCCGCTTCGTCGCGACGCTTGAGCCCGGCAACGAGATCCGCGTCTTCGTCGACGCGCTGCGGCGCAATCGGCGGCGTCAGCGGAGTCATTTCCGAATCGGCTGTAACGCCCGCCGGAGTTCGTGGACTAAGCATCAGGAAATCTCACGCACGACAAACAATTGGAACGGAGGAGTTCCATGCAACGCTCGGAAGACATCTACTATAGCACAGGAATTGGGATCCTGCGCTACGGACTCACAGGCCTGCTGCTGCTGTGGGGCAGCTTCAAGTTTTTCCCATTCGAGGCGACTGCGATTCAGCCGCTGGTCGCCAACAGCCCATTTCTCAGCTGGCTGCTGCCGATCTTCGGGCCGCGCGGCACGTCGAACATCATCGGCGTCGTCGAAGTCAGCACTGGATTGTTGATTGGCACGCGTCATTGGCTACCTCGCATCTCGGGGTACGGCTCGCTGGTCGCCAGCGTTGTGTTTCTGACGACGCTCTCGTTCCTGGTAACGACGCCCGGTGCGTTCGGCGCAAATAGTCCGTGGAGCGGTTTCCTGCTCAAGGACATCATGTTTTTGGGTGGCTCGCTTGTCATAGCAGCCGAAGCGATGAGTGCCGCTCGCAGCGCGGATCTGGCGTTCGAACTGCCTGAGACGGTGTATCGATCGTCGACGCGGGAACTAAGGAAGCGCGCGGCAGGTTCATAGGTCGCGGCCGATGCTAGACACTACGCATCAACCGCCAGCGTTGATCTCGGAGTCAACCACGGAGCGCGACCGCGAGTTTGCGGCGGCCGCGCTGCCGTTGATGCCGAACGTCAAGCGATTCGCGCTCTCACTCACGCGCAACCAGCCAGATGCCGACGACATCGTTCAGGAAACCTACCTCCGCGCACACCGTTACTGGTCGACGTTCCAGGGTAGCGGTGGCGACTGTCGCAAATGGCTGCTCACCATTTGCCGCAACGTCTTCACCACGAACGTTCAGCGCGAGGAAAGATCGGTGGCGGTCGAAGATGACGAGCTCGAATCGCTCGCCGCGGCGCGGACACACAATGCCGCGCGCGTCGCTGGCGTCGACGACATCTACGCGCGACTCGATCTCGGCCCCGCGATCCGCGATGCGATCGACCGACTCGATGCGGCCTTTCGCGAAGTCGTCGTCCTCAGCGACGTCGAAGGCTTTTCGTACGAAGAGATCGCTGAGACTCTCGCCATTCCGATGGGCACTGTCCGGTCGCGACTCTTCCGCGCGCGACGGCAGCTGCAGGAAATGTTGATGGTGTACGCGCTTGATGCAGGGTACGCGCGAGCCAGACGGCCGCGGAGAACTTTAGCGGCGGCGGCAGACGAGAATGGATAGTCATCGCAGCGAATGCGAGGCGATAGTGCGCCGGTTGTGGCCGTATCTCGACAATAAGCTGTCTGACTCCGACAAGGAGCGCGTTACGCTGCATCTGCAGCAGTGCACTGACTGCCTATCGCACTTCGATTACGCCAGGGCGTTTCTCGATGCGGTACACGCAACGCGCCCGGCGGCAGAAACCGATGACGCGTTGCGCGACAGAGTGTTGCAGGCGCTGAGCAATCACGGAATGTCGATCTGAAAACTTTGCGGGCGGGAACCAAAACGCCACGCGCCTGATTCTCCTTTCGATCTCGCTCGACAAACCTTTTCTGGGAACACACATGCTCCACTTTACTACTGGCTTTCAGCAGAAAGCACTCACGCGTCTGGCGACCTTCGCCGCGGCGGCGCTTCTGGCGGCCTGCGCCGATCAGTCGACCAATAACCCGATCGCGCCGGATCAGGCTGCTGCCAACCGCATCGATCAGCAGCTCGCGGTGGAAGGCGCGGTCTACGTCAGCACCAACGCCGTCAGCGGCAATGCGGTGAACGCATTTCGCAGAGCCGCGGATGGATCGCTCACGTCGATTGGTAGCTTCGCTACCGGTGGAACTGGCGTTGGCGGCACCGGCGACCCGCTCACGTCGCAGGGCGCAGTCGCGCTCAGTCCCGACCGCAAGTTTTTGTTCGTCGTGAACGCGGGCAGCAACGACGTATCCGTGTTCCGCGTGAAGAACGATGGCATCAAACTGGTCGATCGCGAGTCCTCGAATGGCTCGTTTCCGGTCAGCATCGCTACGACTGACGATGTCATTTACGTATTGAACGCGCACAGCAACAGCGTTGGCATCTTCGGCTATAACGAAGCGGGAAATCTGAGCGCCCGTGGAACGGCGGCACTGAGCGCAAATGCGAGCGGCGGCACCGAAGTGCGCGTTTCTCCGAATGGACGCTGGCTCGATGTCACCGAGCGACTGAGCAACACCATCGACGCTTTCCGAATTGGCGAGGATGGACAGTTGAGCGCTCCGATTCAGAGCGCGGCAGCGGGCAACACTCCCTTCGGATTCCAGTTTACACCGAGTGGCGTTCTGGTTGCTTCCGAAGCAGGGAGCGCCTCGGCTTCTTCATATAGTCAGGCCTCCACTGGCGCACTGAGTACGATCAGTGGCGTGGTGTCCAACGGCGGACAGGCAGCGCCTTGCTGGCTGATCGTCGACGCAGCTGGTCGATTCGCATACACTGCCAATGCAGGCGGCTCGAGCATTTCCGGTTACGCGATTGGTGGCGATGGCAGTCTGACCCTGATAACACCAGGTGGTCGCACCGGCGACCTCGGCACAGGAGCGCAGCCGCTGGATATCGATTTCGGTGGCAACGGTCACTTCCTGTACGTCCTGGAAAATGGCCGCGGTGCAATTGGTGCTTTCGCAGTGAACAGTGATGGCACGCTCACAGCACTTGGCGACACGCCCGGCCTGCTGCCGCAGTCCGGCTTCATGGGTCTGGCTGCATTCTGACTTTCGATGTGCTGGCTCCGCTGCGTAACTTGCGGCGGAGCCGTACGACTTCAGAGGGCCCGACCAACTATACAGTTGGCCGGGCTTCACGCATGGAAGCATTCCCAGCCGACAGTATCACCAACGTTCTCGCTATCTCCGGCAGCTTGCGCGCGCACTCATCGAACACCGAGGTGCTGCGTGCATGCGCTCTGCTCGCGCCAGCGAATATTTCGGTCAGGATCTTTGACGGATTGGCCAGCCTGCCACATTTCAATCCCGATCTCGACGGTGAAGGCGCAATCGCGCCGGAGCCGGTCGAGCATCTCCGGGCGGAGATTCGGAGCGCTGATGCGTTGTTGATTTCGTCGCCCGAATACGCGCATGGCGTACCTGGGTCACTCAAGAACGCTCTCGACTGGCTGGTGAGTACGCCTGAAATGGTGTTCAAGCCAATCGGCGTGCTCAACACCTCACCGCGTTCGGTGCACGCGTACGCGTCGCTGGTGGAGACGCTGCGCACGATGTCGACGGAGATAATTCGGGACGCGTCGCCGTTGGTTTCGCTCACGCGCTCGATGGTGGACGCGAAGGCAATCGCGGCCAATCCGGAAATCGCCGAGCGACTAGTGTCGGTATTGGCTGCGCTGTCGCTCGCTGGCGCGCGTTACCGGGAGCGGGTCGCCGAGCTGGCTCCGGCGAATCTGAGCCCGAACCCGTCCGGATCCAGCACGGTAAAATCGCGCAGCCCATAGTAACGGTCGGCGATCCGCTGTTCGACGCGCAAACCCAGTTGCTGGGCGAGCTTCCACATTGCGTCGACATCGTCGGTGAGAATGCGAAGGTTGGCGCGCGATGAATTGATTGGTCGCAGATCCGAGCGCTGATCCAGAAAGAATTCGCGGCCCTCCCATCTCAGGGCCGCAAAATGTCCATCGCGACGCTCGAGCACAAAACCCAGCGCAGTGTACACCGCCAGCGATCGATCGAGATCACTGACGAGAATCTCGATCACCAGCTGATCGCCAAGCTCATCGTGCGATGCCATCAACGTCCCGATCTAATGCGGTGAATCAACCAGCGGTCGAGTGACAACGGGCCGGATCCCACCAGCGCAACGGCTGCCAGAGCTGCAATGTACAAAAGATTGATCTCGTACCCCGGCGGTCCGAACACCGGCCCCGTTGCCGTCAAACCTATCGTGTGGATGGAGCTGTACCCGTAGTGAATGTGGATGGTGAGCATTGCCACGACCATTGAGACGATGAGTGGAATGCTGACGATCTCGACGAAAACTCCGGCGATGATCGCCAGCCCGCCGATGATCTCCAACAGCATTACTGCCCAGGCAGCGGCGCCCGGCGCCGGCGTCCCGATGACGTGCAGCAATTTGCCGAACTTCTCCGGGCCTGCCATCCACTTTGCCACGCCGTGGGCAACGAACCCGTAGCCGACGATCACGCGCAGAGGAACGACCGCCCACCAGCGCGGCGATTTCTCATTCCAGACATCGAACATTTTGACTCCTCGATTGGACAGCGCGCGAATCGCCAG
>DASTGU010000048.1:0-5120 GCA_035718845.1 Gemmatimonadaceae bacterium | reverse complement strand
CGAACGCTCGTTATCCCGTGTCGTCCGCGCTGTGCGGTAATACCGGGCACGTGCTGCAACAGCTGCCCAAGGGTGCTCGGGTTCTCACGATCAATCTGGTTTCGGGTGATGAACACGCCACCGGTGCCTTTCTCGAGCCGCTGATAATATCCAGCCAGACGCCCAGTGTAATGGATGTTTGATGGATTCACGACAACGGGCGGGAGGGTCGTCGCGATGGATTTCAGTTTAAGTGCGACTTCCGCGTGCGCTCCGGCTGCAACAGCAACCGGCACTTCGAGCGGCGCGAAACCGAGTCGACGCACGTGCAAGGTGTGGGATCCCTGCGCGACTGCAAAGACAAATGCACCACGCGCGTCGGTGTATGTGAGCAAGGCGCCCGAATCAGCGACGACCTCCACTCCCAGCAGCGGAATCCCGGTGTAATCGGTCACGGTCCCGGAAAGGGTGCCACTTTCTTGCGCCTCTGCGAAGAGCGGCATGAGTGCCACGGTTGCGCTCAGCACGTAGCAGCGCACTGATCGCGTCGCGATCGACTTACTCGTAGCGGACGCGATCGCTGCGCGCCGTAACCATGAAACGACAAAGGGCTTCAACCGCACCACCGACGCTGGTGTATTGCGCCAAGCTATTAAACGGTACTACGCGCGACAATAGCGCCCGCGTTCGATGACCGGTGAACCAGCGCGGGGTGTTGCGGGCCGGCAGGCGCTGGATACTGCCATTACAGGTTGCACTTCGAGAACGCGAATACTATGGTTGCCGCCAACTTTCGACCGTCACACGGAGGCGCGGTGTCCTACACGAGGAATTGTCTATTGAGTGTTCTGCTGTTGATCAGCACCGCCGCGTGCGCGTCTGCTGGCAGTTCAAAGCACCACTCGTCGTCAGACAAACTCACGCGCAGTGAGCTCGCGAATTCGAACACAACTAATGCATACGACGCAATTGCCCGTTTGAGACCCAATTGGCTTCGCCCAACAGGTACGGCGTCGATCGGCGGCGGTGTGCGCGGTCAACTCATCCTTATCTACATTGATAATCAACGCGCCGAAGACTTATATGCGCTGAAGAACATAAGCACCGGAATGATTGAATCCGCCGAGTGGGTGGACGCCGCCCGCGTTGCGACGGTGTTGAACAATGTTCCGTCCGGTTCCTACTCGGGTGCCATTCTGATCAAGACTCATTAGCTCAAGACTCATTAGCGCTACGAAAGAGAAAACGGTGTGTGGCCCCAGATCTCGCCACACACCGTTTTCTTTCCAACTCCCACCTACACCCAACCCCTTCCTACTTACAACTATCCACCTTGTGCGTGTCGAGATGCAGCACGCAGCTGTAATCACCAAGCGATAGCGGGACATCGGCGGTGCCATTGAATGTCACGACCAGGCGCTTGTGAAGGGTGGTCGTCTCGAGCTGAGTTCCGCTCGAGACCACGGTGTAGTCGACAACCCGGATCGCTACACCCGACAGCGGATAGGGATGCTCGTTCCGCTGATCGACGAACGTCACCGCTTGCAGGGTGTCGACAGCGACACCGCTGTACTTACGCGTGACGAGATCCTGCTTGTGCGAGTTCGTATCAGCACTGACGCCGAATCCGTTATAGACCCGATTCGGCCCGAGGAATCCACTCTCCACGACGTCGCGCTTCGAATGACTGACGCCGCTGAAGTTGTCGCCGGATTCCGCACCGTCCGACTGCAACAGGAAATGAATCGCATCGGTGACGCCATGAACGAACTTCTCCATCGGCTTGCCGGCGCCGTCGAGGAACTGATATGACTTCACGACTTTCTTGTTGTCGCCAACTCTGACGCAGCTATAGAACAGCGTCGCGGCGTCGAAACCACACGATTCGGTTGCAGCTGGCGCCGGAGCCGGTGCGGGCGTCGATCCCGATGTCGCAGAATCGTGGTGCTCAGGCTCTGGCTGCGTCGCCGGCGGATTTGAATCGGTATGCTGCGGCTCGCTCGCCGGAGTTGAATCGTGGTGTTCTGGTTCTGGTGCCGGCGCTGGCGTGCCGTCGCTGAACGACGGCGCGGACACCGCAAAGGAGCCAATCGCCGCGACCTGATTCGCTACCAGATCTTCGAGATTGCTGGCGATTGCGTTGCCCGCTGAAGTCGCGATGTCAGACTTGATCGCGTTGCTGACCGGCGCATTTGGATTGACTTGCCCCGGCGCGCCCGGACCAGCCGGACTGTCGCCGCTGCAAGCCACGGCCAGGAGAAAGATCCCGGCATAAGTGACAAGGGTAAAAGGACGGTTGTACATGTTGACCCCACTACTGCTGTTTGACGGTCATGAGCGCGGCGACAAGCCACGCAGGTGAGGCCGTCAAAAGCAGGCGCGGGGCCAAAGCTCAGCCGTAGCGATAAGTCATTGGGACTGCATGGATTACGCAAAGGACCCGGAGCGCCTCTGCGCGCTCCGGGCCCCGAATTCTGCAAGGCCTCTGGCATTACGCCACTACTTCGGACCTATCTGCCGCCGGTCCTCGTCGGTGTCGAAGGATGCTGAATTGGACTCGTCGGCGCCTTCACCGGAGCCGCATCGCGACCGTTTTCACGCGCACTTTCAACCTCACGCACCGACTCGCGATCGCGTGAATCCGACTGACCGAGCATTCCGCTGTTCGACACCAGCTGCGCCGCCAGCACCGTTTGAATGACGCTGGTGATGTTGTTGGTCACGGAATCTGCCGCGCCACCGCCAGCTCCACCGCTGGAGATCGTGACCAGCTTCGCCTTTGCCAGCGCATCGGCGACCACCGGCGCGATGTCCGGGAGCATCTCGATCTGACGATAGCGGAAGTAGCTCTCGCCACCAGCCTTGATCGCTTCATTCACCTTCTGAATGCTTTCCGCTTGCGCCTGCGCAACCGTGGTGATGCGAATTGCCTCAGCGCGTGCGCGCGCCTCTGCTTCAATGCGCAGCTTCTCGGCGTCGGCTTTCGCCTGCGCGATTTGCGTCGCATCGAGCTCGGCGACACGCTGCACTCCGAGTGCGGTTTGCTTCTTGGCTTCTGCTTCGGCGATGAGGGCCGCGTTCGCTGCCTTCGTCTGCTCGAGCTCACGCTGCTTGTCGGAGATCACGCGCTCCGCCTCCAGCTGCGCATCCTTTGCACGACGCGCCTGCTGCGCCGAAACGATGTCGGCGTTGGCCTGAGCCTCGGCCGCCGACTGTCTGCGCCGCGCCTCCGCGACTTCAGACTGCACGACTTTGATGTTCAGCGAATTGAAGGTGAGGCCGAGGTCGGTGAGCTCGCGCGAGCATGCCTTGCGAATGATGACCGCCAGCGGATCATCGTCGTCCTCCATTCCCTCGAGTCCGGCACCGGCGCGGGTCATCGCCATCGACTCGTCGCTCACTCTCTGCAGCTCGGTGCGCTCGGTTTTGACGGCAGCGACCGCCGGAGCGGCGCCGGACGTCAGCTGCGGCGGCGGTGCGCTGCGTGACGAGAAAAGCTGATCGTGGGTGAGGAGATTGATCGCGCGACGCGCCGAGCTCGAGAGAAGATCGATCAGAATGTTCTCCTGGTCGGCGGGGTCCTTCGAGAAGAATCGATTGGCGGCGGTCTTGATCATCGTATCGCTGTCACCAACGGAGACGATCGCACTGGCGAGAATGCGCACCTTGATTGGCTGCGGCGTCCCGTTGCGATCCAGATCCGCCGTCTGGTCGGTGATGTCGAGATCGACGTTGATCGCTTTGCTCGAGAGCGTGGTGCCCGTCGTGAGCAAAGGCACCTCCTTCGACTTGCCGGGACCGCGGTAAATGATGGTGCTGCCCTGCAGCCAGCTCACCATGCGAATGGTTCCCGCTTCGACGTTGCGCAGGAACGAGGAAACGATCAGCGGAATTACGAAGAGGACGCCAATGACGACGCCTCCGACAATGAGAAGTGATTCAGTCATCTGAAATCCTTGAAGAAGAACGGCCGTGAATAATCAGCTCTCGCTGAGGCCGATCCGAGAGACTGTGCAGCGATTTCGTTTGCTATCAATGTCTTCGATACGAAGTGCATCTCCGGCGCGAACGCGAATCCCCGCGCCGCGCTCGTTGGGAGTGAGGGTGCCGAGAATCTGCACTACCTCGCCGCCAAGCTCGAGGGAAACCAATCCATTGCCGTTCACATCGAATCCTGTCACCGCCTTGCCCTGCGACATGATTGCCGACTCGAGGGTCTGCGCAGGCTGAGACTCGAATCGGAACAGCGAGTTGAAGATCGGACGCACCACCACCGCCTCGAAGGCCAGGCCGCCGACGAGCGCGACGGGCAGCGCCAGCACGGGACCGATCAGTTTTTCGGTGATCAATCCGGTCGCGCCAAACCCGACGAGCACGTTGAACAGCACGCGCGGCGAGATCCATGACCACGCGGTCGATTTCCAGCTCTCGGTGTGCACATGACCGTGCGCGACAACGTGCCCCCGAGTCGCGGTGCTCGACCCGCTGTGGCCGTGAACTGTCGGCGTAGTGTGAATGTGGCCGCCGACGCCGTGGAACTCGTGGCCGGCGGTGTCGTGAGCGTGGCCGCCTCCACCATGACTGCTCGTGAATCCGAGGAGCGCCATCGCTGCCATGCCGGCGGCGCCGAGAACCACGCAGAATATGTAGAGGTCCATCTTTTCAGCTCACGGAAGTCTGAGGGTTTTCACTTCAGCAACGCGCCGATGCAAGAATCCCCGGACGAATTACTCGTACGGGGATTTTGTCTTACATGTTTCCGCGGCGCAATTGAACAGCGAGTTGAGTGTCAATTCTGACACCCAACTCTCGGTAGATCACTGGCACGTTTTTGCGGGTACTGACCGAGGCCCGAGGACTAAGTGCATCTATGATTGCTGATTAAGTGAGGATTGCAGACAACCGAGGATCCTCGGTTGTCCTTTATCGGCAATTAATCAGCAATCAGCAATGCCGTTGGTCCTCAGGCCTCAATCCTCCGCTAGATCTCTTCTGGAACCGGCACCGTCTCCGGCAGCGCGAAATCGGTATCCGATTCGGTTGCCAGAATTTCGGCGATGGTCGGCTCGGGCGGCAGCTCCGGCGCTGGTGGCACTGGCGCGCCTTCGATCTCCACTTCCTGATAGCGGTACATACCAGTA
>DASTGU010000047.1:0-2610 GCA_035718845.1 Gemmatimonadaceae bacterium | reverse complement strand
TCTGTGGACCGGCTTCGTGCTTGGCTTCGCCCGACTGGTGCTCGAGCTCGACAAGTCGCACCTCACTCAGGGATCGGCGCTCTATTGGTACGCGGATATCAACTTCCTGCACTTCGCGGCGATGCTGTTCGTGCTGTGCAGCCTAATCCTGATCGTGGTGAGCATGATGACACCGCCGCCGGCTCCTGCAAACGTGGCGGACCTGACGATTCAAACAGTCGCTCCATCGGCGGAGGTTCAGGTGGCACCAAGAGAGCGGACGCTCGAGATCTCGTTGTCGGTGCTACTGGCCGCGTTGATCGGCGCGCTGTGGATCGTGTTTAGGTAGGGGGCGGTAGCGGCGACCAGAATTCGGCTTTGGTCTCCGGTGGCAAATTGCGTCTCGCCATGGCGCCGGCACGTACGGTCTCTCGATATTGCTCGTAGAGGTCGGGGTGCCGGCCCCAGAAGGCGTTGGGCACTTCCATCAGCGCGCGCAGCAGATCTCCGCGAAACGCGTAGACACGCGCTAACGGATCGCCATCGAGGGTAGCAAGGCACAGCCGGACTTCTGATTCGCTGCAGGTGCCTTTCACGAGTGCGACGAGGATCGCGCGCCAGTCTCGATCGTCGGCGTGACCAACCGTCATCTCACAACGCCTCGACGTTTTCGCTCATGACTGGCTCGCGTGGTCGGACAAGCGCATCGCACACTCGATGATGCCGGCCATGCAATAGGTCTGCGGGAAATTTCCCCACAGTTCCAGAGTGCGCGGATCGAGATCCTCTGCCAGCAACCCATGTCGATTGCGCGCCGAAAGCACCTTTTCGTAAAGCTTGCGTGCTTCGTCGCGTCGCTCGCCTCCCATTCGCGCCAACGCTTCGATGTACCAGAAGGTGCAGACCAGGAATGAGTTCTCGGGATAGCCGAAGTCATCCTGCTCGACGTAACGGTATATGAAATCCCCGTGACGCAGATCGCGCTCGATCGCGGTGACCGTGCCGGCGAATCGCGCGTCGCTGGCATCGATGAATCCCAGCCGCGGCATCAGCAGCAGACTGGCATCGAGAGATTCGCCGTCCATCGTTGCCGTGAAGGTGTTGAGCTTCGCGTTCCACGATCTTCGCGAGATTTCGTCGTGGATGCGCGTCGCGTGTTCGCGCCAGTATTGCGCGCGATCCGCGAGGCCCAAAGAGTCGGCGTAGCGAGCGAGACGATCGCAGGCGACCCAACACATCACGCTCGAGAAAGTGTGCACGCGTCCAGTGCCGCGCAGCTCCCACAGTCCCGCGTCAGGGGTGTTGTAAATACGCGCGGCATGCTCGCCAAAATGCTCCAGTCGGCTGAACAACGCTTCGTCACCCTTCCTGCTCGCGCGCGCTTGCGTGAACAGCGCCTCGGCAGTGAGTACCGCTTCGCCGTACAGGTCGTTCTGATTCTGCTCGCTCGCCTTGTTGCCGATCCGCACCGGACCCATGCCACGATACCCGGGCAGACACTCAGCGACGTGCTCCACCGGAATCGGGCCGCCATCGATGTCGTAAATCGGAGTCAATCGCGAGTCGCTGGATTTCTCCGCGACGCCGAGCAGAAAGGAGAGATAGCGCTCGACAGCGCGCACATCGCCCACTCGACACAGCGCGTCGACGGTGAAGTACGCGTCGCGCGGCCAGCAGTATCTATAGTCCCAATTCCGTCCACTGTTCGGATACTCGGGAACCGACGTCGTCGTAGCGGCGATGATGGCGCCGGTGTCCTGATAGACGTGGAGCTCCAGGGTAATCGCCGCCCGTACCACCGCGGCGCGCCATTGCTGCGGCGCGCTCAGCCGACCGCTCCAACGTCGCCAGTACTCGATAGTCCTCTCCAGCATCCGCGTGCCATACCCTCCCGCGTCGCCGTCGATGGCATCGGTGCCGACGGCGAAGGTGATCGGTCGCTCGACAACGATCGGCTCACCGGCCGTTACCGCGAATGCCGATGCGTCGGTCGTCAGCCGGACAGGGGGGTCGCCATCATATACGACCTCGTGGGTCGCTGAGTTAACCGCGCGCGCGTCGCAGCCGTAGTTCGCCGCCGGACTGAAAGTGACCGCAATCTGCGGCCGGCCGGAGACCGGGCGGATCTGTCTCACGAGAACCGACGGAAACCGCAGCTCTTGTCCCTCCTCATACCGCGGAGCGAAATCGGTTATCTCGATCGCGCCGCCGAACGCGTCGTAAAGCCGAGTGATGACGATGGGAGTGTCGACGAGGTACTCCTGCTCTCGGCGCACCAGATTCCTCAGCCGGATCCGGAAATTGCCCGGCCGCTGGTCGGCGTCGTTGCCGCCCAACAACGAGCAAAAGACCGGGTCGGCGTCGAGGCTGGGGAGGCAGCACCAGACGATGCAGGCCGTCTCGTCGATCAGCGCGCTTAGCCTGCCATTGCCGACGATGGCCAGATCCAGAGAGCTCATCGGCCCCGGTCTGTCGAGGAAATCCGCTGCGGGGAGGTGGAAATCATCGGCGAACCGTAAGTGGCCGCCTATCCTCGACGCAAGCGGCTACTCAGTGCCACATTATTGGCGATGCCGAAGACGTTCCGCCCCGCCTCCCGGTCGGCGCCCGCGCGGGCAGCCGCCATTCTTA
>DASTGU010000046.1:0-18480 GCA_035718845.1 Gemmatimonadaceae bacterium | reverse complement strand
ATTCCAGATCGCGATCCTGCCGTCGTCAGTGATCAGTGCGGCAAGCTTCGAGTCCGCGCTGAACGCTGCGCCGCGCAGCCCACGGGAGCCGATCTTCACCCTGGTCCAGACAGAGGGCAAGTCCTCGTAACTCGGACACGGTTGTGGCCGTTCCCTGACGTCGAGCACCGTATCGACGGTGAGCTGGTGTGTCTGGAACCCGCGATTGTACCGGCCCGAGGAATCGAGTGTGCCGCGCACACGAAGGAAGTGAGTCAGCGGTCCGTATCCACGAACCACAGTCTGACGCCCGAGGAAGATTGCCTCTCGTGGATTCCTGAACTTGAGCGCCCAGCCGTCGCCGACGTTTCGCACGCCGCAGGGAACGAAGTGGTCCTCGTCCGTGGTGACTGAGTAGAGGCCCTGATACTCGGCGGCAACCGATTTAGTCGAGGTGTCGCGCGCTGGTTGTATTGATACGCGTTGGTAGGTCGGAGAAGGAAGTGTCGCGGGCGGGGAGCTGCACGCGACGAGTGCCACGGTGCAAGCGAGTGGTAGAATCCAACGCATACTGAAAGACTGGAATCCGGCCTCGTGGTCACCGACGGCAGAATTTCGTGCCTGCTCACTCCTGCGGAATCAGGACAACCGCCCTCAGGCGATGTCCGCGAAAAAGTGTAAGAACTCTCCCGCTAACGACTCAAAAGCGTGAGCCGGTCAGCTTCACGTCGGCGTTCGCCCAAGCTTTCTGAAATCTTTTTTCGGTCTCTGCCGCCTCGGCGGACTTCCCGAGGGCGCGTTGCGCGGCGGCCAATCCATAAAGCGACCAGCCATTCTCCGGATAGCGCTTCAAGTCTGCGTTGTAGACAACTTCTGCTTCGGCAGGCCGACCGGCCCTGAGCAATGCCGCGCCGAGTGACTGTCGCAGCTGGTAGTACCAACGCGGGGGCTCGTTGTACAGCAGCTTGTCGTCGGTCGCGACGGCCTCGGTGAAGTGAGCGACGGCGTCGCCGGCGTTGCCACTGCGCCCGGCGATTTCGCCCATCAGAGCGTGCATGGCGATCGATGTCACTGGCTTGGACGGATTGTCGGCAGCAGTCGCCGCATCGATTGCCTTGACCGTATCGAGCGCGATCTGTGCGTTCGCAAAATCTGCCTTGGCGGCGTACGCGACCCCACGCGCGTAGTAGGCGAGAGCAGTCGCCACGCGCATTTGCGTCGCAGGCAGCGGCTGCGCAAGCACGTCATCCCACCGCCCAAAAGTCGTAAGCGTCAGGGTGTGATAGGGTATTACCTCCTGCCACATATCGACTGCCGCGGGACCGGCCGCCTGAATTTTGTCGACGAGGGCCTTCGACGTGCTGATTGCCCGGGCACTCTGCCCCGCCATCGAAGAAGCAAATGCCAGGAAGTGAATGTTGTGCGGGTAGTACATCATGGAGTAGAAGGTTGGCTCCTTCTGCCCTTCCATGAATGTCTCGTCGGTGTGCACCGCGTGCACGTTGGCGGCAATCGCGTCGTTGTAGCGACCGACGCGAACGTAGATGTGCGCCGGCATGTGTACCATGTGTCCTTCGCCCGGCATCAACGCGGCGAGACGCTCAGCGCATGGAACGGCGAGCTCGGGCCGGACTGCTTCGACTGCGTGTATATAGTAGTGACACGCGCCGGGATGGTTCGGGTTCTTCGCTATCACCGACTCGAGGCTGCGCACGAAATCGTCGGTGCCCGGGTACGGTTTGCCATCTGCCATCCAATAATCCCACGGACGCAGATCCATCATCGACTCCGCCGAGAGCGCTACTGCATCGAGATCGTTTGGAAATCTGCCGGCGAGATCGCGCATCGCGCGTGAATACGCCGAGTCGAGACTTGCTCGATCGTTGGGCGGAATTGCCGCATACCGCGCCGCGATCGCCGTCGCATATCCGCGTTGCCACTCCGGTTTATTTGCTGCCAGCGCCACCGCCTTCTGCGCGGCTTCGTAAGCTTTGACTCCACTCGCCGAGTCCATCCCGGCGTTAACGTGCGGACCATAGGCATAGGCGATGCCCCACCAGCACATCGAGCACGCCGGATCCAGCTCCGCGGCGCGCGTGAAGGAGCGAACTGCCTCGGGATGGTTGAATCCGTAGGCGAGCCTCAGTCCCTGATCGAAGTAGCGCTGCGCATCGGGGACAGTTGTCGCGATGTCCTTGTGGTAGCTGCCGAGGTTGTCGTAGAGCGGAACGCTGCTCTGTGCGGAGAGAGTGGCGGTAGAAAGCACGAGCGCGGAAACAATCGGCCGGAACATCGAGGCTCCTTTCACGAGCAGCTCGACGTTAGAGGTCCGCCATTACGTGCGCAAGTGACTACTTCTGATGCGACGTATCCCGCATCTGCGCCGCAAGTCCACGCCTCGAGGTCTAACTCTCCGCAGAGCTGGACTAATCGCATGATCCTGCGCCTCCGGCCTCTTTCTTCCAAGGGCGGCGCCCGATGAAACGATCTAGTCGTTCCGTCTGGCCGATCGTACTCGGCTGCGTCGTCGGCTCCTGCGGAGCAGGCGATAAACTAACCGCGCCACACGTTACTCCCCTGGGCGCGTTCGCCGTTGCACCCGACACAACCACTCAAACCGAGACGTTCACCGGCGCCGCGGGCCCGCTGAGCGGATCGTGGACGCAGCAGCGGAGCAGCGGAAAAACCGTCAACAGAAACGGCTCCGGCGTCGGCATTGGCTCCGTCGATGGGCTCGACCTGTTCGTCTTCTGGAACGCCACGGCGTTCAGCAACGATCAATACTCACAGACACGGATCGCCGGCGGGCTCGTCAACGGAACCCAGTTCGTCCAGGTCATTGTGCGCGCCACCGGCACCGGCGACTCGAGCTATAACAACTACAGCTTCTACTCCGACGGCGTCGCTGGATCAGGCCACACCGAGCTGGCGAGGGTCATGAACGGAAGATGGACGACGCTGCGCAGCTTCAACACGACGTTCGTCAGCGGCGACGTGATGAAGATCAGCGTCACCGGCAGCACCATCACCTGCTACAAGAATGGCGTCTCGATCGGCACCGCCACCGATTCGTCGCTGCCGACCGGTTCCCCAGGCGTCGGTGTCTACGGCAACACCGTCACGATCGATGACTGGCAAGGCGCCATCATCGTGGTCGCACCACCGCCACCACCAGCGCCGCCCGCGCCGGTTGCGAGCGTGACCGTCAGCCCGACAACGGCAAACCTCACCGTCGGCGACAAAATGCAATTCACCGCGGTGGAAAAAGATTCCACCGGTGCGACGCTGACCGGCAGGACCGTAACGTGGAGCTCGGATGTTGACGCCAGCGTCAGCTCGACGGGGATGGTGACAGCAGTCGCAGCCGGCACAGCGAATATCGTTGCGACGAGTGAAGGAAAAACCGGGTCGTCATCGATTACAATCGCCGCGCCGCCGCCGCCCCCGCCACCCGGTGCCACTCAAACCGAGAATTTCACCGGCGCTGCCGGACCACTCACTGGATCGTGGACACAACAGCGTAGCAGCATGGGCACCGTCAACAGAAACGGCTCCGGCGCCGGTACCGGTTCCAGCAGCATCAGGGATGGGTTCGCATTCTGGAACGCCAGCGCGTTTGGCAGCGATCAGTCATCGCAAATCACCATCGCCGGCGGTCTCAGCAGCGGAACTCAGTTCGCAGAGGTAACCGTTCGCGCGAGCGGCACCGACAACACCACATACAACGCGTATTTCTTCAAGACCGATGGAAGCTCCGGCTCCGGTCACACCGAGCTGTGGAAAGTAGTCGCAGGATCTCGAACCAGGCTTCGCACGTTCGCCACCACCTTCAGAGCGGGCGACGTGATACGAATCGAGGCGAGAGGGCAAACCATCACCTGTTACGCCAACGGCGTATCGATCGGCTCCTTTAGCGATGCAAGTCTGAGTGGCGGCGCCCCCGGAGTCGGCGCGTACGGGCGCAGCATCGCCATCGACAACTGGGTTGGGCAGACGCTCGCGCCGCCAGTACCAGTCGCGAGCATAACGATCTCGTCACCGACCACGCCGATGACGCTGGGGACGATGCAGCAGCTCACGGCAACGACAAAAGATGCCAGCGGTAACGTGCTGACCGGACGTGTTGTAACCTGGGCATCGAGCAACACCTCGGCGTTGCGAGTGAGCGCGAGTGGAGCGACGACGATAGTTACTGCCGCCGCTACTGGCACGGGCAACATCACGGCGACGAGTGAAGCGGTTAGCGCAACGACGCCGAATATCCAGGTGAATCCGTGGCCGGCCGCGTCGGGACCACTCCACGTGAGCTCGGCGAATCCGCGCTACTTCGCGGACGGCACAGGGCAGATCGTGTATCTAACCGGCTCGGAATACTGGAAGACGATTCAGGACAACAGCCCTTCGAATCCGCCCGCCCCGTTCGACTATTCGGGGTTCCTCGATTTTCTGCAGCGCCACAATCACAACTTCACTCGGCTGTACATGTGGGAGCAGGCGCGCTGGAGCGCGGAGACGAGCCTCAGTCACTACTTCTCGCCGACGCTGTTCGTCAGAACCGGCCCGGGAACGGCACTCGATGGCGGGCCGAAATTCGACTTGACGCAAATCAATCCTGACTATCTGGCGCGTGTCAGACAGCGCGCGGTAGATGCCGGCGCGCGCGGGATCTACGTCTCTATAATGTTGTTCGACGGTTGGAGCGTCGGTTACAAGGGAAACTCGAACGCGGCGAACCCGTGGCTGGCGCATCCCTTCAACGCGTCCAACAACATCAACGGCATTGATGGCGATCCGAACGGCGATGCCTTTGGCGGCGAGAGCCAGACGCTGTCGATTCCAGCGATCACCGCAATCCAGGACTCGTACGTCCGGGCGGTGATAGATGCGGTGAACGATCTGGACAACGTGATCTACGAGGTAAGCAACGAGAGCGATCCGTCGGCGGATCAGTGGCAATACCACATGATCAGCCTGATCAGATCATATGAGGCGACAAAGCCGAAGCAGCACCCGATCGGTATGACGGTGCCTTATCCGAATGCGACCAACAGCGAGGTATTGAGCAGTTCGGCGGATTGGGTGTCGATGAACGGAGACATCAACAACTTGCCGGTGGCGGATGGGACGAAGGTGAGTCTGTCGGACACCGACCACTTGTGCGGAATCTGCGGCGATGCGTCGTCGCCGTGGAAGAGTCTCATGCGGGGTCACAATACGCTGTTCATGGACGGCTATGACGGAAGCGCGGGAGTCGGGGATCCGCTCTATGATCCGACCGATCCCAAGTGGGAGCAGATCAGGACGAACATGGGCTACGCGCGATCGTACGCCTTAAGAATGGATCTGGCGCACGATCTACCGCACGGTGAGCTCGCGTCTTCCGGTTACTGTCTGGCAGGAACGAACTTCCTAATACTGTTGCCGAGCGGCGGCAGCGTGAGCGTCAATCTTTCTTCGATTTCGGGGACGCGCGCAGTCGAGTGGTTCAATCCTGCTAACGGTCAGATAACGGTTGGCGGCAGTGTCACGGGTGGGAGCACGCTCAACTTCACAGCTCCCTTCTCAGGGATGGCGATACTCTTCATCCACCCGTAAGCATTTATAGGCTGTCACTTAACCGCTAGACCATCCGCATGTACGCGCAGCCTGCGTTCTGCGCGCGCGCCAATCCAAAAACCCCCGACGGCACCAGGTACGCCTGGGGCACGAATGCCGCCTGAAGATCTCGATGCACCTCGTCGACGGTGCGGCCGGCCTTCGTGGCCAGCCGAGTCGCGAGATGGCCAAGCGCAAAGTCGCAGACGAGCACGATCGCTCGCCGTTTTAACAAATCTTCCAGTGTCGGCATCTTCACCCCGGGAGCGGGATCAGGCGCGCGATGCCAGAAAGGATTCTTGACCGCCAGCGCTTTGGTGAAAGGATCCTTGATGTTGTATTCCGCACCGAGCGCATAGCGCTCCCACGCCGCATCGTTGAGAGCGATCGGGATTGCGACCGTCCTGATATTCAGCACCACGCGCGCGTCGTAATTCCGCGCGCCATACGCCGCGGCACAGTTATCGAGATACCGCTCGGCGAAGTAGAGCACCTGAGGATCGGCGGGATCGCCAGGTATTGGCCAGTCGAACACCGCGCGATCCGTCGCCTTCGTTATCAAATCGATCCACGAGAGATCCCAGGCAGTATCGGCTGCGGGTTTAGCGAGAGCCTCTGCCGTAGGAATCACGCTCGCAGAGAGAGCGCCAACTGCGGCAAGTCGCACGACGTCGTTTACGAATTCGCGACGCGATTCGCGATTGGAGTGGTCAGTCATGAGCCAAGAATCTACTCCCGACAAACGATACAGGGTTATCACGTGGACCCCCGCCAGGCGCCCTTAACGCAACATTACTGCGCTCTCCGTGGCCCACCGAATGCGCTGTATACGCCATTCGAGGAGCGCTGTTATGGGGTCAGGAGTGAAGTTGCGGATGTCGAGCCTGGAGAACGACTGTCCGCTGGCGGGTGTTCTCTCCGAGCGGCTCAGGCTCGCCCGGCACGACCTCACCCGCCACTGGCTCGACAGAATCGCCAGCCGCGTGGCGCTCGACCCCAATCGCGTCTTCCCCACGGGTGAGCTGCTCGATCACGTCCCACTCCTCATCGATGGCATCGCCGACTACGTCGAAGATCCTACCGCCGAGGTTGCCACCCACATGCCCGTCGTCGCCAAGGCGATGGAGCTCGGCGAGCTGCGTCACAAACAGGGATTCGACGCCTACGAGATCCTCAAGGAATACGAATTTCTCGGCGGCATCCTTTTCGAGTTCTTCACTACTACAGTAAAAAGCATCTCGGAGCCGTGCGAGAAGGACGAATTGATGGCGTGCGGATCACGGCTCTATCGCGCCGTCACAATCATCCAGCAGTCGACGATGACGCATTTTCTGCTGCTGGCAGACAAGCACGTCAGCGAGCGCGAGGACAGGCTGCGCGCCTTCAACCAGGTGATCTCGCACGAGATCAAGAACCGCATCGGCGCCATACTCGGCGCCAGTACGGTGCTAAGCGAAGTGCGGGATATGCCGCCGGCAAAACGCGATGAGCTGGTCGAGATCATCGTCAGAAATTCGCGCGAGATGCATCACACGGTAGAGAATGTCCTCGCGCTGTCGCGCAGCGATGCGGCAGACGTTCGCCATCACCGGAACGTGAGGCTCTCCGAAGCCGTCAGTGAAGGCGTGCGCCAGGTGCGCGAAGCTGCTCAGGCAGCGGCCATCGATGTTCGCATTGCGGGCGAAGTTCCAAGCATCGAAGTCAACGCCGCCGTCATCGAGCTCAGTGTCAAGAATTACCTGTCCAACGCGATCAAGTACGCCGATCCCGAGCGCAAGAATCGCTTCGTGGAGATCTCGACGTCCGAGGAATCAAAATCAGGGGCGCGCGAGATCGTGCTCCGCGTTCGTGACAACGGTCTCGGCGTGCCGGTAGATAAAAGGGAGAATCTCTTCGAGCGATTCTTCCGCGCCCACGAAGGAATGTCGTCGATCGAAGGCACCGGCCTCGGCCTCAGCATCGTGCGCGAAGCGGCGGAGTCGCAAGGCGGTCGCGCGTGGGCCGAGTATCCGGACGACGGCGGATCAATTTTCGCGATCGCGCTGCCGCTGCACCGCGAGCCCGACGCACCGGCCACGCGACGCGCGAGCGCGGAGCTCACCCCTCCGCGTAACGCCCAGTGAGATAGTCCATGTACGCCGCGTCTCGCTCTGTCACAGTTCGCGCCAGACGCCTGAACAGCTGCTGATAAGTTATCGCACGGAAACGAATCTCAGACCCGACCAGCTCGTTGAACCGAGCCAGCTCCAGTGCGTGCAGCTCGCTCTCCGGGCATTTCCAGTCGAAGTACATGTACCACAGCTCATGACGGCCCCACTTCAGGCGGCCGATGCCGAGTGCGTGCTTGAGGAGCTGCGGCACGTCGAGAAACTTGAACGGGGCCGCGTCCTGGAAGGTTAGCGCCAGCGACTGACACTTCGGCAGCTTCGCGCCGGCCCAACGCTCAGCACCATCGGCGAAGTATTTTGGATCGATCGTCCGGTCGCGCGGTGTCAGCCACTCGGTGAACTTGCTTTCGATCGCAATGCGCTGATTCCCCTCGAGGGTCAGCACGACGTCTACACTTGGTGGATTGCCACGCAGGCCAGTTGGATAGTGCTCTTCGAAGCTCACCTGCGTTATCCTGTCGCGCAGACCAAACGCGCGCTGGAGCGGACGGGGATCACGCGAGCGCCAATAGTCGAACACGTTTACGCACAGTGCGGATGACGAGCGCAACGCGTGCATCCTCGGCGGCCGGCTTCCACGCTGACGCAGTTTACCGCCGCTGCCCCGCTCAAAATCTCTGAGGGCATCGGACGACATCTCCTGACGCAGATTGTTCGCGAGGGACGTCATGTACGCGTCTTTCGTCTCGAATCCGTTGTTCGTAGCCCAACGGGTTTGTTGCTCGATAACGGACAGGATTGGAGAAGTCATATGCGGTTTGCGGTCTGCGGTTAGCGGTTAGCGGGGATCGATCAGGTGGGAGAGTGAGCTGCAAAACGGTCGGCGACACGCTCGGCGAGCGGCGGCAGATATGCGTCGATGCACCAGCCGACCGCGCATTTTGAGATGGCGCGGAAGGCGAGCGACGAGGTTTCGGCCTGCGCGTGCATTGACTCCTCTTTGAGTCGCACCATCTCTTGCACGTGCACGACGATTTCGGAGAGCGGGATTCCGCGACGGCGCTCGGCTAACACTGTAGCTCTGACAGAGCTGCGCAGTGCGCTGACGTACTCGAGCAGCGTCAGATCGTGCGGAGAGACGACTGTCTCCAGACGTGCTGGAACGTAAATCGATTTCTTCATGGGAAGCGCCTGGCACAGGAAGGGCGTCGCCAGTAGCGCCAGAATGCCCGCCTCACGTTGAGGCAGAGCGGAAGTGCGGGCTGGTGGAGACCTCCGCACTGATCATTGTTTGACCTTCTTCAAGCTAACCCACCTGCGCGCGATTAGCTACAGACAATACCAGCTGCGGCTCGAATTTACCTCAGCGAGACGCCCTCTCTTCAGCGATGATCGTCGCCACGCGCGGATCATTCCTCCGCCACGCAAACTCCGGATCGTATAGATACGCGGTCGGATACCCATTCGCGCTCGTAAAGCACTTCTCGACGAACGGCATCATCGCCTCGGCGTCGCCGAGGAAACCGTACACCGCCGCCTTGGTGCACGACAGCTGCACGGCCTCCACTCCGCGCGGATACATCGCGATCGTCTGACTCTGCGACGCTTTGTCCAACATGCTCAACGCGGCACCACGATCGCCGTACAACGCGGCCAGCCACGCCAGGACCTCGTACTGCGTTCGCCTGACGTACGCCGAGCCGCTCGGATCGTCCACCATTCGCTTCTCGAGACGCCACGCCGAATCGGCAAGCGTGCGCGCACGCACATAGTCAGCGCGACCCGCGTAATACTCGGCTTTTTCGGCGTAGAAGTTCACGCTGTCGAGGGCAGAACCAGGCGCGAATGACGCCAGCGATGCCGCGACGAATTCGCTCTGGAGCTGACGATCTCCTTTGCGCAGCAGCTCGCCATCGGCGGCGCCGATCTTTCCGCCGCGCGCCCTCAGCTCACGCACCGCCCGCGAGAGTGCAACCGTATCACCCAGCTTCTCGGCGAGGACCGCGGCGTGATAGATCGGTATCGTCGACGTTGGATCGATGGTACGCTCACGCGCAACCATGTTAGAGGCGTCTTTCCAGTGACGCAGCGCCAGCGCGGTGTTGAAGCTGGTCGTCAACACTGATCGCGACGCCGGCGCCAGCGGCAGGATCCGCTTCACTGATTCCCACGCTGCCGCGGAATCACCGACCACCAGCAACGCGTGCTGCTGATGAACGAGCAGCTCGATGCTGTTCGGATTCGCGCGCAACGCACGCGTCAGAATCGAAAGCGCTTCCGCGGGTCGATTGAAGCCGCGGAACGCCAGCGTCGCCACCGCGTTCGGCTGATTCGGATCGAGCTCCAGCGCGCGACGCGCCAGCACCGCCGCCGAATCGAGCATCTTAGTTCCGCCCGAATACGACATCACCGCCAGCGCCTGGGACGCGAGACCGAGCGCGTCGGCGTAACCAGGGTCGCGCGAGTAAGCGTGCTCGAACTCACGCAGCGCGCGCTCATATTCGGAGTACGACGACGTCGTGTTCTCTTCATAAATGCGCTTGCCGCGCACCACCGCGGCAAACGCGCCCGTATCGTTGGTCGCGCGCATCGCCATCGTCGTCCGCTCGCGCGGCACCATCTCGACGTCCAGTGCCTCGGCAACTCTCGTCGCCACGCGCGCCTGAATGGTGAATGGATCCGCAGGCGACACGATCTCCGGATCGCCGGCCCAGCGCGTCGTCGCGTCGGAGACGCGTATCAGCTCCGGACTCACACGCACCACGGCCTGACCGTCGGCGCCTTTAGCCCAGCGCAGCGTCGCGCGCAGCACGTAATCGGCGCCCAGCGCTTCACCCGCTTTCTGCGCGCCAACGCTCGGCGTGGGCGCAATCGATGACACGCTCTTCCGATCGATGACGCTGAGTCCACCGAGCTGGGCCAGTTTTCCGGTGATTGCATCACGGAGACCGTCGGCAAAACTCGGGTCAGCGCCAGTACCTTCACTCTCGAATGGCAGCACCGCGATCAGCGGCTTCCGGTCGGTCGCGTTCCGCGCGCGCCAGAGCGCAGCGCCGCCGAGTCCGATCGCGACGATCAGTCCGGCGACGAGCAGGCCGAGTCGGCGACGAGAGGGGAATGCGGAACGTGGAGCGCGGACGCTCGATGGATTGTCGAGCGCCTTGAGCAGCTCCACTCCCGACGCCGGTCGCATCGACTTCTGCTTCGACAGGCACGTCATCACCAGATTCGAGATGCCGCGCGGCACCTTCGATCCTGTATTCGACAGCGGCCTCGGCGTGTCCGACATCTGCGCGGTGAGCAGACTTTGCGGCGATGAGATGTGCTCGCCGAATGGATGCTTGCCCGAGATCAGCTCGTAGGCGACGATGCCCCACGCGTAGATGTCGGCGCGCTGATCGGTGCCCGGATCGCCAGCCGCCTGCTCCGGCGCCATGTACATCGGCGTGCCGACGTTGTCGCCGGGCTGGGTGATCTCCGCCTCGCCTCTGTAGCTGCGCCCGGCTAACCGCTCACCGACCACCCCCTCCCGCCGAGCGGCTTGAACTGCCTTTGCAATTCCAAAGTCAGTGACAACGGCAGTCCCTTCACTAAGAAGAATGTTCTCCGGCTTGATGTCGCGATGCACGATTCCCTGCTTGTGCGCGTAGGCGAGCGCGAGTGCGACGTCGCGCAGAATCGCCAGACTTTCATCGAGCGGGATCGGCCCTTTCCTGATGCGATCGCGCAGCGACTGTCCGCGTACGAACGGCATCGTATAGTAGGGATATCCGCCGGCGGTCTGTCCCGACGTGAGCACCGGCAGGATGTGCGGCTCCTGGAGCGCGGCAGCGAGCTTGATCTCGCGCGCGAATCGCGCCGCCGAGAAGGCGAAGGTGAGCTCGGGTGGCAGGACTTTGACGACGATCTCGCGGCCGAGGCCTTCGTCGCGCGCGACAAAGACGCGCGCCATTCCGCCGGCGAGCAGCTCTTTGGTGATGGTGTAGTGGCTGCTCCCGAACTCTTGCTGGATTTGGTCTAAAAGCTCGTCCAAGCAGGTGCCTTGGAAGGGACAACCTAATGTATTGCCGGAAGAGCTTCGCGCGAGGTTTTTCGGGGTTAGGACTGAGTACTCCGGACTAACATAGCATTGCTAATCGCGGACTGATTGAGGATCGAGGATCGCTGACACGCGTTCCCAGGCTCTTTAGTTGTAGTCAGAGTTCTCAATCAGTCCGCGATTATCGATGCCGTTGGTCCGTAGTACGCAGTCTAAGTCCCGTAACCCAGGCCCTCCCTCCTTTCTGTTTGTCTGATAGATTCCGAAAGGGGACTGGATCTTTGGGCAAGGCAGGAAGCGATGTTGGATCGGGAAGGCGCCAGAGCAACGGCGAAATCGCACATCACCCGCGAGACTACGCGACAATTCGACGTCGCGCTGCACGGAGCGGCGACGTCGAGCATAGAGTCGATGGCACTGCTCCACAGTGCGGTTTGTGACTGCGTTTGCGCGCTGAGAAACGGCGACGTCGGTCCAGTCGACATGATCCTGGCGATGAAATCGTGCGCACTCGACAGCGCGGCCCGATATAAACCAGAGTTTGACGAGCTGCCTGTCTCAAATGTGAACACGCTCTTGGACCAGATCGTGAAGTGGGCAATTACGGAGTATTACACCACGCGCTCGTAGATTGCGTTACTATTAAATAGTTGCGCAGTTGCTCACCGCGGATAGCCACCAGCACGCGATGCTCGCGCAACGACAATTCACAGGCGCTACTGGCGACGCCCTTCACCACCTTCCGGCGCGCCTATGTCTGAAGCACAGAAAACCCATCTTGTTCGTTCTCTGCCGGCGGAGCTCGAGCTGGCGTTGCGAAGCGCGACGTGGCGCACGCTGATCGCACTGCAAGCCCTCCGCTCAGCTGTCCGGGAACACGTTCGATATGAATGTGGGGACGGCACCAGTCGAAACGACATTGATGACGGCCTGCGAATAATGATCAGTTCCTGCGGTCCGGGCCTGCATCATATCGACTACTCCGCGGAGCGAACTGGCGAAGTCACGATGCAGGTATTGAAGTGGAGCGCGGAGTTTTATAGACCGCCGCGGTAGCAGAAGGAGCGGCGACAGAGTTTGGCGGGAAGCTGGACTCAGGACTGAGTACTCCGAACGAACATAGCATCGACAATCGCGGACTGATCGAGGATCGAGGATCGCTGACACGCGTGCCCAAGCTCTTGTTCGAGTTAGAGTCCTTAATCAGTCCGCGATTATCGATGCCGTTGGTCCGTAGTACTCAATCCCCTCCCTTGGTCCCACCCTTCTAGTTTCTAGACACATTTCAAGACAATTAGAGCGATATGGTCAGAATGCGGTCAGTCTGGACATCCGTTCCGAGCACGAAATCGTGCGAACCGACATCCTCATAGCCTGACTTCGCGTAAAAGGCTTGGGCGCGCGGGTTGTGCTCCCACACTCCTAGCCAAAGCGTTCGCGCCCCGAGCCTCTTAGCCGCCTCACGCACTTCAGCCATCAGCCGCTGCGCGATGCCCCGTCCTTTCCACGCGGTATCGACGTAGAAGCGAAGCAATTCGATCGGCGATGGACCCGTTACGCAATCCGGGGGCGTGCTCAACCTCAATTGCGCATACCCCGCGAGATCTCCGTCAATTTCCGCGAGCAAAGTCGCGTAAGCCGGATCCGTTATCTCGCGCGTCTGGTGGTCAGGCGTAAACGTCGAGGCGAGAAACATCGCCATATCCTCCGGCCGATTGTCCGGGCCGAAGGTGTCGGTGAACGTCCGCGCAGCAAACTCGGCCAACGGCGCCGCGTCAGCAACTCGCGCCCGGCGAATAACTAAACCGGTAATCGTGTTGGCCGTCTCCTCCATCCTCACTTAATCAGCATTCAGCAATGCCGTTGGTCCGAACGCCTCGGTCAAAGCTCACCTCAGCCCATAGACAGCGACTTTGTTCGAAAACGTGGGCAGGTATACATGGCCGTTGGCCACCGTCGGCGCCGAGAATTTAGCGTAATTCCCCGCAGCATCGCTCGGGTTCTGCTGGTTGTCCCACAGCTCATTGTTCACATCATTCGCATCGAACGCGCGCAGAATTCCCGGCCTCACATCGTGCTCGGCGTCACCGGACCATGCGTACGACGCCCAAAGAATGGCGGTGCCGGCCTGAGCGCCGTTCGATGAGACCGAGAGAATCGCCCCGCTCTGCCCCGTCGGGCCCGGCAGCGTCGATATCATCTCACTGTTCAAGCTCAATAATCCGTTGGGAGTCAGCGGGATCGCGCGCAACGGATCGTTCTCCGACCACACGTACACGAATTCCTTCGAGCCGCCTTTGTAGTAGGCTGCCTGGCAATGCATGTTGATGTTGTTGCTGCCGAGTGCGACGACCTGGTGAACGTTGTTGGAGGACGGCGAGAAGCCGCCCATGTTGTCGCGATCCAGCAGGTAGAGATTCCCATCTTTGCCGCCGGTGAGATACAACGTCGAGTTGGGAATCAACAGCGCGCCCATCCCGCCGTAATCGAGATCGTAGTTGTTGAGCGCGTCGTAATTGTACGGCGTGAAATAGCTGGCAACGCTCAGCGTATTCCCACTCGGCGTGAGCTTGAGCGCGCTCGAGCCACGATTTTTGAGATTGGTTGGATCGCCGGCGTCGCCGACAGTGCCGTTGCCCGTGACGACATACAGATTGCCCGCATCAGAGGCCATCCCCGCGCCACTCTCCCACATTCCGCCGGCGTACCCGTTCGGCGTGTCGTTGTAGACGATGCGTTGCTGCAGCGTCGACGCATCGTAGCCAAGTATCCAGCCGTGGTACGGTCCCCAATCGCAGTGCGATGAGAAGCTGACGTAGACGGTGCCGTTCATCAGGGTGAGACCCTGACGCTGGTTTTGCCTTTGGGCGTCGAAACTGACGACGCCGTTCACCGAGCCATCGCCGTTGCCGGGAACGCTCGCGTTGATTTGCGTGGGACTGCCGGCGACCTCGGATCCATCGATGATGTTGATCGCGTGCAGATGCTGCACATATGCACCAGCGCCGTCGGTGCTGCGGGCGACGAAATAGATCCTGCCGGTGGTCGCGTCGATGACGGGCGTGCCGACAATGCCGATGTTGAAGCTGAAGTCCTGGTAGCCACCGCTGCACGCGCCCGTCATGTCGAAGCGCTGCGGTGGCCGCATCCCCGCCGCGGTGAAATTTTTCTGCCAGTAGAGGGCGCCGTTGTCGCCGTCGAAGGCGTAAACGCTGTTGTTGACAGTGGCGACGATGACGACGTTGTGGAACGCGCCGTTGATCGAGACGTGTCCGGCGACGAGCGGCTGCGCATAAACCTGATCGTCGACCGGCAGCTGAAAAACCATCCCAAAGTGCTGCGCGTTGACGTTGGCAGTGTTCAACGCTGTCTCGCTGGAATTCCAGCCGGTGCGATTGTTGTCGTTGTGCTGAGTGAGCACCGACATCGACTGCTCCGGCGGCGGCGGATTCATATTGCCTGGTGCTTCGCTGTTCCTGCAGGACGCGAGCACCAGCAACGCGAGTGGGACGAGCGCTTTGCTTCGTGTCATCGATTTGGAGTCGGCGTAGAGGCTGAAAATGTACGCCGACGATCAAGCCTTCAGCTACGCGTCATCGCTCCCCTCTTCCCTCTTCCCGCCTCTCGCCTCTCGCCTCTCGCCTCTCGCCTCTCGCCTCTCGCCTACCGCCTACCGCCTCGCCGCTCTCACCCTCGCCGCGAAGGCTTTCGCATCGTCAGCACGGAAGCTTTCCATCAACGGCGTATCATTGATTTTGACGTCGCGGAACAACTCCTGACCTTTCGATCCAAGGAGCTGCAGTCGGCCGTCGGCATAATTCGCATCGCTGAGATCGCGGACGTTGTAGGCAATCCCGTGATCGAAGAGCGAGCCGAGCGCAGCAACTGCCATCCGCGTTACCATCTTGCCCACTACGCTTTTGGTGGTGTCCTTCGCATCAGCGGAATTGATGTGCTGCAGACCGCGGTCAGTCATCTGCGCAACAATCGCGGTATCCGTCAGCAGCAGCGCGGCATCTCCGTTCTCGCTGACGATCGCGAAGCGCGCGCGATCGAGCGAAGATCTATCGACGACGTAGCCGGCGGAGTCGGATACGTGAACCGTAACGCTCATCGACGCCGTGTCCTGGGCCATGACTGGCTCGGCGATACTGCCGGCAATGAGGAATGAGGCGGAGATGAAGAAAGTGCGAGCGAGCTTCAAAGGGTGCTCCCGAGTGGCAGTGGCTACGCACTCTTACGCCGAAGATTCGGCTTAGTTTCATGACGGGTTAGGTCAGAGGACCGAGGACTTTGAGAGGACCGAGGCCTGAGACTAACGGCATTGCTGATTGCTGATTAATTGAGGATGCAGGACAATCGAGGATCATCGGTTGTCTGCAATGCTCGGTTTGTCTGTACTCCTCACTTAATCAGCAATCAGCAATGCCGTTAGTCCTCGGGCCTCGGTCATCGATGCAGATCTACACCCGCATCAAGTCTCGTGTCGCGTGCCAGCTCTTTCTCACCGAATCGCGCCGAAGAGAGTCAGCGCGGAAAACGCGCAGGCTGTCCCATTGGGCTTGTCGTTGCTGCGCAGTGAGCGTCACCGGGTGTGAGCCGGCGTTCTTCTCGCGTGCAGCAGTGAGCTCGTCGGGCGCAGGTGCTGGATCGCTGCGGATTGCATCGCGATTGCCGGCGTGGGCGTGGAGCGAACCGTTTTCATCACGCAGGTAGCTGCGGAATCGGTCACCCAACCGAGTGCTCAGGAGAGGCATCCCCGGCCGCGCAGCACTCGGCAGCAGCAACGAATAGGCTGTGATCCCCGACTCGGTGCGATGCGGAGTGTAAATCATGTGCCGCCGATCGAAATACGCATCGCTCAAGTGCGGCGGATATTCGTGGCGCGGATTTGTCGCCAGGTATTCTTCGAGCTTATCCTGCGCTTTGAGTAGATCGGCGAGTGGCGCCGCATTGACGACGCGCATCGAATCGAGCTTGCCGTCGATCTCCACTGCCTCGCGCACGACGCCCGTCTGATCGACCCAGAGTTTGTGTACCGGCTTGCCGCTGCGCGTTTTTTCCTCGAGGGTGATCCGGAACTGGGTTTTGGTAGGCCGTTTGTACTCGACGGTGTAGGCGCGATCAGGAATCCGATCGAGAGTCTTGCCGCAGTTGACGCCGCGCTCGACTGCGCCGGCTGCGCGCACTGCGCTCAATGAATCAGGAAAGCCGTGGCTCTTCGGATCGTCGTTGCCGACGCTCCACAAGCATAGATACAGCGGCTCGATGGTCTCCGCGGTCTGATCACTTCTATAGTATGGGCCCGTATCGGCGTCGTAGCTGTGGACCATGTTCCACGCCGATTGATATCCCGCGAAGGAAAGCAGCGCGAATCCGGCCAGCGCACCCAGGTGAGGCCGCGCTCGAGTGACGCCGAGTGATGCGCGGATGGATTTGTACATCAAGCGCAGCAGCGTCGGAATCATCAGCCACAAGAAAAGAGCCCACGCCGGGCTCGTAAAGAAAAACAGGAAGCTGTAGACGATTCCCATCTGCGTCTCGCTCGATCCATGGATGTAGGAATCGAAGACGCTGTAGAAGAAAAGCACCACGACGATCGCGGGGAATGCGATTCCCATCGCCAGGCCTTTCTCTTCCGGCTCGCGCCGCAGCTCATATGCAACGAATGCGAAGCAGGCGAGGAAAAAGAGCGCGGCGGGCAGCAGTACTCTTAGTGATTTCCAGAGTGGTCCCGTGTCGTCATTCTGAAAGAAGGCGACCAGATAAATCAGGACCGTCAGGACCATTCCAAAGAGCGCGGTGTTCCTGGCGGAAACGTGTGGCGATTTGTTTCCGAAGAATCCGACCATAACTCAGAGACGAATCGCTGAGCACCGCGGATACCGAGAATTGACCGAATTGTTTTTGTGAGGCCGTCCTCGGTCGTCCTCGGTGGTTCTAAGTGCGTACTACGGACCAACTGCATCGATAATCGCGGACTTATTGAGAACTCCGACTCCAACTGATCGAGAACTCGAACTACAACTAAAGCCCGGGCACGCGCGTCATCGATCCTCGGTGCTCAATCAGTCCGCGATTAGCAATGCTATGTTAGTTCGTAGTACGCAATCAGAGTTTCCTGGCCAGCCAATCGGCGATGACACCGAGGACTGCTGGATCGACTTTATTAGTCGGTAGGCGCGCATAATCCTGCGGATTTCCGCTTGGATCGCTGATAAAAAGGTGATTGTGATCGGGGAACACTCTCACCGTCACATCTTTGTTGCCGCCCGCTTCGAAAGCCGCGCCGAGTTTTTCGGCCTGATCGGCGGTGACCTGTCGATCGGTGGCGCCCTGGAGAATCAGCACCGGCGCTTTCACTCTCTTCGCTGTCGTATCGGGCTCGTAGGAGAGGAAGAATTGCATCCACGGATTCTTGGCAGCGATTGAATCGATCTGCGCTGCACCGTAGCGCGCGAGTGAATCTCGTTTCGCAGGCGTCAATGTGGTGTCGTGCGACAGCGCGTACTGCTGCTGATAGCTGATGATTTGCCGACCGCTGTATGCCGGGCCCGCCATCAATACGATTGCTTTCACTCTTGGATCGCGGGCGGCAACTAACGGCGCAATCAATCCGCCCTCGCTGTGGCCAATCAATCCAATCCGCGCGGGATCGATGTCGCGTCGGCTGCGCAGATACGCTATGGCAGCCCGGATGTCGCTGGCGAAATCGAGACTGGTGCTCGTCAGCGGATTGCCGGTCGAGCTGCCGATGCC
>DASTGU010000045.1:0-8278 GCA_035718845.1 Gemmatimonadaceae bacterium | reverse complement strand
ACTCCTCGCGTCGATAGCTCCCACGCTGCACTCGCAGGCGACGCGTTCGTCAAAAACAACTCCGGTGGCATTCAACGCCGACTCGGCGCGACTCGCCGAGCTGCCCTGGCGACCGATTGGACCCGCGGTGACGAGCGGTCGAGTCGTTGATTTCGCCGTGCCGGAAGGACCGCGATCGCAGGTCGGAGAACGATTGGGTGAGCTGTTCTACGTCGCGTCCGCATCGGGTGGCGTTTGGAAGACCATAAACGGCGGCACCACGTGGGAGCCGATCTTCGATAAGCAGTCTTCTGCATCGATCGGTGACATCGCCGTCGCACCGAGCAATCCGGAGATCCTCTGGGTGGGCACCGGCGAGAACAACAATCAGCGCAGCTCGTCGTGGGGCGACGGCGTTTACAAATCCGAGAACGGCGGCAGGACGTGGACGAACATGGGCCTGCGCAAGTCCGAGCACATCGGCCGCATCATCGTTCACCCGACGAATCCTCAAATCGTGTTCGTTGCCGCGACTGGCCCACTATGGGGGCCCGGCGGTGATCGCGGATTGTTCAGGACGACGGACGGTGGCCGCACCTGGAAGAACGTCAAGAACATCGACGCCCACACCGGATTCACCGACGTCATTTTCGATCCATCAAATCCCGATGTGATCTACGCCGCGTCGCTGCAGCGCGAGCGGCGCCCATGGAGCTACGTCGGCGGCGGTCCCGGCAGTGGCATCTGGAAGAGCATCGATGGCGGCGACACCTGGACCAAGCTCACTGAGGGATTGCCGACGACCGATGTCGGACGCATTGGCCTCGATGTGAGTCGCTCGAATCCAAACATTGTTTATGCGGTGATCGAGACCAAAGTCACCGGCAACGGCGCAGCAGTCGGCACCACTGAAGGCAGCGTCTATCGTTCGGATGATCGCGGCGGCAGCTGGCAGAGAATGGGCAACGGCTTCTCATATCCGTGGTACATGGGTCAGATCCGCGTCGATCCAACCGATCCGGATCGCGTCTACTTCATGGGCGTTCCGCTGCAGGTGTCGACTGACGGCGGCCGAACTTTCCGTTCGACAGCAGGCGGCTCGCACTCGGACCATCACGCGATGTGGATCGACCCACTCGATCCGAATCATCTAATCATCGGCTGCGACGGTGGCGTGTACATCAGCCGAGATCGCGGTCGTACCGTTGATTTCGTTCCCAATTTGCCGATCGCACAGTACTACGCGATCGCGACCGACATGCGCCAGCCGTACTACTACGTCTACGGTGGACTGCAGGACAACAGCAGCTGGGGTGGACCGAGTCAAACCAGAAATCGGCAGGGAATAACCAACGCTGATTGGGTAAGAACCACCGGTGGTGACGGCTTCTACGCGCAGATCGATCCGCAGGATCCGAATACAGTCTACGGTGAATCGCAGGAAGGGGACATCGTTCGCTTCGATGTGCGCACTGGCGAGCAGAAGACTATAAAACCACTCCCCGAGTTTGGTGCGCGCCCGTATCGGTGGAACTGGAGCGCGCCGATGGTGATCTCGCCCTACGATCACAACACCCTCTACTTCGGCGCGAACTATCTCTTCAAGAGCACCAATCGCGGCGACTCGTGGACGCGTCTTGGTCCCGATCTCACGCGTCAGCTCAATCGCGATAGTCTGCCGGTGATGGGTAAGCTCTGGCCGCGCGATGCGATCGCTCGCCACAACGGCACCGCCGACTACGGCAACATCAGCACGATCGATGAATCGGCGAAGCGTCAGGGTCTTCTCTACGTCGGCACCGACGACGGTGTCGTTGCCGTCTCGCGCGACGGCGGCGCGACGTGGACGAAGTACACGAAGTTTCCCGGCGTCCCCGACCAGACGTACGTGAGTCGTGTCGTGGCTTCGCGCTTCAATGAAGGCACGGTGTACGCGACGCTGGACAATCACCGCAACAATGACTTCAAACCGTACGTTGTACAGAGCGACGACTACGGCGCACACTGGAAACAGATCACCGGCAATCTTCCAGCGAATGGATCGGTGCAAGTCATTCGCGAAGATCTCACCGACCAGAATCTGCTCTTCGTCGGCACCGAGTTCGGCGCCTTCTACTCGGCGATGGGCGGCAACTACTGGACACAGCTCAAATACAATTTGCCGACCGTCGCAGTGCACGACATAGTCGTGCAGCCGCGCGAGCACGACCTGGTGATTGGGACTCACGGTCGCGGCATCTATATCATCGACGACATCACGCCGCTCGAGCAGTTGGCGGAGGCGAATCGCACGGGGATTTACCTTTTCCCGGTCAGAGCTGCGACGGAGTACAACCCGAACAGCTCGGTGCCGGGTGGCGTGCGTGGCGCGGGTGCACTCGGCGACCGTGAATACTCGGCGCCCAATCCCGCCTTCGGTGCGATTATCACCTACTTCGTGCGCGACTCCCTTCCACGAGGGGGCGACGTAACGCTCGGCATCTATGACGCGAACGGGAATCGCGTACGAGATCTCACCGCCAGCAAGAAGCCGGGGATGCATCGCGTGACGTGGGATTTGCGCACAGCTGCACCTTACACTGTGCGTCGGCCAGCTAATCAGGTCGGCGAGCCCAGCTTCAGACAGCGCGACCCGCAGGGCCCGTTCGTGTTGCCCGGACGATACACCGCCCGACTCACCGTCAAAGGCTCCGCGGCGACGACGAGAGAAGTGCCGATCGACGTGCGATCTGATCCGCTCGTACAGTTGACCGACGCCGACTACAGGGCGCTGTACGAAATGCGCGTAAGCACTGGCCGCCTGCAGGCGACGGTTCAGGCGGCGGTGCGCACCGCGGACCAGCTCAAAGATCAGTTGAGCGATGCGAAGGCCGCGATACGAACCGCGTCGGGCCCGGACAGTCTCTCCAAGCAGGCTGACGCCGTCGACAGAGAGCTGTCTGACATCCTCACCAAGCTACGCGGAGATCCCGACGCGCCGCCGGTCAGCGACGACAAGCGCGTCGAGGAACCGTCGATTCAGGAGCGCGTCAACTCAGTCGCCGAGCAAATCGGGAACGTCACGTCGCAACCGACGGAGCTCCAGCGCGCGACACTCACACTTGCCAGTCAGGATTTGCAGCGTGAAGTTGGGCGATTGAACAACGTGCTGCAGCGACGGGTGCCTGCGCTCAATGCGAGTATGGATGCGGCCAAGATTCCGTGGACCATCGGCCGTCCGATCGAGTTCATGAGATGAGCGCGGAGTACTTCACCAAGCTCTTCGATCACATGGAGTGGGCCGACAGGCGCGCTCTCGCCAGTCTGCGCGCGATGTCCGCTCCGCCGCCAAAAAGCGTCGAGTTGATGGCGCACATACTGGGCGCTGAGCGAGTGTGGCTGTCGCGAATCGAAGGCGAGACTTCGCCGATCGTGGTCTGGCCAACGCTTTCGCTCAACGACGCCGAACGAGTGCTCGCGGAGAACGTCGAGGGGTACCGGCGCGTGCTGTCCCGCCTTTCATCGGCCGGCTTGCAGGAACCGATCACCTACAAGACCAGCGCTGGTGATCAATTCACCTCCACGGTGGAAGACATTCTCACCCAGGTGGCGACCCACGGCTCTTACCATCGTGGTCAGATCGCAGCGCAGGTGAGGGCAGCTGGTGGAACGCCCAATCCGACGGACTACATCGCCTACATCAGGGGCGCACCGGCGGCGACGAGGAAGAAGTAGGCGTCCACGGGCGGTATAAGCGTCGGCGCTGACGTATTTGCGGCGTCGGCCGCCCTCAAATACTATCCGGTGTGGCCCTCCTTTACGCATACCTCCATAAGTATCGCAACCTGATTCTGCTCGCCCTGGTCCTCGCGGCGACCAATCAGGTTTTTTCGCTGCTCGATCCGCTGATCTTCCGTCACGTGATCGATGACTACGCGACGCGCTTCCGCGAATACCAGACTACGACCTTCATCAAAGGCGCCGGAACGCTGCTGCTGATGGCGATGGGCGTCGCCTTCGTCTCGCGCGTCGCCAAGAATTTTCAGGACTACTACGTCAACGTCATCGTGCAGCGGGTCGGCGCGGAGATGTATTCAGACGGCATCAGACATTCCCTGGAGCTGCCGTACTCGGTCTTCGAGGACCAGCGGAGTGGCGAGACTCTGGGCAAGCTGCAGAAAGTGAGACAGGACGTCGAACGCTTTATCTCGCTGTCGATCAACCTGATCTTCACGACTCTTGTCGGCGTCGTATTCGTGGTTATTTACGCGCTGACGGTCCACTGGGTGATAGTGCCCGCCTTCCTGGCCACCGTGCCTCTGCTCGGCACCTTGAGCTGGGCGTTGAGCGGCCGGATCAAGAACATTCAGAAGGTGATCGTCGCCGAGACGACGGCGCTGGCGGGCTCGACGACGGAGTCGTTGCGCAACATCGAGCTGGTGAAGAGCCTCGGCCTCGCCGATCAGGAAGTTGTACGGCTCAACGCGACGACTGAGAAGATTCTTCGGCTCGAGCTGAAGAAGGTGAAGTACATCAGGAGTCTGAGCTTCGTGCAGGGAACGTCCGTGAATTTCCTGCGCACCTGCATCCTGTTCATGATGCTGTACCTGATCTTCACTCAGAAGATCACGGTCGGGCAGTTCTTTTCCCTGTTGTTCTACTCGTTCTTCATCTTCGGCCCGATGCAGGAGCTGGGGAACATCATCAACGTGTATCGCGAGACCGAGGTCTCGCTGGCCAACTTCAAGAAGATTCTCGACACGCCGAAGGATCCCAAGCCGAGGGCGCCGGTGCCACTCACCGACATCGAGGAGCTCGAGTTCGTGAACGTCGGGTTCATGCACCAATCGGCGAGCACACCGGCGTTGACCGACATCTCCTTCGATGTGAAACGCGGTGAGACGATTGCTTTCGTTGGCCCGTCGGGCGCCGGCAAGACGACGCTGGTGAAGCTGCTGGTCGGACTCTATCTGCCGCGCGAAGGCGAGATTCTCTACAACGGCGTCCGCGGTACCGATGTCGATCTCGACAGGCTGCGCGAGCGGATCGGGCTCGTCACCCAGGACGCTCAGCTTTTCTCGGGCACCATTCGCGAAAACCTGAAGTTCGTCAACCCGGCCGCGACAGACGAAGAGTGCATGGACGTTCTGCGCAGAGCGGCAGCCCACGCTCTGCTCGCGCGCGCGGATAAGGGGCTCGACACAGTAATCGGCGAAGGCGGCATCAAGGTCTCAGGTGGCGAGAAGCAGCGACTGTCGATTGCGCGCGCGTTGCTCCGCGATCCGCACCTGCTGGTGTTCGATGAAGCGACGTCTTCACTCGATTCGCTGACCGAAGAAGAGATCAGTCGTACTATGCGTGACGTCGCGAGCTCGCGCGAGGTAATAACGATTCTGATCGCCCACCGCCTGTCGACGGTGATGCACGCGGATCGCATTTACGTCCTCGAGCGCGGCAAGATCGTGGAGATGGGCCAGCATGAAGATCTGCTCGAGCGTACCGGACTTTACTACGCGATGTGGCGGCAGCAAGTTGGCGAGCGGCGGAGCGGCCCACAGCTGCCCGCGGCAAAGCCGGCGCGGGTAGCGGTTGGCGGTTAGCGGTTAACGGTTGGCGATCCACATCCGATCGAGTGCTATGGCTGACGATTCTGGCAAACTGAAACGGGGCAATTTCATTCAGGCGCTCGAGACAATTCGGCGCGAGGCCGAGGGTCTGCTTAGGCGCAAGGATCTACCGCCCGACGTTAAGGCGGGACTGGAGCGGATTATCGCCCAGACTCGTGGAGAGTTCGACCTCGGCGGAGATATCGAGTAGTGCGAGGACTGAGGCATTCGGACCAACCGCCATTGCTGATTGCTGATTAATTGAGGATTGAGGGCAATCGAGGATCCTCGGTTGTCGGCAACCCTCGCTTAATCAGCAATCGTCGATGCCGTTGGTTCGAACGCCTCAGTCCTCTCCTCGATCCTTCAATTCCAACCCCTGCCGTCCCACCGGCATCGTATGTCTGCCTAGATGAAGATGAGCGCGGTGGTATCGGAAATCGGGCAGTACCCGTCCACGACCGGTGAAGACAAGGGTGCGACGCTGGAATGCATCCGGCGCGCGCAGGCTGGCGATGTTGCTGCTTTCGAAACGCTTTATCGAGAGCACTCGCCCCGCATCTTCGCGCTGTGCATTCGCTTGAAAGGTGGTGACCGCAGGGAAGCTACCGAGCTGATGCAGGACGTCTTTGTCCGCGTATGGCGTCGGCTGTCGACGTTTCGCGGCGATTCCGCATTTTCGTCGTGGCTGCATCGATTGGCAGTGAACACAATGCTCGAGAACGCGCGCAGCGAGAAGCGCCGTGTTGCGCGCGTGCTATCTATGGAAGACACCGCGGCGCTACCGGGCGCGGCTCGGTCGAGTGGCGTGGATTTGAGAGTGGAGATGGAAGAGGCGGTTGCGTCGCTGCCGAAAGGCGCGCGCATCGCTTTCGTGCTACATGACGTTGAAGGTTATCAACATCAGGAGATCGCGGAGCAGCTCAGCGTATCCGTCGGGACCGTCAAGGCACAGCTGCACCGTGCTCGGCGACTGCTCCGTGACAGACTGGAAGGAAGGTCGGAGGTAAAGAAGAAATGACACACGATGTAATCAGACATCTGCTCGACGATTACGTGACCGGCGAGCTGCCGAACGATGCGCGCGCGCCCGTGGCCGAGCACGTCGCTGTGTGCGCGATATGCGCCGACGAAGTGCAGGCACTCCAGCGCGTACTGGCACGCGCGGCAGATTTGCCCAAGTCGATCGAGCCGCCGGCCGAAGCCTGGGAGAATATCAAAGCAGCAATTCAAAGAGACGAGGCGTCGATTGCTCCCGCCCGACACGAGCGATTCGAAGCGCGACATCCACTTCTCCTCGCTCTCGCAGCGTCGATCATCGTCGCGATTCTGTCGTCAGTCGGCACCGCAGCCTATCTGAAATCGAGAGCATCGAGCTCAACGTCGGTCGCGAGTATCACGGATTCCGGAACGCCCACCAACTTCGCGGCGTTTACCATCGAAGAGAACAACTACCTGCGCACAGTTGGTGTGCTGCAAGACGTGCTCGACCAGCAGGAATCCGCGCTCGCTCCCGAAACTGTCGCTCAGCTCAGGGCCAGCCTCCGCACCATCGATGAAGCGATCCTCGAGGCGAGAAACGCACTGGCGCGCGATCCGGCGAACAAAGTATTGATCGATATGTTGTCCGCGAGCTATCGACAGAAAGTTGATTTGCTGCGGCGTACGACGGAGATGACGCGTGGCACCTAGCCGCCGGTTCGTCGGCCTGTTATTCGCGGCGTTGTTCACAGCGACGCCGGCGCTCGCACAGGAGAAAGTCGAGCGCCGGATACCGCTCGGCATGGAAGCAGCCTTCCGTGTCATGAACATGGTCGGCAGCGTGACCGTGCATGGCTGGGACAAGGACACGGTATTGGTCCGCGCGTCCGTGCCGCAGCTCGACAAGTTCTTGATGGGCGGTACCTACACCGGCGCCAAGATGTTCATCGAGAACGCGGACGACCGCGATCCGAAGCCGACACGCGTCGAGATATGGCTGCCTTCGCGCGCGCGCCTGTGGATCAAGACAGCGACGGCGAACATCGATGTCACCGGTGTCGATGGGCAGCTCGATCTCTATGTTGTGAGCGGCACCATCGATGTGAACGGCAATCCGCGTGAGCTCAACGCCGAGGCCATCGACGGCGACATCCATGTGGTCGGCTCGCCGGCGTGGCTGCGCGCGAAAAGTGCTAGCGGTTCGATCACACTGCGCGGCAGTAGCGCCGATGCGGGTTTCTCGACGGTGAGTGGGGCAGTGAGGGTCGACGGCGGGAACTTCGAGCGCACGAAAGTCGAAACGGTGACCGGCAACATCACCTTTACCGGGATGCTGGATCGTTCCGGCACTTTCGACTTCGATACCCACAGCGGCGCGCTGGACATTTCCATTCCGGAGAAGGTGAATGCAGAGATCTCCGTCGTGACGATCGCCGGCAGCATCACCAACAACCTTTCGAAGGCTCGTCCGGTCTCTGGCCGATTTGGTCGCGGCACCGAGCTCAATGTCGAGGTCGGCGGTGGCGGCGCCAAGATTTCGGCGCGCACGTTCAAAGGTCCGGTGACGTTGCGCCGACCATCGGCATAGCGCGTTAAACCCTGAAGATGTGAGCGGCATCGTACCAGCGCTCGAAAAACTTCTTCAGGAGATTGCGATGAGAAGCAAACTGCTCCGCTCCTTTGCGCTGGTGAGTGCACTGACGTTGTCCGTATCAAGCGCTGCGCTCGCTGGT
>DASTGU010000044.1:0-6783 GCA_035718845.1 Gemmatimonadaceae bacterium | reverse complement strand
ACACGCTATGGCATCGGCACCACCGTTCCTCTCGACTACCCGCAGGCAGTCCAGCGTACGAGGGATGCGCTGGCAGCCGAGGGTTTCGGCGTCCTCACGGAAATCGACGTTGCCGCGACATTGAAGAAGAAGCTCGACGTCGATTTCAGGCCTTACGTCATACTCGGAGCGTGCAATCCACCGCTCGCTCATCGCGCGCTGACTGCAGAGCGCGACATTGGACTTCTGCTCCCCTGCAATGTCATCGTCTACGCCGACGACATTCCCGGTCGGAGCGTTGTCGCGGTGCTGGACCCGGTCGAAGCACTACAGCTCACCGGCAACGAGGACATTCGCCCGCTGGCGGAGGATGTGAAAGCTCGACTTACGCGCGTTCTCGCGGCAGTCGAGAGCTAGCGGGGCAACTCAATACTGGAGGAAAGATGAAGAAGCATTTGCTCGGACTCGCCATCGCCATGTTGACCGGATCTGCGCTAACCGCGGCGGCTCAACAGCCGACCCAACCGATGGACATGCAGAATCCGACCGCGATGCCCTGTATGATGGCGATGCATGGCATGATGATGGGCGACGGGATGGGTGATGAAATGATGCGGCCCGGTGAACGGCCGAGGGGCGAGATGCGCGGGCCGCGCGGAATGATGAATGACTCGGCCCACATGGCGCAGATGAGGTCTGAGCTCGGCCTCAGCGAGGCGCAGATGCAGCAGCTCCACGGTATCGTCCAGCGCGCGTGCACCGCTGCACAGCCGCACATGACGATGGCGATGCAGGCACACCAGGCGGCGATGCAGGCGTTGCAGGGAGACAATCCAAAACTGGATCAGTTCGAAGATCAGCTCGACAACGCTGCGAAGCACATGGTGGCGGCGCAGGTGGAGATGGCGAAGGGGATGATCGAGGTGCGCAAAGCGCTCACCCCCGCGCAACGCCAGAAGCTCGATGAGATGCACCAGAAGATGATGAAGGAACGGATGGGGCCGCGAACAACGCCGTAGGAATTGCTTTTCGGTCTGCGCTCGCATAGGATTCGAGGCAATGACGACGTGCACTTTCATCCGCCATGCGCATCAGCACCACGGCCACACGGGCCGGGGGGCGCTTCTGCGCGTGCACGTCAGACTATAGAAGTCATCTAGTCAGACTCCACTAGCAAAGCTCCCGCTGGCCCGTCCCATTCCGGACGGGCCTTTTTGTTTTCCACCACTCATCTCATGCTCAAGATCGCACTGCCAAACAAAGGACGTCTCGCCGACGGTACCCGCGAGCTCTTCGGCGACGCCGGACTCCCCGTGCTCAGCAAAAGCGAGCGCGCGCTCTCTGCATCACTCGGCGGCGAGTTCGAGGCGCTGTTCGTTCGCGCCCAGGATATTCCCGAGTTCGTCGCCGACGGTGTCGCCGATGTCGGAGTCACCGGCTGGGACCTCGTCCGCGAATCGGCGCGACCCGTCGAGCGACGACTCGATCTCGGCTTCGGCGAATGCCGACTCGTCGCGGCCACGCGCGAAGACAGCTCCATCAGAACCGTGGACGACATCGCGCCGGGAACGCGCATCGCGACTTCGTTCCCCAATATCACGCGAGAGTTTTTCCAGCAGCGGAATCAAAGTGTGGAGACGATTCCCATATCCGGTGCGGCGGAGATCGCACCATTGCTGGGAATCGCCGAGCTGATCGTCGATATCACATCGACCGGCTCGACATTGAAAGTGAATGGACTGCGCGAAGTCGGCACACTACTCGTCTCACGCGCGCAGCTCGTCACGCGCTGCGACGCTTTGTTCGAGGGCGATCGGAAGGAAGCGCTGGACTCGCTGATCATGGCGCTCGACTCGGTAGTGCGTGCGCGCGGCAAGAGATACCTGATGGCGAATGTGCCCCGCCGATCGCTCGACGCGGTGAAACAGGTCATTCCAGGCATCAACGGCCCGACCGTGATCGACATCCTGAACGGTGGCGATCGCGTTGCCGTGCACGCAGTGGTTGACGCGGGAACGGTTTACAGGACGATCGGCGCTCTCAAGGCACTCGATGCGAGCGGCATTCTGGTGACGCGCGTGGAGCGCCTGCTGCCATGAACCGCGGCGTCCAAGCCAGTCAGTGGAGATACGCCGGCGCTCTGAGCGCATTGCCGGTCGCCGAGCGCGCGTCACTCTTGCGCCGGATGGGCGCGACTGGCGCAGTCGTACGCGAACGCACAGCCGACATTCTGCGATCGGTGCGTCAAGACGGAGACGCTGCGCTCCGCAAAATGGCTCGCGAGTACGACTCGGTGTCGCTCACGAATATCGAAGTGCCGGAGGCTGTCCGCCGCCGGGCGCTCACCGAAATCGAACCCGCCGTGCGCTCGGCACTTGATCACGCGGCGAGAAACATCGATGCAGTGCACTCGGCAGCGCCACCGCAAGCAGTGGAAATCGAAACCGAGCCAGGGGTCATCGTCGGACGCCGACCCGATCCGTTGCAGCGCGTTGGCATCTATTCGCCGGGCGGTCGCGCCGCGTACGCGAGCAGCGTGCTGATGGCGGCAATTCCGGCGCGCGCAGCAGGTGTCTCTGAGATGATCCTCTGCACACCACCACAGCGCGATGGCTATCCGTCGCGCGTTGTTCTCGCGGCGTGTGAGATCGCGCGAGTGGATCGCGTGTTCTCGGTGGGCGGAGCGGGCGCGATTGCCGCGATGGCCTACGGGACGGCGACGATCCCGCGCGTCGACCGAATCGTCGGACCCGGCAACGCCTACGTCGCCGAAGCGAAGCTCCAGGTCAGCAGAGACGTTGGCATCGACTCCCCGGCCGGGCCAAGCGAGTTGCTGGTGATCTGCGATGCGAATGCAGACGTCGACATAATCGCCAGGGAAGTTCTCGCCCAGGCGGAGCACGATGTCAACGCGTGCGTGGTTGTTCTTGCTCTCAACGATGAGACCGCGGCGTCGATCAGCGACGCACTCGCGCGAGGCCTCTCTGATTCAAGATGGGATGCTGTCGGGGAAGCAGTGATCGAGAATGGCGGTGGTGTCGCGAGCGCTTCGCTCGCGCGCAACGGCGCCATTCTCACGGTGGACTCGCTCACCGACGCGGTCTCCTTCGCCAACGACTTCGCGCCCGAGCACCTGCTGCTGGCGATCGACGACGCCGACCGGGTGCTGCCCGATATCAGGAATGCGGGGTGCGTGTTCGTCGGCGAATCATCGTCGGTGGTGTTTGGAGACTACATCACTGGCGGCAATCACGTTCTGCCGACCGGCGGTCTCGCACGGAGCTATTCCGGACTGGGACCGCTCGACTTCGTGCGTTGGACTTCCTATCAGAAAGTGACACGAGAGGGCGCACAGCGCCTGGCTCGAGACACAGCCATACTCGCACGCGCGGAAAGACTGCCCGCTCACGCTGCGGCCGCGCTGGGATGGAGTGGCCAATGCTGACCGCCAACATCACCACCGCGCTCGATCTGAGCGACAACACGAACTTGTGGGGCGCGCCACCAGCCGCGGTGCGCGCGATCGAGACGGCGCAGCCGTCCGACATCTACCGCTATCCCACCGCGTACGAGCCGGCGCTTGCCGCCGCACTCGCTGATTACGTCGGCGTATCCGCCAACATGATCGCCTGCGGCTGCGGCTCCGACGATGTGCTCGATTCAGCAATTCGAGCGTTCGCCCAGCCGGGTGCGACGCTCAGTCTTCCCGATCCGTCGTTCAGCATGATCCCTGTTTTCGCGCGCGCGAACGGGCTCGTCCCGGTGGCCATCCCGCTCACAGGGTCGTTCGACGTCGATGTCGATGCCATGCTGAAAACGCGCGCGCGCATTACTTACCTCTGCTCTCCCAATAATCCCACTGGCGGTGCGCTGCCGCGGCAGACAGTGGAATACATCATCGAGCGCGCTGCCGGCCTCGTCATCATCGATCAGGCTTACGTGGAATTCGGCGGCGAGGACTACATCGATCTGGCATCGAGCGGTCGGCCCGTGCTCATCACGCGAACGATGTCGAAAGCGTTCGGGCTCGCCGGTGTGCGGCTGGGTTACGGCATCGGCTCGCCGGATTTGATCGCCCGGGTTTTCAAAGCGCGTGGCCCGTACAAGGTGAACACACTCGCCGAGCGCGCAGCGATCGCGGTGCTCGATCGCGACCTGCCGTGGGTGGACGACCGCGTCGCCGAAGTCATTCGCAATCGTGCCCGCGTGCGCACCGAGCTCGCCGAGCGTGGCGTCGCGTCGCTGGAATCATCCTCGAACTTCCTGCTGATACCTGTTGATGATTGCGCCGCGATCACGCGCCGGCTCGAGGACGGTGGCATCCGCGTTCGCTCCCTGCCGGGCCTGACGGGAATTGGAGATGCCATCCGCATTTCAATCGGACCGTGGCGGATGATGCAGCAGTTCATCGACGCATTCGTGGCGGCGACATGAAAGCCGGCATCGACGAAATCCGCATCTTCGACTACGGCGCCGGCAACCTTCACTCTCTGGTGAAAGCGATCGCACCGGGTGCGAGAGAGATCTCGGTCGAGACGGATCTGCGTCGCGCGGCCAATGGCGACTTGCTGGTGCTTCCCGGAGTGGGAGCATTCGGTACCGCTGCCGCCGCGATGGGTAATCAGCAATCGTGGCTCGCCGACGCGCTCGCCGAGGGCCTTCCCTGCCTCGGCATCTGCCTTGGCATGCAACTGCTTTTCGATTGCAGCGAGGAGTCGGCGGGGAAAGGCATCGGCCTCATTCCAGGCAAGGTGACAAGACTGCGCACGTCGAGAGTACCGCACATGGGATGGAATCAGATTGAATGGACAGCGAGCGCAGGTCCGGTGGAATGCGGCGTTCGAGCGAATGGTACTGATGCCAAAGCGCGGCCCGGCATTCGCCTGGACACAGCTTACTTCGCCAACGCGTACATCTGTGAACCCGAAGACGACTCGCCGATCCTGGCGTGGGCGACGCATGAGGATACTCGATTCGCTTCGGTAGTCCGCCGCGCCAATACCGTCGGCGTCCAGTTCCATCCCGAGAAAAGCTCGCGCGCCGGAGGTGCGTTCATCAACGCGCTGATCGAGGAGCTGCTCGAATGCAGGTGATTCCCGCGATCGACCTTCGTGACGGTGCCTGCGTGCAGCTGGTTGGAGGATCGTACGCCGACGAACGTGTACGCATCGCCAACCCCGTCGCCGTCGCTGAAGATTGGGCGCGACGCGGATTCGACCGACTGCATCTGGTCGATCTCAATGCCGCCACCGGCAATGGAAAGAAATCCAACTTCGAGGTCATTACCTCGATTCTCGACGCCTGCGCGCGATCGCGAACGCGCGCGCAGTGCGGTGGTGGAATACGAAATCTCGAGACCATCGGCGAGCTACTGGCCGCGGGCGCATCTGAAGTCGTCGTTGGTACGCGCGCGGTCGAGGATCGCAGCTGGCTCGAGAGTGCAGTGTCTCGATTCCCTGGCCGCATCATCGTTGCCGCCGACGCCAGAGACCGGAACGTAGTCACCCACGGCTGGTCGGAAATTCGCACGCAGAGCGTCATCGACTTTGTCGACGACCTCGGCTCGCTTCCGCTCAGCGCAATCCTGGTCACAGCAGTCGAGAAAGAAGGTCGCATGCAGGGCCCCGATCTCGCGTTGATGCGAGAGCTCGCCGAGCGATCGAGCATTCCGCTCCAGGCATCGGGCGGCGTGCGCGACGTCGGCGACCTGCGTGCATTGGCTGATGTCGGCGCCAGCGCCGCGATCGTCGGCATGGCGCTGTATACCGGCGCACTGGATCCGCAAACAATCATCGAGGAATTCGCTGCATGAGTGTCACCCGGAGAGAGACAAAGGAAACTTCCATTCGCGTGGAGCTGCGCCAGGGCGGAGGAAATAGCAGGATCGAAACGGGAAACCGCTTTCTCGATCACATGCTGACCGCGTTCAGCCGCTACTCACAGCTGTCGCTCGACGTCGCTGCGACCGGTGACCTCAGACATCATCTGATCGAGGACGTCGCGCTCACACTCGGCCGCGCGGTGAAAGACATCATCCCGGCAGGCGCGGCACGCTACGGCAATCGCGTGGTGCCGATGGACGATGCGCTCGTGCAGGTCGCCGTGGATATCGGCGGGCGTCCCTTTTACGAGGGTCCTTTGCCGAGCGGACTCTACGACCACTGGATGCGGTCGTTCAGCAACGAGGCCGGCGCCACGATTCACATTCTGGTTCTACGAGGCCGCGATCGACACCATGTCGTGGAAGCCGCATTCAAGGCGCTGGGCCTGGCGCTGCGCGATGCGCTCCGCGATACGGGCGACACCGTCAGCACGAAGGGCTCCGTTGCGCTGAGGGTGGAGTGATGCTCACGCAGCGAATCATCGCCTGTCTGGACGTGAAGGACGGACGCGTCGTAAAGGGAACCCGCTTCGTCAACCTGCGCGACGCCGGCGATCCGGTGGCACTCGCGGCGCTCTATGAGGCGCAAGGAGCCGATGAGATCGTCTATCTCGACATCTCGGCGACCGATGAAGGCCGCCGCACGTTGCTCGACCTTGTGAGCCGCACCGCCGAGCGATTGTTCATTCCGCTCACCGTGGGAGGGGGGATGCGCAGTGTCGAGGACATCGCCCGCGCGCTACGCGCAGGGGCCGACAAGATCGCGGTCAACTCTGCCGCTGTTCGCCGACCGGAATTGCTGAGCGAGGCGTCGGAGCGATTCGGATCTCAGTGTGTGGTGGCGAGCATCGACGCTCGACGCAAGGCAGTGAGCGATGGATGGGAGGTCTATGTCAACGGCGGCAGAGAGGCCACCGGCCTGG
>DASTGU010000043.1:0-6018 GCA_035718845.1 Gemmatimonadaceae bacterium | reverse complement strand
TTCGGATTCGGCCCTCTCGCCGAGCGTCACATCGTGGCCGGCCACGACGGTCTGTCGTGCCGACCTTGCCATCGTCACGGGCCGCAGCGCTGTCCACTCGGTCACTGGCGCTGCATGCGTGAGTTGTCGGCGGAATACATCTCGAGTTTGCTACCGCAGGTTCTTCATCCACCGGTGCCCGTATGAGTGCGAAAGAGAAATACATCGTCGGTGTGGATCTTGGCGGCACCAACATTGTCGCCGGCGCAATGCCGTCGGACGGCAGTCGAGAGATCGCGATGCATACGATTCCGACGCTCGCCGAGGGCGGCGCGCATTCGGTGACGGATCGAATCGCGGGCCTGATCGACCAGGTGATCAAAGAGACGATGTCGGAGACGGGCGCCAAGCGCTCCGACTTCCTCGGCGTCGGCATCGGCTCGCCAGGCCCTCTCAATCGCGAGAAGGGCATCGTCATCGTAACGCCGAATCTGGGCTGGAAGAATTATCCGCTGCGCGACGAGATCTCGAGCAGAGTGAAACTGGACGCGACACTCGATAATGACGCCAACTGCGCGACGCTGGGCGAGTTCTGGTGCGGTGCGGCGCGAGGCGGACGCAACGTCATCGGCATCACGCTCGGCACCGGCATCGGCGGCGGCCTCATTCTCGAGGGCAAGCTCTATCACGGCTCGTCGGACGTCGCCGGCGAGATCGGCCACACCTCGATCGATTCGACGGGTCGACGCTGCAAGTGCGGTAACTACGGCTGCATCGAAGCATACGCATCGGGGCCGGCAATCGCCGAGCGTGCGAGAGAAGCCCTGCGCGGTGCTGAAGCTGAATCGATCCTGGTAAGTCTAGCTGCCGGAGATCAGCGGAAGATCACGGCTGCGATCGTCTACGAGGCGTCGAAGCGCGGCGATGCCACCGCGACCGAGGTTGTGCGCGAGACTGCACGCTTCCTCGGCACCACCGTCGCGAATCTGTTGAACATCTTCAATCCCGACATCGTGGTGCTCGCGGGCGGAGTCACCCAGGCCGGCGATGCGCTCTTCGAGCCACTGCGCGCGGAAGTGCGTCGGCGTGCATTCAAGCCGGCGTGGCAGGTGTGCAAGATCGTGCCTGGCCAGCTGCAGCTTTCGGCCGGTGTCGTCGGCGCGATCGCCACTTTCAAGCAGCAAAAGCTCGGCGGGCTGTAAGCTCACGCAACTGCGGACTGCCGACTCACAAAAGGTAGGCAGAAAGCAGAGAAGCTCAGGATGGAGACTGCAGCTACGTTCTTGGCATTCGGAGCGTGAGGAGCTTCGAATGCCACGCACGTAGCTGTTTCCCGTTGTTCTGAGCTTCTCTGCATCCTGCCTACCTTTTGTTAGTCCGCAGTCCGCAGTTGCGTTTTGGCAACTAATTTTCTCCAATGGCCCCTAAGAAGAGAGTCGGTGTCATCGGCAGTTTCGTCTGGGACGTCATCCACGGTCGCGATCCGCGGGACGTGCCGGTCGAAGAATGGGGCGGGATCACTTACGGGCTGAGCGCCTTTGACGCGGCACTGCCGGCGGACTGGGAATTCGTTCCGCTATTGAAGGTCGGCAGCGACCTCGCGCAGTCGGCGCGCGAGTTTGTCGGCCGGCTCGAGCGCGTGGCGCCCGGAACGGCGCCGATCGAGGTCCCCTACCCCAACAACCGCGTCGTGCTCTACTACCAGAGCGACGAGCGGCGGTGCGAGATGCTGAGCGGTGGCGTGCCGAAGTGGCATTGGCTTGGGCTCAAGCCGCTGCTGGCTGGACTCGACGCGCTCTACATCAATTTGATCAGCGGATTCGAGCTCGACCTCGAGGTGGCGCAGCTGATTCGCCAGAATTTCGACGGCCCGATCTACTGCGATCTGCACTCGCTGCTGCTCGCAATTCAGACCAACGGCATGCGCGTGCTGCAACCCCTGCCCAACGCGCCGGCGTGGATGCGCTGCTTCGACTTCGTGCAGGTGAACGAAGACGAGATGAGCATGATGGCGCCTGATCCGATGGGCCTCGCCGCAATCGCCTTCGCCAACGGCGTCAAAACTCTGTCCATCACGCTGGGCAGTCGCGGCGTTGTCTACTTCGCGGCGCCAGGGTTCGAGACGATCCGAGATCTAAACCGCGATACCCTCAACGAACCGTCGGGAGCAATCAGGACCGCGCGGGTGCCAGCGAAGCCAACGCGCCACGGCGCCGGGGATCCGACAGGATGTGGTGATGTGTGGGGAGCTACGTATTTCTCGCGACTGCTCGCCGGTGATAAGTTAGACGCGGCAATCGACCGCGCGAATGAAGCCGCGGCTCGCAATGTCGACCATCGAGGCGCCACCGGCCTCGCCGACTACCTCCGCGGAGAGCTCAGTATCAAGTGACGACTGTCATCAACGTTCCACACTCGCTCGAAGACAAATCGTTCGAACAGGTGGTGGAACAGGTCGCGCCGTTGCCGCTCGACGAGAAAATCATCGTCGATACCAGGCATGCCCGTTGGGCGTCTCCCTATGGATTGACCGCTTTACTCGCGCTGGCGCAGTCGAGAGCCGAGCGTCCGATACTCTATGCTCCGGAAGCGGAGAACGTGAGCAGCTATTGGTCGCGCATGGATTTCTTCAAGCACGCCGCTGAGCTGTACGAGATTCAGGGGCGCGTCAAGACTGCCAAGGCCGTCGAGTCGAGCGTGCTTCTTGAAGTAACATCGATCTCGAAAAGCGACGACGTTCACGATGTCGTCGACAAGATCCAGCAGCGGGCGCAGGACGCACTAGTAAAAAACCTGAACCTCGACGCGAAGATCACGATGCGATTCACGATGGCGTTGTCGGAAGTCTGCCAGAACATCGTCGAGCACGCCGGACGCGGTGGCTGGGTCGCGGTCCAGACCTACACCTGGCGGGTGCGGCTCGGTGGGCGTCGCGTCGTCGTCATCGCAGTCGCCGATCCAGGTATCGGCTTCCGGCAATCCCTCGAGTCTGCGCCCGGATTTCAGAGGAAGGACCGCTGGGATGATGGCCAGGCTCTCGAGGAGACCGTCATGCGCGGCGCATCCCGGTTCAGGGATCCCGGCCGAGGTCAAGGTCTTGCCGGAGTGAGGCGTTTTGTAGGAAACTGGGACGGCAAACTTTCCATCAGAAGCGGAACGGCCCGGATCGCGGTTCTCCCCAAGGGAGACTGGGACGAAGACGAGCCGCTACTGGAAAATCTCCCTTACTTCCCAGGATCACAGGTGCAGATCACGATTCCGGAGAGAGTGGCTTGATCAATCACATCGACGTGAGCTCGATGCTGCGAAAAAGCGTCTGCGAGCTCTATTCGAATCTGGTGACGCGGCCAACCGGCGCCGCGGTTCGCTCCGAGATCGAGCAGGAGCTCGATCGAATCGGAGACAGAGCGTTGACCGTGATCGACTTCTCGCACGTGGGATTGCTTGATTTTTCCTGCGCCGATGAGATCGTCGCCAAGCTGCTTCTTCAGTACATCAGCACCGACGCGCCAAGACGTGAGGTGTATTTCCTCTTCCGGGGAATCACTGAAGGTCACATGGAAGCGATCGAGGCCGTTCTCGAGCGCCACAAGCTCGCCCTCGTAACGCAGCACGCCGACGGTGAGACCCGCTTGCTCGGCATCCTCGGGCTCGAAGAGCGGCGCGCGTGGGAGATCATCTCCCAGCTCGGCGCCGGCGCGGTCGCAGACGTCGCCGAGCGCACCGGGCTTTCGCGCGACGACACCGCGCGAACACTTGATACGCTGTGGCGGCGCCGGCTGCTCATCCGCGCGGATGACGGCTATGTGGCGGTTGGGAGCGCGACAATTGGCGTCGCATCCCGTAGCTTAGAGGCATGATCAAGGAGTCACGCCCCGAGCTCTTCGTCTCACAATACATCGCAACGAGATCCGGCGACTCCGAACGGGGACCGCTGATCCGGATTCATCCCAGCGAAGCCCGGCAGCGGTTGCTGGAGGACGGTGAACTCGTCTGGGTTTATGGTCCGCGGCGTCACGAGCTGGCCGTGCTCGTCGTCGATGATGCAGTGAGTCCCGGGAACATCGTAGCGCGCGACATTCTCGGCGTGGCACCAGCCGAAAGGGTGCGTGTCGTCAAGCACGACTTCGACGCCGGACGAAGTACGCGCAACCTCGGATAGGAGATCTCTTTGGCTGAAGGGACACGCAAACTGGGATTGTCGACAACCGCCGTGCACGGCGGCGCACCAAAGCCGACTCCCGGTACCGGCGTCACCTCTCCGCTCGTCCAATCCGTGAACTTCGCTCAGGACACCGGTACGAGCGAAGGACTCATGTACACGCGTTACGGGAATACCCCGAATGCGGAGATCGTGCAGCGTCGTCTCGCACAACTCGAGGGCTCGGAAGCCGCTTTGGTTCTGTCGAGCGGTATGGGCGCGACCGCATGCGCGATGCTCGCGCTCCTGCGGGGCGGCGATCATCTCGTCACCAGCTCCTGGATCTACGGCGGAACGCGCACTCTTTTCACCCAGGATCTGCCGGGAATGGGGATTGAGGTCACCTTCGTCAATCCGCTCGAGCCGCGCGCGTGGCGCAAAGCACTGCGGAAGACGACGCGCGTAATCTTCCTCGAGTCGCCAGTAAATCCGACGTGCAGAGTCATCGAGCTCAACTCGCTGCAGAGCCTCGCTCACTCTGAAGGCATCGCGCTGGTTGTCGATTCGACCTTCGCCAGCCCGATCAACTTCCGGCCTATCGAGCACGGGGCCGACGTCGTCATTCATTCGGCGACAAAGTACCTCAACGGCCACCACGATTTGCTCGCCGGCGTCGTCTGCGGCAACGAGCCGTTCATCGACGAAGTGCGACGCAAGATGATGGTGTGGGGTCAGGCTCCGGATCCATTCGGCTGCTGGCTGCTCGAGCGTGGTCTCAAGACCCTCGAGGTGCGTGTGAAACGGCAGAACGAAAACGCGATGCGCGTCGCCGAGTGGTGCGCCAAACGGCCAGAGTTCTCGAAGGTCCATTATCCGGGGCTGCCGACTCATCCCGATCATGAAGTCGCGAAGACTTTGCTGGACGGCTTTGGCGGCATGATGGCGCTGGAGCTAAAAGGCGGCGGACCAGCGGCGGTGCGTTTTATCAACGGTCTCCAGATTTTTGCGCACGCGTCCAGCCTCGGCGGCTGCGATTCTCTGATCATCGAACCGCGCTATAGCTCGCACGAACACCTTTCCACCGAAGAGCGCGCGCGCATCGGTATTCCTGACGGATTCCTCAGAGTGAGCATCGGCATCGAAGACGCCGACGATCTGATTGCGGATATCGAGCAGGCGCTGCATCAGGCATGATTCGTCTCACCGAGGTAGGTAAGGAGTATCCGCGCTCGGGCGTGGCGCTCGCGCAGGTCAGCTTTCAGGTGAGAAAGGGCGAATTCGTCTTCCTCACCGGTCCGAGCGGCTCGGGGAAGACGACGATCCTGAAGCTGCTGTACATGGACGATCGCCCGACCACCGGCGAAGTCTGGATCAACGGTGTCAGCTCGAAAACGGCGAACCGCTCCGAGATCACTCGGCTCCGTCGGCGCATCGGGATCGTCTTTCAGGATTTCCGCCTGCTCGAGGATCGCAGCGCGGAAGCCAACATTCGCTTCGCCCTCGAGGTGACCGGCTCGCCGAAAGCGACGATCCGCTCGAAGGTGACGCGAGTGTTGACGCAGGTAGGTCTCGCATCGAAGGCAACCAGCTATCCGCGCGAGCTATCCGGCGGTGAGCAGCAACGCGTGGCGATCGCGCGCGCCCTGGTGAACGATCCGTTCGTGTTGATCGCCGACGAACCGACGGGAAATCTCGACGAGCGGGCGACGCGCGGAGTCTTCCAGCTGCTGCGGGACATCAATGCGTCGGGAACAGCAGTGATCATGGCGACGCACGATCTGGATCTGGTGCGGCGCTCCAACTATCGAACCATCGAGCTCAATCACGGACGGCTGGTTTTCGATTCCGCTGAGACGCCGGGCACACCGCCGCCTCCGTTCGATGAAGAGACTCCTGCT
>DASTGU010000042.1:0-2579 GCA_035718845.1 Gemmatimonadaceae bacterium | reverse complement strand
TCCGGCGAGAAGCGCCGGCTCGCGCCCGTGCCCGAGGGTTGGGACCGCGCCGACGACGAGACGATCGAGCAGTGGTGCTGCACTGCCAAGGCGGTGACGCGGCGGAAGACGGACCCGGTCCAGAGGCGGGTTGAGCCTCGATGATCTCGGCGTGTGGGCCGCAATCCGTCTCGGCGTATAGTCCGTAATCCGTAGCTGGCAACTTCAATACGGAAGCGACGAGCCTCAAGCTTAGTGAGCAGCTACGCTGTGAGCTGTGCTTTTCGCATTCGGACACAGCAGCGAGCTCGGAGCGTAGCTGCACACTAAGCTTGTGGCTCGCCGCTTCTGTTTTGTGGGTGCCAGCTACGAGCCCCGATCCATACGCCGAGAAGAGGTCTGCACCATCCGCCCTCGCGAACTCTACCGCTTCCCCGTTTCGTTGGCAGTCGGGTATGGGACCGCGGGGTAGGGCCCGTATTTCTCGACTGTGTATTCGCTCGCCCAGAAATCGGGCGGCCCATCGCTGTCCTGAACCTTGTGCGAAACGGGTTTCAAACCGCGCTTGATGTAGGCGGCAATAGCGTACAACTCCTCGTTGGACATATTGCGCCACGAGACCCACGGCATCGGAGGCGCCAAGTAGTGTGGATGTAAAGGGAAATTCCCCTGCCCCGGTACCATCGAGGTTATTTCGACGTCGGGCGTCTCTTCGGGACGCAATCCATAGCGCAAGGCGTTGAAGATTTGCCGCTCGGTGAAGCTGCCCGTCCCGGTCGCCACATCGGGCGTCAGATTTTTTGCACGGGTGTGGAATGGTCCGATCGGAAATTGCTGGGTGATGGTGTCGCGCATTCCATCGAGCCAGTGGGCTGCGGCCGGGTTGTCGTTGCCGCCGTGGCATTCACCGCAAGCGTGGCTGACCACCAGCTGTCTGCCCCACAGTATCTGGCTCTGTTGGGCCTGCTCGGCGCGCGAGCTGGCGCTCGAAAAAGCAGCCACTGATGCGACTACGACAAACATGGGGAAGAGCGACATCAAGAACCACGCAGGCTTAGCCGATTGTCGCAACACACTTCGCTCCTTGTCGGAATGTTCAGCGCTTGACTTCGAGCACTCCCATCATGCCGTGATCTTCATGGTCGAGAATGTGGCAGTGGAACATCCACTTCCCGGGATAGTCGTCGTAGCGAACGATGATGCGTGCCGTCGAGTGCTTTGGAATATTGAGCATGTCCTTCCACGCCACGTACGGCTCGGCGACGCCATTCCGGTCCAGCACCTGGAACTGGAATCCGTGCAGATGGAATGGGTGGTCCATGCCGACGATGTTGGTGATTTCCCAGATCTCAGTCGCGCCGACGTGAGTGCTGACATCGACGCGAGCCATGTCCATGGTGTGGCCATTGATGATTCCCTGGCCGAACACGACGGTCCGCACTGCTGTGACTTTCGTCGTATCGAGTGGAACGATCCTGCGCAGTTTTGGCGGGATCGGAGTGGGAGTGACTGGAGCTTCGCCGGACGTCACCACCGCCAGCAGATCGCGCGTCACGTTCCAGTCGGCCGGGCGAGTCTGAGGCGAGTAGCGATCATAAGGAAGATTCTGCAGGACTGTGCGCGTGCCGGGCGCGGCACCTTTCACGATCACCTCGGCCCGCTCGCCGGTAGTGAGCAGCAGATCTTTCACTTCGACGGGCTTCTCGAACAGGCCGCCGTCGGTTCCGACGTGCAGCATCGGCTGACCCTTGAGCGCCACCCGGAAGATGCGACCCGCCGAGCTGTTGATGATGCGCCAACGCTGGGTCTCGCCACTTCGAATCTGAATCGTCGGCATCACTCGACCGTTCACAAAGAGCACCGGACCTTCGCGACCATTTTCCTCGTCGATCGCGCCGCGATCGGAAGCGGGCTCTGGAAAGTCGATGCTCCCGTCATTCAGAAATCGATTGTCGGAGAGAATGAGCACCTTCTCGGTCATCGGCGGTAACGGATCATCGGCTGCGTGAACTACGATCGCGCCAAACAATCCTTTGCCAATCGCGAAGCCGGTGCGTTTATCGGGATGCGGGTGATACCAGTAGGTGCCAGCAGTTCCCGGACGGACGGTGAAGCTATAGTCGTGGGACTCACCGGGACGAATCGGCTGGAAGGGACTGCCATCGGATTCGAATGGCAGATGAATGCCGTGCCAATGGACGGTCGTCGGCTCTGGCAGGTCGTTCCTGAAGTGCACGATGACGTTATCCCCTTCGCGCACATCGAGCGTCGGACCAGGGACATGTCCATTGTAGGCGAAGACTTCGCTGATGATTCCCGGCTGCAGCGACAGTTTCGTCACCGCAGCGGTGAGATTCACTTCGACGGTGTGCGGGCGCTTCGAGATGTTGGTGAGCAGCGGCGGATTCGACGCATCGACGTCGTGCAGTTTGGTCTTCGTCGCGAAGGAGACCACATCGTGGACACGACTAACGGACGTGGTCAACGTCTCGTGAGAACTAGTCGATCCCACGAGGATCAGTGACAGCGTCAGCACCGCATGCAGCGAGCGCCTGTTGCTGATCAGCGACCTCCAGCCGTTTGTCGGACGCGGCAATATA
>DASTGU010000041.1:0-10402 GCA_035718845.1 Gemmatimonadaceae bacterium | reverse complement strand
AGCGAAGAGATCGGCGTGCGCTGCTTGGCGAGGATGTCGATCACGTCGTACGACACGCACGTCGCCAGCGCGGTCAGCAAAGTCTCAGGCGGTGTCTGCGCGGTTTTGCCGTCGCCATCGATGTGCGCGGTTGGCCCACCAGGGCGACCCGCATCGAATTGATGATCACCTGCCCAAGTCACGTGGATCAGTGAGGGCTTGGTCTTTATAACGGAAACAGGAGCTGTCACTTCGTCTCTGGCCCCTTCTCGATCGGAACGCGCACTGCGTTACCCCACTCGGTCCAGCTGCCGTCGTAGTTCCTGACTTTGTCGTAGCCGAGCAGGTAGGTGAGCACGAACCAGGTATGGGACGAGCGTTCGCCAATGCGGCAATAGGCGATGATGTCGTCGTTCTTCTTGAGACCTTTTTCCTGCTCATAAATCGCGCGCAGCGAATTAGCGTCCTTGAAGCTGCCGTCTGGATTGGCAGCGCGCGCCCACGGTACGCTGCGCGCGCCCTTGATGTGCCCGCCGCGCAGCGTGCCTTCCTGCGGGTAATCGGGCATGTGGGTGCGCTGTCCCGAGAATTCTTCCGGTGATCGAACGTCGATCAGCGGCTTGCCTGCCGAAGAATGCTCGCGCACCTGCTGGAAGAACGCGCGAATCTTCTCGTCAGAGCGCTGCGGGGCCTTGTAATTCGTTCTCGGGAAGCGCGGCACGTCGGTGTTCATGGCGCGACCTTCCTGCTGCCACTTCACGCGACCACCGTCGAGCAACTTCGCATTGGTAAATCCGAAAAGCTGAAACACCCAGAAAGCGTAAGCCGCCCACCAGTTGTTCTTGTCACCGTAGAAAATCACCGTCGTGTTGCTGTCGATGCCTTTCTCACGCAGCAGCTTCTCGAATTGCTCGGGCGACACGTAGTCGCGCAGAACCGAATCGTTCAGATCCTGATGCCAATCGACTTTCTGCGCGCCGGGAATGTGGCCGGTATCGTAGAGGAGAACGTCTTCATCGCTCTCGATGATTCTGATGTTGGGATCGTCGAGGTGTTCGGCGAGCCAATCCGTGCTGACGAGAACTTCAGGGTGCACGTAGCCCTTGCCGGCGATGACTGGATCGACGGCGGATGCGTTAGGTGTGATTGTCGCCCCCATTGTTTACTCCTGAAAGAGCAGCGCTCAGAAGCATAATCAGACTGCGCTGCACTGCATGCAAGTATCTTTGGCGAATGGTGCCGTCAACGAAACCGGAGATGGAACGTTACTCCCATCACGTTCTTATCTGCACCGGCAACTTCTGCTCGCCCGATCGCAGCGGCCGCGAGCTGTACTCGCGACTGGCGGAGCTGCTCCAGCGAGAGGATCTGCTCTTCGGACCAAATCGCGTGAAGCGGGGCGAAACCCCGTGCCTCGGCGTTTGCAGCAATGGACCGATCGTGGTCGTGTACCCTGAAGGAATCTGGTACGCGAACGTCACTCCACAGCTGCTCGAGAGAATTGTCGTCGAGCATTTAAAGAAGGGCCGGCCGGTGGAAGAGGCGATTTTTCATCGGCTCTAGTGTGCGCGAAGGCACGCCACATGCCTCCTCTGTCTGAGGTCATTTCAGGAGGAGAGTATGGCGTCAAAGAGAGAAATGATCGAGCCGCGTGAAGGCGACAAGCGATATGTGCGGCGCGATGCACAGGGAAGATTCGACGAAGTCGATGATACAGGGCGCTCGCTGAGCCAGGATCGAAAGAGGCAAGCGAAGACCCAGTCACGGTCGGGCGAGGGTGATAAGGGAGATCGGAGCACCAGCTCGCGCAGCAGACGAAAATAACATTGGTGGGCATGCGTCATGCGTTTGCGTACCTGCCCAACGAAGGAGGATTACCATGGCACAGAACGACAGCAACACCAACAACCGCGACTCACAGAGTGCGGCCGGATCGGGCCAGAGCGGAAACCGCGGAAGCAGCGGTTCCAGTAGCTCGGGTGGATCGAGCGGCGGCTTTGGTGGATCGAGCTCGGGCGGATCCAGTGGTGGAAGCAGCAGCGGCAGCGGCGGAAGCAGCGGCGGCAGCAACTTCGGTGGATCCGGTGGCAGCAGCAGCGGTGGTGGATTTGGAGGAAGCTCCGACAGAGGGAGCAGCTCCAGCGGTGGTGGCTATGGTGGAAGCAGTGATGCAGGAAGCAGCAGCGGTGGTGGGCTCGGTGGTAGCAGTGGTGGCTCATCCAGCGGCGGCTCGAGTGGTGGTTCAAGCGGAGGCAGCGGCGGAATGCGCGGCGCTGGCTCAGGCGGCTCGGGCGGAATGGGTGATTCGAGCAGCGGATCTTCCGGCGGAAACGTCGGCGGATCGGGCGGTTCGAGCAGCCGCGACTCTGGAAGCTCAGAGAGCGGATCGAACAGGTAGGACTCGCTACACCGAGCAACGGGGCGGAGAATCAAGTTCTCTCCGCCCCGTTTGTATTTCCCGGGCATTACTTGATTAGCGCGACTTCGCTGCATTGCTATAACTTTCACGCCCATTCGTCCCAGCATCCCTCGCAGTGAACCCGCCACCTTCGAACCCGTTCAATCCGCGCCGGATCGCACTTGGCGCCGCGAAAAAACTGATCTTCGAGGGTCAGGACCCCGAGACGGCGCTCGAGCGTCTCGCCAACCTGTCGGTGGACAACCGCAGCGAATCGAGCCCGGAGAGAAACGCAATGTCACGAAGTCGCACGACGATCCTCAATAACCTCGACGAGATGTATCGTGAAGCATTCGAGCGCGCAAAGAACAGCGGCGATCAAACGCAGATGGCGACGCTCGATTTCGCTTACCGGAGAGAACAGCTCTACTTCGAGATCCTTCTCGACGTACGCGACGCGCTTGAGCGTCGCTAATCAGCCGGCCGTTTTCACGATCCGACCCGCTACACCGTGAATTCGATCTATGGCTGGGTCGGTTTTAACCTCGTCGTCCTCGCGATCCTCGCGTTGGACCTCGGTGTTCTTCATCGCAAGGCGGAAAAAGTCTCGCTGCGCGAGGCCGCCATCTGGAGCGCGGTCTGGGTGGCGCTATCACTTTGTTTCGCGTTTGCCATCTATCTCACGATGGGCAAACGATCAGGCCTGGAGTTCCTCACCGGATACCTGATCGAGTACGCGCTGTCAGTCGACAATATCTTCGTCTTCGTACTGATCTTCACGTACTTCAACGTGCCCGAGAAATACCAGCACCGTGTGCTGTTCTGGGGCATCATCGGCGCCCTCGTGCTGCGTGGCGTGATGATCGTCGCCGGCTCCGCGCTGGTAACTCGCTTCGCGTGGACCCTCTATATCTTCGGCGCGTTCCTCGTCATCACTGGTATCCGCATGGCCCTGCAGAAGGATGATGAGGCGTACAACCCCGACCGCGATCCGGTGCTGCGCATCGCGCGCAGAATCGTTCCTGTCACCAGGGAGTACCACGGCAAGAACTTCTTCGTGCGCGAGCAACGCCCCGACGGCACCACTCACCTCGCAGCGACGCCGCTCTTCATCGTGCTGCTGATTGTCGATACCACCGACGTCGTCTTCGCTACCGATTCGATCCCCGCGATTTTCGCCGTCACCCGCGATCCCTTCATCGTCTACACATCGAACATCTGCGCCGTGCTCGGACTGCGCGCGCTCTATTTCCTGCTCGCGGGCATCGTCGACAAGTTCGTTTACCTGAAGCTCGGTCTTTCAATGGTGCTGGTGTTCATCGGCGCCAAGATGCTGCTCGAAGGCGTCTTCCACATTCCAATTGGCGTTTCTCTGGGCGTTGTGGCTCTCGTTCTTGCATCATCGATAGTGGCGTCGATCAAATGGCCACGGACGGGGCACTAATCGACGGTTGCGGGTTACCCTTAGTGTCAGCGGAACGTCTCTCGACGGTAATTCCCGCCCATTTGTCAAAACAACAAATCAGGATACAGAGAATGAGCTTCACATCGCGCGCGCTGAGCTGTGCTTTGATCACGCTGGCGCCGATTGCAACCATTAGCGGACAGGCAGGCAACCAGAACCTGGCGATTGATTTCCGCACCACCGTTACGACTTCTGACGCACCGGACACCGGGGTAATCGTCGGACACGCAGTCGGCAGCGCCGACAAAGTGCGCATGGATCTGACGATGAAGGGCGCCGGCGCTCAGACTACGCCACTCGCTGCGGATGGATCGATGTCGATGATCCTCACCGACAGCGGCAAGACCGTCACCTATCTCGATACCAAGGGCAGTCGCTACATCCGGATGCGGCCGGCAGACATGCTCGCACAATCGCAGCAGATGGGCGTGAAGATGGATTTCACCAACACCAAGGCAACGGTCGATAGCCTCGGTTCCGGCCCGGCCATCCTCGGCCATCCGACGACCCACTATAGAATCGGAACCGGCATGACGATGAATGTCAGCGCGATGGGACAGCAGCAGACCGTCACCATCGCCAGCACTTCCGACTATTACTACGCCACCGACATCAAAGGCTCGGTCAATCCGTTCTCCAGCTTCAGCGGCGCCGACATGGCGTCAGCGCTGACCGGCTCCAACAAGGATTTCGCCGAGAAGATGAAAGCAGTGCAGGCGAAGCTGCCGAAGGGCACGCCGCTCAAAGCCACCAGCTCCGCGACAATGACGATTGCTGGAATGCCGCCACGCGTGACGAGCACCGACGCGATTGTCACCGGGATCAAGTGGGTCGCTGCTGATCCAAAGGCGTTCGAGGTGCCGGCCACCTACAAAGCGCTCGACATGTCGAGTCTGAACCCGCAGGGACAGTCGGGCGGAGCGATCCCGCCTCAGTAAACCCTAGAACTGCGTACTCCGGACCAAGTGCATCGATAATCGAGGACTGATTGAGAACGAGGACTACAACTAGTTCGGACTAGTCCTCGTTCTAGTTCTCAATCAGTCCGCGATTAGTAATGCACTTCGTCCGGAGTACCCACTTCTCCCCTTCTTAAAAGCGAACGATTTCTTCGTATGCCTTCTTGAAATCGTCGACCTGGGGGAGAATCGCATCCTCCAGGCGCGGCGCGTAGCCGACAAAGGTATCGGTTGACGCGATGCGCTTGACGGGCGCATCGAGCCATGCAAAGCACTCGTCGGCTATCGACGCCGAGATCTCCGCGCCGAAGCCCCACGATTTCGCATCCTCGTAAGCCACAATCACGCGCGAAGTCTTCTTCACCGATTCGAAGACGGTTTCGCGATCCCAGGGACTGAGCGTGCGCAGATCGATCACTTCGACTGAAATGCCCTGGTCAGCCATCGCGTTTGCCGCGACCACGGCGCGCTGCACCGTCGCGCCATAGGTAACGACCGTAACGTCGGTGCCCTCGCGCACGATCTTGGCCTTCCCGAACGGAATCATGAAGTTCGGCCCGGGATACGGCGCCTTGTTGTAGGTCTGGCGATAGAGATGCTTGTGCTCGAGGAAGAGCACCGGATCATCGCAGCGTATCGCGGTGCGCAGCAGCCCGTTGGCGTCGAGCGCTGTTGCGGGGCAGACGACGCGCAGGCCGGGGCAGTGCGTGAACAGCGTCGCGCCAGTCTGCGAGTGGTAGATGGCGCCGCGGATGTAGCCACCGTATGTCGTTCTCACGACAACGGGCGCCGAAAAATTATTGTTCGAGCGCCAGCGCATCGTCGCGAGCTCGTCTCGCAGCTGCATGTAGGCGGTCCAGATGTAATCGAAGAACTGAACTTCGACGACAGGCTTGAATCCACGCACCGCAAGTCCGATCGCGCGACCGATGATGTTCGCCTCGGCGAGCGGGGAGTTGTAGACGCGCGCGCTGCCGAATTCCTTCTGCAGCCGCCACGTCACCTTGAAGACGCCACCCTTGCCTTTGACTTTGTCGAGATACTCTTCGCGCGACACATCTGCCACGTCCTGACCGAATACGACAATCTTCTGATCGCGACGCATCTCGTCGCGCATGCAGGCGTTGAGCAGATCGACCATCGTTGTCGGATCGCCGGAGAACTGCGGATCGTCCTCGGTGTCGAACTGCTCACTGGTCGGATCGACATCAGGCGAGTAGACGCCGAAATAAACTGTCTCCGGCCCCGGCTGCGGCTGCGCCAACGCATCGTCGGTTGCTGCCAGCACCATCTTGTCGACCTCTTCCTGGATCTGCTTGATCTCGTCTTCCGTCGCGTGCCCTTCGCTCACCAGCCACTTCGGGAACTGCGTAACCGGATCGCGCGCTGCATCAGCGTCACGCTCCGCCGTCGGCCGATAAAGCTTCTCGTCGTCGGAGAGCGAATGTGAATAGGGCCGGATCACCTTTGCATGCACCAGTGCCGGCCCTTTTCTCTGTCTCGCGTAATCGACTGCGCGCTGCATCACGTCGTAGCTCGCAAGGAGGTCGCAGCCATCAACCTCCTCGACGAGGAGATTGGGGAACGACCGCACGAGCTTGGAAATACTCCCGCCCGCGGTATTCACCTCCACCGGGACGGAAATCGCGTAGCCGTTGTCTTCCACGAGATACACCGCAGGCAACTTCAGATTGCTCGCCGTATTCAGCGACTCCCAGAATTCGCCCTCGCTGGTCTGCCCTTCGCCCGTCGAGATGAAAACGACTTCGTCCTTCTGGAAGCCTTCGGTGATGCCAAGCAGTTTCGCGCGCAGCGTCGCTTCCGCCGATCCGACGCCCTGAAGGAACTGCGTCCCCGTCGGCGACGACGCCGAGACAATGTTGTACTTCTTATGGCCCCAGTGACTCGGCATCTGCCGTCCACCCGATGCCGGATCTACCGCGGCCCCGACCGCCTCATACAACATTTCGGCGGGCGTGACGCCCAGCTCGAGACAAAGCGCGCGATCCCGGTAGTACGTATAGAACCAGTCGTAGGCGCTCTTGAGCACCATTCCGGCCGCAGTCAGGATCGCCTCGTGACCAGCGCCGGAGATCTGGAAGAAAATCTTGTTCTGGTTCTTCAGCTGGACTTCCTTGTCATCCAGCCGCCGCGACAACAACATGTTCTTATAGGCAGCGACCAGCTGCTGGGGCGACAGCCTCGCGCTCGGCGTGCCGGCGGTTTTGCCGTCGGGAATGGTTCGGGTTGCCATATACTTCAAAATAGCGGTCAGACCGGACGAACTACAGAGATCGGAGCATCAATGAAATCAAACGTCGTGCTTCTCTTCAGCGTCGCAATCATCGCGGCGTGCTCCTCGGCGAACCAAGCGGCGCCAGACCCTCCGCCGAGCAAGGTCGTATTTACCGGCGACAAGAACGCAGATTGGAGCCAGATCACAGCGCTCGAGAATCAGGCCAAGGCATTGGTCAAACTCGACGGTTGCTCGTCTGGCGATCAATGCCGCACTGCGGCCGTTGGCTCGCGCGCGTGCGGCGGCCCTCGCTACTACCTCGTGTACTGCGCGAAGACCACGGACACCGTCGCGCTATTCAGCATATTGAAGGAAGTCGCCGCGGCCGAACAGGAGTACAACCGGCGCTACCAGATCGCGTCGACGTGCGAATTCAGGATGCCGCCCAAGGTCGCTTTGGTCGGCAGCTCCTGTCAGTCTCAGTAGTCGACTGGTCTCAGATAAGACTCGCCGATTCCCGTTGGACTGAGCAGCGCAACGGTCGGCAGTTTCCTCTTCCAGTGTGTGCCCGCGAGTCGCTTCCGCACGATCTCGACTTTGTTGGGATCGAAGCCGCGCGCAGCGAGTGCAGCAGGGCTGTAACCGCTGACGAGCCAATTGAGGATCTGATCTGCTTCGGGATAACTGATGCCGAAGTCTCCCTCATCGGTCTGACCTTCGATCAAATCGGCCGATGCCGGCTTCGTGACGATCACTTCCGGCACGCCAAGGAATTTCGCCAGCTGCCACACCTGGGTTTTGAATAGATCGCCGAGCGGATTGATCGGCGGCGAATCATCCGCGTGCCAGGTGAAGTAGCCGAGTAAGCGCTCGGTTTTGTTGCCGGTACCGACTGGCAGCGCGTGGCATTTCGCCGACTGATCGAACAGGATGATCATGCGCTCGCGCGCCATGACGTTGCCGCGACGCGCGGGATCTGCATCCGGCTCATTCGACAAATAGCCATCGACAGCCGGGCTGATGTCGATGGTGCGCGACTTCACACCGAGAGCGTCGACGACCAGCTGTGCGTGTGCCAGAGAATCCGGGCTCGAAGTGCGATATGGCATTCGCACCGCAAGGACGTTCTCCGCGCCGAGTGCTTCCGACGCGAGGAAGGTTGTGACGGCTGAATCGACACCGCCTGACAGTCCGACGACCGCGCGGCTGAAATCCCTGCGCTCGAACTCTTCGCGCAGGAACGCCACCAGCCACTTTGCGGTGAGCTCTGGGTCGATATCGAGAGGAGGTGGGCCAGCCTGCGCCGACGACGCGCGCAAAACCGTGATCGGCTCGCTGCCATTCCGACTAGCGGCTGCTTCTCGCCTCGACTTCGCCTTCGCAGGAGCCGGCTGATTGAGCGGGCCGAGGTCCTTGCGCTCTTCGTCGTACGAGAGCTCTCGCTTCTCACCTGCCTGAATGCGATCGACGTTCCGCATCAGGTGCGGCATCATCGTTTGCAGATCGGTGAGCAGCGGCACGTCGGAACGCGCGCGGGTGAGATCCTGGGGATCGAGAGTGATCGCCAGTATCGCTTCGTCCCAGACGGGTGCTTGCGCGCGCACGTCCCCATGCGGGCCGCAGACGATCGAGCCACCCGCGAAAGTCTTTCCGCCTTCGGTGCCAACAAGATTGACGAGCGCCACGAATACGCCGTGCTCCTCCGCGATGTCGCGAGCGAGTCGCTCCCACCGCTTGAGATTGGCAGGGACGGGGCCTTCGCCCTCGCGAGGCCACACGCCGCGACCCGGCGATGCTGAAACGACGAAGATCATCGTCGCTCCATCCAGCGCAGCGACTGTCCCGGTGAGGCTGTGCCACGCGTCTTCGCAGATCAGCATCGCGGCGCGACCCCAATCGGTATCGAACGCGCGGACCTCGAATCCGCGGTCGACGAATCTCTCCTCGTCGAACAGACCGTACGTCGGGAGGAAGAGCTTCCGATGCACGTGACGGACTACGGGTTCCGTCGCTCCCAGCGTCACATAGAGCGCACTATTATAGAAGGCGTTGTTCCACACCTCGTAGAAGCCAATGCAAACATCGAGGGGCCGCGGTGTATTAACTGCGGCGAGGTATTGGGTATTTAGATCGCGCGCCAGCGCACCGGCGGTCATTGCGACGTCGCGGACGCCACCTTCCACGAAGTATCCGGTCAACGCCGTTTCTGAGAAGACCGCTATGTCAGGACGGGGATCCAGATTGTCGATTTGTGAGAAAATGCCGGCCAGGCGGGCGAGGTTCGCAGCATAGTCGCCTTTGCGCGGCTTGAATTGAACGACGACGAGATGAATGAGACGATCCATCAATCTGAAGTTGCCATAGCGCAGAGGCACAATCAACCGTTGCGCCGACTGCTGCTTGCTCTCTCGATACTAAGCCCGTCGCTGGCGGTGGCGCAGCGCGTTGTGCCCGCCGACACCGCTGCCTGGACGATCGTCCCGCAGCCGCAGGCCTCGCTCGTTTACGCTCGTGATGGCTCGCTCATCGGCGAGATCGGCAAGGAGATCCGCACCAGCGTCTCCATCCGTACGCTCCCCAGATACCTCCCGCAGGCATTCGTCGCAGTCGAGGATCACCGCTTCTACCAGCACGACGGTGTCGACGTCGTTGGCATCGCCGGCGCGCTCAAGGACAACATTTTCGGAGAGCGTCGCGGTGCCAGTACCATCACCCAGCAACTCGTCGGCAACATGCATCCAACGCTGATCGATCGCTCCGATCGCAGCCTCGGCAGGAAGCTCGACGAACAGGCAGCGGCACGAGAGATGGAGCGCCACTACAGCAAGGAGCAGATTCTCGAAGCGTATCTCAATCAGATCTCGTTTGGGCACGGCTGGTACGGCGTCGAGAGTGCCGCGCGTCACTACTTCGGGAAGAGCGCGTCGAAACTGTCGCTGGCTGAAGCGGCAGCGCTCGCGGCGATGCCGAAGGGACCTGCGCTTTACGATCCGCTGAAATATCCGGATCGCGTCCGCCAGCGCCGCAACATCGTGCTGGCGCTGATGGCGGATCAGGGTTTCATCACATCGGCGCAGGCGAAAGCGGCGCAAGCCTCCTCACTGGTCACCCAACCGAATGGTGGCTACTCGGCGTACTCGCCGTGGTATCTCGACGTCGTGCGCATCCAGGCGACGCGCGCCGGCATTCCGGTGATGCAGGGCGGGTATCGCATTTACACCGGCTTGGATCCGGTCCTGCAAAACGCCGCCGTCAGTGCGCTGCAGGAAGAAACAGCGGCTCTGGAAGCAGACCCCGACTACGCGCATCCGAAATACAATCCGCCGAAAACGCCGACGCGCTCGAGCCGAGCGACCGACTATCTG
>DASTGU010000040.1:0-20986 GCA_035718845.1 Gemmatimonadaceae bacterium | reverse complement strand
AGTACCACCGGGTCAGTACCGCCGACGGTGAAAGTCATGGCTGAACCAACCTGCCGCCGCTCGCCGTTAGCGCGAGTGAAAGTCACTTCGTAGCGCACGTCAGTGATTGGCGCGGAAGTCGCGACAATCTGCGCGGCGATCGGGATCGGAGCGGCGAACGCGAGGAAGGATGCGACGAGCAGCGGAACGGCGTTTCTCATAGTGAGCGAGTGCTGTACATGTGACTGATTCCGCTCACCGGTTGCAAGAGTCGTTCGCGGAGACCGTCCACACGCGACCTACGCCCGTCATTTTGATGCCCGTTGCTGTACATTGTCTCTCTCACTGCGCGGTGTCCTGACGCCGCGCTGGCCCAACCCAGCAAACATTCTCTAGTATGATTTCCGCCGAATCTCTTACCTTTCTCAAGAAGCTTCTCGACACACCAGGACCGTCAGGATTCGAAGCAGCGCCCGCCAAAGTCTGGCGCGAACAGGCCAAAAAATTTGCGAAAGTGAGCGGTGACGTCGCCGGCAACAGCCTCGCAGAAGTAAATGGCGACGGCAGGCCGACGATCATGCTCGCCGGGCACATCGATGAGATCGGCGTCATCATCAATTACATCGACGATAAAGGCTACGCCTACATCCAGCCGATCGGGGGATGGGATCCGCAGGTATTGATCGGGCAGCGCATTCGATTCAGCGGTCGCAATGGCGATGTATTCGGCGTCGTGGGAAAAAAGCCGATCCACCTGATCAAGCCGGAGGAGCGGGAGAAGGCGGCGAAGTTCCAGGATCTGTGGGTCGACCTCGGCTTCAAGGACAAGAAGGGCGCTGAAGAAGCGGTGCAGGTTGGCGACGCGGGCGTGATCGATTCGCGGACGATGGAGTTTCCGAATGGGCGGATCGTCTCGCGCTCGATCGATGATCGCATTGGCGCGTTCGTGGTGCTCGAAGCACTGCGTCGCTACTCCGAGAAACCAGGCTCGGCTAAAGTCGTCGCGGTGGCGACGACGCAGGAGGAAATCGGCTATCGTGGCGGCGGCGCGGGCGTGTGCGCGACGTGCATCGGACCACAGATGGCGATCGTTGTGGATGTCACTTTCGCGATCGATCATCCTGGCGTCGAGAAGAAAGAGTACGGTGAAGCGGCGATCGAAGGGGGTCCGGTGCTGACGCGTGGCTCCATTATCTCGCCGGTGGTTTTCCGTCTGCTCCGCGATACGGCGGAGAAGAAGAAGATTCCGTTCTCATTGCACGCCGCCGGTCGCGAGACAAGCACCGACGCCGACGCGATCCACATCGCGCGCGAAGGTGTCGCAACCGCGCTCGTGTCGGTGCCGAATCGCTACATGCATTCGCCAAATGAGCTGGTCAGCCTCCAGGACCTCGACCACGCCGCCGAACTGATCGCCGAGGCGTGCCGGCAGGTGTCAGCGACCACGGATTTCACGGCGCGTTAGCCGTTAGCGCTCACCGCTAACCGCTCACCGCTCACCGCCTCTCGCCTCCCGCCTCCCGCCTCCCGCCTCTCGCCTCTCGCCTCCCGCCTCCCGCCTCCCGCGCATGCCCCAACCGATCCCCGCCCCGCGCGAGGAAGGCTTCACCACCACGACGGAAGTCCCGCTCTACTGGGTGAGGTACGGGAAGAGGGGCGCGCCGAAGCTGATCGTGCTGCACGGTGGACCCGGAGCGGATCACTGCTATCTCTTGCCCCAGATGCTGCGGCTCGGCGAGGAATACGATCTCACTTTTTACGATCAGCGCGGTGGTGGACGCTCGCGCACCGATGCCCAGGTTCCGGTGACCTGGCAGTCGCACGTCGAGGATCTGGGACGGATCGCCGACGAGCACCGGCTCGAGCCGCTGTCGATCGTCGGATATTCGTGGGGCGCGATGCTGGCGCTGCTTTATACAATTGAACAGCGCCGGAATCCGCATCTGATTCCGCCGTCTGGATTGGCCTTGATCAATCCGGCACCACTGACCCGCGAGTACCGTCGCCAGTTCGACGCGGAATTTGCGCTACGTCAGGCGAGTCCGGAGATCCAGCGGCTGCGCGAGGAGCTCAATGCGTCGGGTCTGCGCGAGCGCGATCCCAAGGCTTACCGTCAGCGCGCATTCGAGCTGAGTGTCGCCGGCTACTTCGCTGATCCGCACCGCGCGACCGACCTGACACCATTTAGAGTCATCGGCCGAGTTCAGCAGTCAGTATGGGAAAGTTTGGGGGATTTCAACCTGATCCGAGACCTGCAAGGGATCAAAATCCCCTCGATTATCATTCACGGACGTGACGATCCGATTCCATTAGCGTCTTCCAGTGAAGCTTCTAACGCCCTCGGAACGACCCTGGTGGTTCTGGACGACTGCGGGCATGTGCCGTACGTTGAACAACCGGACCGGCTTTTCGCGGCACTCGAACCATTCCTGGATGAGACAAATCCGCCTGTACGACGCTGAAATTCAGCCATGACATCAGATTCCGGCGTAACACAGCACGCGATCAGCTCGATCACGGTTGACGGCAAGGAATACAGAGTAGCGCTCCGTCTCGCCTATGACGGGGTCGAATACATCGGCAGGCTTTGGTTCAGCGATCCCAACAGTGATCAGATGGGAATCCCTGATCACGGTGCCGTGCCCGGTCGCACCATTGCCGAAGCGGTCGAGACGGCGCGTAAGCTCACCCCTCAGGACCTCGAGCGCCGCTGTCATCGCGCGCTGGCCGACAAGCGACGCTACATCCGACTTCGTCGTGCCACCGAAGAGATCATCACCAAGATCAAGTACATGAACCGCGTTGCGGTGACGATGCGGCATGGTATGCTCGATAGCGAGGGCGCCAGCCAGGAGCTGGAGCTGATTCAGAAGCAGATCGAGGAGATCGTCAAAACGCTGCCGTTTCATGCGGGGGTTGAAGAGGCCACCTGAGTCCTCTTCAACTGCAACTGAAAAACTACCAGCTTGCGGCCGGCGGCTTTTAGCCTGGCGGCGCTGAGCTAAGAAAACGGCCAGCAACAGCGCTGGCCGTTTGTGTTTATATAGCTCGAAGCCGCCGGCTGAAAGCCGCCAGCCGCCAGCTGGTATTTTTCAGTTTGTAGTTGAAACTAGATTGCGAAATGGATTCTAGGTCAGCAGCCCACGTTCTCAACCAGATCGGCCGCCTCCTCCAGCTAAAGGGCGAGCAGCGATTCAAGGCAAAAGCGTATCAGGGCGCGGCTCGCGCTTTGATCGCGCTCGATACCGACGACCTGGGCCCACTGCTGCGCTCGGGCGAGCTGGCCGATACGCCCGGGATTGGTCCGGCGACGCTATCGGTAGTGCGCGACCTCATCGAGACCGGCGAGTCGCGCTACCTGAATCAGCTCAGTGAAGGAATGCCGTCCGGAATGGTGGATTTGATGCGCGTCCCGGGTCTCAATGCGCAAAAGATCCAGCTGATTCACGAAGAGCTGGGCGTCAACAGCCTCGACGATCTCGAGCGCGTCGCCCAGAGCGGCGAGTTAGCCACGCTGCCAAAGTTCGGAGCGAAGACCGCAGAGAAGATATTGCGCGGAATCGAGATCGTCCGGCGGGATGCGCACCTGCAGCGCTTTCCGGCGGCGATCATCCAGGCGCACATGCTCGCCACCAATGTCGATCGGCATCCCGACGTCGAGCACGCCGAAATCGCCGGCTCGATCCGCCGTCACAACGAGCTGGTCGCCGATGTCGACATCGTCGCGGAGTGCACGACCGATCCTGTTAAAGTGGCAGAATCGTTCGCGCGGTCTCCGGGTGTGCGCGAGGCAAATGAGAAAGCAGATGAGCCCGGCTCAGTCTACATCCGATTCGTCGACGGCACTCACCTCGACATCCATTGCGTCAGCAAAGCCGAGTATCCCGTGGCGCTGTGGCGCGCGACTGGAAACTCGTCGCACGTCGAAGAAATGCGTGAGCTCGCCCAGAGTCGCGGCTTTGAGATTCGCGGAAATTCGTTGATTGGCCCCAATGGAAAGCGCCTTTCCCTGAAAGACGAGGATTCGTTTTACAGAGCAATGGATCTGGTCCCGATTCCGCCCGAAATGCGCGAGGGAATGGGCGAAGTCGAAGCGGCGGCCAAGGGCGTGCTGCCTAATCTCGTCGTCTACGAAGATTTGCGCGGAATTCTGCACTGCCACTCGGATTACTCCGACGGCGTCGCGACAATCGAGGAGCTCGCTGAGGGCGCGATCGAGCGCGGCTGGGATTACATCGGGATCTCGGATCACTCTGAGTCGGCGTTCTACGCGCGCGGTCTCAAGCGCGATCGACTGCTGCGCCAGCACGAAGAGATCGACGAGATCAACGCCCGTCTCAAGAACTTCAGAATTCTCAAAGGAATCGAAGCGGATATTCTTGCGGATGGCCGCGTCGATTACGATGCGGACATCCTGGAAACCTTCGATTACGTCATCGGCTCGATTCATTCACGGTTCAGCATGGATGGAGACGCGATGACGAAGCGCGTTCTTGCCGCTATCGACGATCCGCACCTCACGATACTCGCGCATCCGACCGGCAGATTGCTGCTGTCACGGGAGCCCTATGCGCTCGACGTCGAAGCGGTGCTCGAGAAAGCAGCCGAAGTTGGCGTGTCCGTCGAGCTTAACGCCGATCCACACCGGCTCGATCTCGACTGGCGCTATTGTCGGCGCGCCAAGGAATTGGGAGTGACGATCGAGATTGGTCCCGACGCGCACTCGGTGCCAGGACTAGATAACGTTCACTTCGGCATCGGTCTCGCCCGCAAAGCGTGGCTCGAGGCCGGGGAAATTCTCAACACCCGCAGCGCGGATGATGTGATTGCGTTCGCGCGCCGCAGGAGAAAATGAAGAAGACCGTCGTCAAATTGGCCAGGCGGAAAAGACCACGTAAGGCGGAGATGCCGGCGCATGCGCGTGAACTCTACGCGCGCCTACGCGCCGTCTACCCCGACGCGCACGTCGAGCTGGATTACACCACACCGCTCGAGCTGTTGATAGCGACGATCCTGAGCGCGCAGTGCACCGACAAGCGCGTCAACATGGTGACGCCGCTCGTCTTCAGAACTTTTCCCACCGCGCAGTCGCTCGCTGATGCCAATCCTGCGGTGCTGGAAGAGATGATCAAGAGCACCGGTTTCTTTCGCAACAAGACGAAGAGTCTGATCGCGCTCGGCAAAGCTCTCGTCGAGCGACACAACGGCGAGGTGCCCGACTCGATGGCCGAGTTGGTGAAGCTGCCCGGCGTCGGCCGCAAAACGGCCAACGTCATACTCGGCAATGCATTCAATAAGAACGAAGGCGTTGTCGTCGACACCCATGTCGGCAGGCTGTCGGTGCGACTCGGTCTCACCCGTCAAACCGACCCGGTGAAAGCGGAGCAGGATTTGATGGGGCTAGTGGATCAGGAAGACTGGACGATGCTGGCCCACGTACTGGTCTTCCACGGGCGGAGAGTCTGCTTCGCTCGCTCACCGAAGTGCACGCTTTGCACGCTCGCGGAACTCTGTCCGTCGAGCACCATCTAAGCGGGAGCAGTTATGAAAATTGGAATCATCGGCGCCGGCAATATCGGGGGCAATCTCACCAGGCGGTTTACTCAGCTCGGTCACGAGGTCTACGTCGCGAACTCTCGCGGCCCTGAGACTCTGGCTGATCTCGCGCGTGAGACGGGAGCGAAGCCGGTGACGCCGAAGGAAGCGGCTCGGCAGGGCGAAGTGGTGATCGTCACGATCCCGGAAAAGAACATTCCGAAGCTGCCGCGCGATTTATTCGCTGACACATCGCCCAATGCCGTGATCGTGGATACCGGCAACTATTATCCGCAGCGCGACGGCCGGCTCGCCGACATCGAATCGGGGACTACAGAGAGTCGCTGGGTGTCGGAACAGCTGGGACGCCCGGTTGTGAAAGCGTTCAACAACATTTACGCGAAGCATCTACTCGATCGCGGCAAGCCGCGTGGCGCGCCCGATCGAGTTGCGCTCCCGGTCGCCGGCGACGATAACCGCGCGAAAGACTTGGTGATCAAACTGCTGGATGAGATGGGGTTCGACGGCGTCGACGCCGGCGGGCTGGATGATTCATGGAAACAGCAGCCGGGCACGCCGGTGTACGCAGCCGATCTCAACGCCGAGGGTGTGCGTCGCGCATTATCGCAGGCGAGTCCGGAACGGCCTGCGGGCTTTCGCGCCTCCGCAGCCAAGTGAGGATTGAGGCGTTCGGATCAACTACCAGTCCGAAATTCGGATTAAGTGAGGGATACGGACGGTCCGCACTCCTCAATTAATCCGCACTCCGCTGATCTGGTTGTTTAGTCCGAACGCCTCAATCTCTGTATTACCTTTAGCAATCTCTTTCCAACATCGATGACGAAAATCGCTACTCTCGAAACAAATAAAGGAACGATGCGCGCGGAGTTGTTTGAGAAGGACGCGCCGAACACTGTCGCCAACTTCGAAAAACTGGCGAACTCGGGATTTTACGATGGGACGAAGTTCCACCGCGTGATCAAGGATTTCGTGGTGCAGGGCGGCGACCCGTACTCGAAGGGTGGCGACGCGGCGAAGGGACCCGTAGGAACCGGCGGACCCGGCTACAAGATCAAGTGCGAGACGGCTGGCAATCCGAACAAGCATCAGGTCGGCGCACTGTCAATGGCGCACGCCGGCAAGGACACTGGTGGCAGTCAGTTCTTCATCGTTCTGAACGAGCAGAACACTCGACACCTGAACGGTGTGCACACAGTTTTCGGCCGCGTAGTTGAAGGGCTCGATATCGTTCCCAAGATCAACCAGAACGACACCCTGTCGAAGGCGCGCGTCGAAAGCGAGCCGGGAGCAAAATGATGGCGGTCAAAAAGAAAACCGATCTCGCTGCCGCGCTCACCGGCTTCGTCCTCAGCGCCGTGACTCTGTTCCTGATTTTGACTTCGATTGTTCTGTTGACGAACGCGAAGTACAGGCATCTCGAGGAGTCCAAGGCTGTAACGACGAAGTGAAAACGCCCGGCCGGCGGCTGGCTGCTGTCAGCTGGCCGCTTTGGGCCTCGACTTCGTACGGGCTCGAAGCCGCGGGCTGAAAGCCGCAAGCCGCCAGCTGGTCGTTTTCATTTAGCAGTATTCCCCTTTACTCCAAAGCGGACCCCTACTATCTTACTGACCGGTCAGTTACTACTTGTTTACCGGAATGTCCGCAAGCCAGCAAACCGCCTCAAAATCCCCAAAGTGGCGCAGGAGACCCGAGCACAGGCCCCAGCAAATCATCGAGGCCGCACTCGAAGTCTTTGGCGAATGCGGACTCGCGAAGGCCCGGCTCCAGGATATCGCCGCCCGCGCTGGCGTCTCCAAAGGCACCATCTACCTCTACTTCCCCAACAAGGAAGAGCTCTTCCGTGAAGTAGTCCGGCAGACCGCAGTCGCCGCCATCGAATCCGGCGAGCGCACGGTCAGCGAAGGTGGATCGCCGAGCGAGCAGCTCTATGGCGCCATGCGCGGCTACTGGGCCTTCGTCAGCTCGCCAATCTTCAACACCCTGCACCGCCTCGTACTCGGCGAGCTGCACCAGTTCCCTGACCTCGCGCGCTTCTACGCCGAAGAGGTCACCGCCCGCGGACTCAAGCTGCTGAGCGGCATTATCCGCCGCGGCACTGAAGCCGGGGAGTTTCGCGACGTCGATCCGATGGTCGCGGCCCGCATGCTCGTCGCCCTTACCGTAATGAACGCGATCTGGAGCGATGAGCACACCGGCGTCCCGCTCCTTTGCCACAAGAAACACGAGGAAGTTTTCCGCGAGGTGGCCCAGTTCTATCTCCATTCCCTGAGCACATCCACCGGCGCCTGTGAGCAGGCCGACGGCGCTCCTGCAGTTTCGTTTTTCCCTTTTCACAATGAATGAGATTCTCCCCAGCGTTCGGCGCGCACTCGCTGTCGCCGCAACGATTGCAATCGTCGTATCCCCTTCGGCAAAGGCGCAAAACACCGATTCACTGCCGCGCCCCGTCGGCGGCGTGATTCCACTCAGCCTTGGTGACGCTGCGCGGCTCGCCGCCCAGCAGAGTGCGCTTGCCCAGGGCGCCAGACTTCGCGCCAACGAAGCAGAAGCGCGCGTTCGCCAGCGTCGTGCCGACTTGCTCCCCAACGTCAGCAGCTACGCCCAGCAATCGAGTCATACCTTCAACACTGCCACCTTCGGCATCGACTTCCCCGCTCCGCCGGGACAGCCGCCGTTGTTCGATCCCGCCGGCCAGGTGGAAGGACCGGTGAACCTCGTCGACATCCGCGGCCGGGTGCAGCAAAACCTCCTCGACTTCAGCGCGATTGGTCGCGTGAAATCCGCCCAGGCCCAGGCCCGCTCATTCAACGCCGACGCCGACGCCAGCGCCGAACAGGCAGCGACGACTGCAACGTCTGCTTACGTTCGTGCGATGCGGGCGGATGCCGATCTTCGCGCCCGTCAGGCTGACACCCTCCTCGCCACCGAGCTCCTTCGCATCGCGCAGTCACAGCTTCAGGCCGGCACCGGCGTCGGACTCGACGTCACTCGTGCGCAGGCTCAGCTCGCTGCGACCCGCGCCAGCCTGATCAGCTCACGCAATGGACGCGATCACGCACATCTCGACTTGCTCCGCTCTCTGGCATTGCCCGTCGGGACTGATATCGTGCTGACCGACTCACTCTCGCCGAGCGCGCCACGCGAGACTCTCGCCGACGAGGCAACGCTCGTCCAGCAGGCGATTCAGAATCGTCCCGACCTCATCGCCGAGGAGGAGCGCGTGCGCGCCGCCAAACAGGGACTCTCAGCGATCAAAGCGGAACGTTTGCCTACTTTGGGCCTTGTCGCCGATGACGGTGTAATTGGCAAGACTGGAGGCAAGCTCTTGAACACTTACACCTGGGGATTCCAGGTCAGTCTTCCGATTTTCGATGGCTTTCGCCGCGAGGCCCGCGTTCAGGAGCAGCAATCCGTAGTCAAGGAAGCTGAGATCCGTCGGCGCGATCTCGAGCAGCAGGCTCAGGCCGACGTGCGCGGCGCTCTGCTCGACCTGGCAAACGCGACCGAGCAGGTAGCCGCGGCAACGGAGCGGCTCCGCCTCGCCGAGCAGGAGCTGTCCCAGGCACGCGAGCGCTTTAACGCTGGCGTGGCAGGAAACGCCGACGTGGTGAACGCGTCACTCGCGCTCACCTCGTCGCGAACGTTGGTGAACGATGCGGAAACGGCCTACCAGCTGGCGCGCGTCGCGCTGGCACGGGCGACCGGAAGTGTCACGACTTTGAGATAATCAGCAACATTTCAGGACTACTTTCAGACTAAGAATCACAGGAACTCCAATGGCTACCGCAATCGAAACCGACACTCCTTCCCGCGCTTCTCAGAACGGAAGAGGAGCATCCGACGAGCCCGACACGCCGTCCGGCAAAAAGAAAATCGTGCTGCCGATCGTCGCCGTCGTCGCACTGCTGGTTCTTTTCTGGGCATTCCAGAAATGGAACTACGGTCGCACCCACGAGTCGACCGACAACGCACAGGTCGACGGACACATCGTCCCGGTCCTCGCGAAGGTCGGTGGTTACGTGAAGACGGTCTCGGTCAACGAGAACGATCACGTCAACGCGGGCCAGCCACTCGTTCAGCTCGACGACGCGGATTACGTCGTGAGATTGCAGCAGTCGCAGGCTGATCTCGCCGCTGCCGAAGCTACCGCCGGTAGCTCTGGATTCGCTGGTCAGGCACAGGCGCAGGTGCAGAGCGCCGCTGGTCAACGCGCAGCGCTCGACGCGCAGATCGGTGCTGCACGCGCCAATGCCAACAAAGCTGACCTCGATCTGGCCCGCGCCAAGGAGCTGGCTGGCAAGCAGATCATTTCAAAACAGCAGCTCGATGCCGCACAAGCGGCATCGGATGTCGCGCACGCGAACCTTCTCGCCGCCGAGCGTCAGGCATCGGCCGCGGGTGGAACGGTGAACACCGCCGAGGCGGGCGTCCGGGTCGCCAGCGCGCGCACCCTCGCTGCCCGTGCCGCCGCCGCCAACGCCCAGCTGCAGCTCGATTACACCAGGATCACCGCGCCCGCGTCGGGCGAAGTCTCACGCAAGCAGGTCGAAGTCGGCCAGCTGGTCAACCCCGGACAGCCGTTGCTCAGCATCGTCGCCGACACGGGCGTCTGGGTAACCGCCAACTTCAAGGAAACTCAGCTCGCCAAGATCCACGCCGGTCAGCCGGTTGAATTCTCGGTCGACGCTTACGGCTGCACTGGCGAAGGCAAAGTCGAGAGCGTGAGCGGAGCGACTGGCGCCAAGTTCGCGCTGCTCCCACCCGACAACGCTACGGGAAACTTCACCAAAGTCGTGCAGCGCGTGCCGGTGAGAATCGCCGTCACCAAGCCGTGCGGAGGTAATCGTCCGCTGCGTCCCGGCCTGTCGGTCGACGTGCACGTGGATACTTCCCGGTGAGCACTGCCGTACTGCAGTCGACGGGGATCACTACATCCGTCGAAGACAAGTACGCCCATAAATACATCATCGCCGCCACCGTCACGATGGCGGCGATGCTGGAGCTGATCGACACCTCGATCGTCAACGTCGCGATCCCGCACATGATGGGAAACCTCGGCGCGACGCTCGACGAAATCGCCTGGGTGTCGACCGGCTACATCATCGCCAACGTCATCGTCATTCCGATGTCGGGCTGGCTGTCGGCGTACTTCGGCAGAAAGCGCTACTTCACCGGTTCGATCCTCCTGTTTGTAGTTGCGTCGTTTTTCTGTGGCGCCTCGCACTCGCTGGTCGCGCTGATTTTCTGGCGCGTGATTCAGGGAATCGGCGGCGGCGCGCTCCTGTCTACTGCGCAGGCGACGTTGTACGAATCCTTCCCGCCAGAAGAAGCCGGCACCGGTATGGCGATCTTCGGCGTTGGTGTCATGGTCGGCCCGACACTGGGGCCAACTCTCGGCGGTTGGATTACCGACAACTACAACTGGCCGTGGATTTTTTACATCAACGTCCCGCTCGGCATCATCGCAGCGATTCTCACGTTGACCTACGTTCACGACGCCGAACACCAGGAGCGCGCGGAGAAAGTTGATTACTGGGGAATCGGCTTTCTCGCCCTTTGCGTGGGCTCGCTCCAATGGATGCTGGAACGTGGCGAGCGCTATGACTGGTGGGAGTCGCGTTCAGTCACTTTGCTCGGCGTCACAGCGTTGTTCGCCGGCATCGCACTGATCTGGCGCGAGCTGACTACCGACGAGCCGGTGATCAATTTCCGCATTCTGAAAAGCCGGCAGCTCACCGCTGGCGTGAGTATGGGACTGCTGCTTGGATTCGCGTTGTACGGATCGGTGTTCATCCTGCCGGTATTCCTGCAAAGCCTGCTGCAGATGACGGCGTGGCAGACGGGCAAAATCATCCTGCCCGGTGCGATTGCGTCGGCGGTGACGATGGCGGTGGTGGGGCGCAATGCGATGCGACTGGACGCGCGTTACACCGTAGTCGCGGGCGCATTCCTCTTCTTCTGGTCGATGCTCAAGATGTCGCATCTGACATCAGCCAGCGGACAGCAGGATTTGTTCTGGCCGCTCATTTTGCGCGGTGTTGGCCTTGGCTTGATCTTCGTGCCACTGACGAACGCGACGATGGCCGATCTGAAAGTGAAAGACCTCGCGCAAGGGACCGGCATGTTCAACTTGATGCGTCAGCTCGGTGGCTCGCTCGGCATCGCCGTCATGGCGACACTGCTGGCGCGGTTCATGGCTGCCGAGAAGTCGGTGTTGGTGGAGCACGTCGGCAGCAGCGATCCGGAGACCCTCGGCCGTCTGTCGATGATCACTCGCGGTTTGATCGCGCGGGGGATAAATCCGATGGTGGCGCAGCAGCAGGCGCTGGCGATTCTGGATCGGCAGGTCACCGTGCAATCGAGCATGCTAGCATTCTCCAAGATCTATTTCTACAGCGGTCTCGTCCTCATATGCGCGCTGCCGTTGCTGTTGCTGTTCAGGACTGGGCGCGCGCGCGGGTCGATGGGCCCCGCGCACTAGGCCGGTCTGTGGCGCGCATCGATCCGCCCGGCGTCGCGGGCCAGCCGCCGGTAACTTTGGACCAGCGCCCGGTGGAACCGCACCTGTCCCAACAGTCCAGCCAGCCAAACCGTATTTCTGAGGAAGAGAAGGAGCTCATTCGTCTCGCCAGGGCGGGTGACGATCGGGGGTTTGCGGGGCTGGTTCGACTGCATCAGAGAAGGGCGTATGCGGTAGCACGTTCGATCGTTCTGACGCACGAGGACGCCGAAGATGCGGTGCAGGAAGGATTTCTGCGGGCGCACCAGGCGCTGGACCGATTCGATCCGTCGCAGGCGTTTGGAGCCTGGCTGAATCGGATCGTTGCCAACGCGGCACTGGATCTGGCTCGTCGCCGAAAGGTGCGGAACGCTGAGGAGTTGTCGGATACGATGGCGACTCCTTTTCGCGATCCGGCTGAAGGTGACGAGCTACGGGCGCGGTTGGAGGCCGCGCTGGCCAAGCTTGGCGAACGTGCGCGGGCCGTGATTGTTCTCCATGATATCGAGGGCTTTACGCACGCGGAGATTGGCGAAATGTTGGGTATACCAGGCGGAACTGCTCGGTCGGATTTGCACCATGCGCGGCAGAAGCTGCGGGTGCTGCTGGGAAATCTGAGGGATTGAAGATGGACGAAAGATTCGATTTGCGGCTCGACAACGAAGACAGCGCGGACGCGGAGATCACGAATGCACTTCGTGGGATTTACGCGGCGCCGGAGGCTGCGTCGTATTGGGACGGACTCGAGCAGCGTGTGATGTCATATGTCAGGGATCGTGGTGAAGCAGTGATCCCGGTGAATTGGTGGTCGGATCTGGCGAGCTGGGCGGGCCCCGGACTCGCCGCCGCTGCATTGCTCTTTGTCGCCGCGGGCCTGCTGTGGTCGAAGCAGAAAGATGAAGATCTGCGTGTCAGCTACGAGGCAGTGACCGATGCCCTGCCCTACGATGTTCTCCCCGGCGCCGTGCAGGTGGTGCAGGCTCCGCATGATGGAACGTCGCAGCGAGAAGCGACGTTCCGCTACGTAATGTCACACTGAGGTTCTGATGGAGCGAACCAAAGGTTACGCCCTGATGTTTCTCCTCGGCGCGTTCATCGCCGGCGGAGCGCTGGGTTTTTCAGCTGACCGGGTCATGGACGCAAAGCGTGAGCATGCGCGCGGGCCGCGCGCGTATCGGCAGCGCATGGCAGACGAGCTGAACCTGACCGCGAAGCAGGCAGCCGCCGTCGATACACTCATCGAGGAGAAGCACCGCCAGATTCTCGCGTTGTACAAACCGGTGCAGCCAGAGCTCGATTCGATTGCGAAGCTGGCGCGTGTCGTCAGCGACAGCACCCACCAACAAATCAAGCGCCTGCTGACGCCGGAGCAGGGCGCGAAGTTCGACCAGCTTCGCGCTGAGGCACGCAAGGAGCTCGCGGAGCGCCGTGGCGGCGACACGGCCAGACCTCCGGTCGGTCCGCCCCGCTACTAGACACGCAAGCCGAAATACGAAAGGCCGGTGCGATGCACCGGCCTTTCGTATTTGTTCTCAGTTTTTTGTGGAGGACTTAAGCGTTATCGGGGTCAGATTCGCGCTCGGATTTCCCGAAGTTCTTCTGGATTTTGCCTTCCAGTTGTTCCGCGCGACCCTTGATGTGTTCGCTCGCGTTGTCAGTGGCGTCGCCGAGGTCACCACGAAGCTTTCCCTTCATTTCCTTGGCGGTGCCTTTGACCTGGTTGTCGACACCTCTTTCGTTCAGATCACCCATTTCAATCCTCCGTTAAGTCAGGTACTTGCGAATGTTGTAAACGCAAGCGACATGCCGGTTTAGGAGGATGTTTTCACGGGTGGAGGTACCGACCTTGCAAACGGTGACATGCTTACGGAAATTCCGAGGTCAAAGCCACGGCTATAAGGAGCCCAGCAGTACAGTGGCCTGAACTACCTCTATAGGTCGCGCAAATCAGCACTAACCAGGAAGCTCGTCCGAGCGGCCGCCGTCTCGCAAAACTCACTCTCCTCGCGCTGGGCGTCGTCTACGGCGACATCGGTACCAGCCCACTTTACGCACTGCGCGAGTGCTTCAAAGTCGAGCACGGGCTGAATCCGGTTCCGACCAACGTATATGGCGTTCTGTCGCTCATCGTTTGGTCGCTGATCATCATCGTCAGCATCAAGTACATCGTTTTCATCATGCGCGCGGACAACAACGGCGAGGGTGGAATCCTCGCGTTGCTCGCGCTGATACTGCAGAAGCAGCGTCGCGACGCTGATTCGATGCGACGCAAAGCCGTAATCGCGCTTGGTCTGATCGGGGCAGCGCTGCTTTACGGCGATGGCGTGATCACGCCGGCAATTTCAGTGTTGAGCGCCGTCGAAGGTTTGGAAGTCGTCGCGCCCCAGTCGCAGCATCTGGTGCTGCCGCTGACGGTGATCATTCTTGGCGCATTGTTTTTCTTCCAGCGTCACGGCACCGCCGGCATCGGCAAAATCTTTGGTCCGGTGATGGCCATCTGGTTTGTCACCATCGCCCTGCTCGGCCTTAATGAGATAGTGCAGGCGCCAGAAGTACTGCTGGCGGCAAATCCGGTATACGCAGTGACGTTCTTCATGCATCACGGGCGCGCTGCGTTTGTGCTGCTGGGCGCCGTGGTTCTCGCAGTGACGGGCGCCGAGGCGCTCTACGCGGACATGGGCCATTTCGGAAAGCGGCCGATTCGGCTGGCGTGGTTCCTCCTGGTGTTGCCGGCCCTTCTGGCGAACTATTTCGGTCAAGGTGCGCTCATCCTGCGCGATCCCGCTGCATCGATCAATCCGTTCTACCTTGTCGCACCCCCCGCTCTGCAAGGTCCACTTATCGTTCTGGCCACAATCGCTGCGATCATTGCTTCGCAGGCACTCATCTCGGGCGCATTCTCGCTGACGCAACAGTCGGTGCAACTTGGATACAGCCCGCGTGTGCAGATCGTCCACACATCGCACACCGATACCGGGCAGATCTTCGTGCCCGAAGTAAACCTGGCCCTTGGTGTAGGCTGTGTTCTCGTGGTGCTGTGGTTCCAATCGTCGAGCGCTCTGGCCGCGGCTTACGGAATCGCCGTGACTGGAACCATGGCAATCACCAGCGTGCTGTTCTACATCCTCGCGCGCTCACACTGGCAGTGGAGCATTTGGCGAGCGGGCGCGCTGGCTGGAGTATTTCTGATCATCGATCTGGCATTCTTCTTCGCCAACATGCTGAAGATCGCGCAAGGTGGATGGGTACCGCTCGTGATCGCCTTCGGCGTGTTCACCCTGATGACGACCTGGCAGCGTGGACGCATGATCGTGCGCGATCTGCTGCGCGACGCGTCCATTCCGCTCGACGCGCTGCTCAAGGATCTTGGCGACGAAAATCCGGACAAGCGGTTCAGGCCCGCGCGCGTGCCGGGCACCGCGGTTTTTCTGACCTCGGAATCGAAGGACGCACCGCTGGTGCTGTTGCATCACTTGAAGCACAACAAGGTGCTGCACGAGAACGTGGTGCTATTGTCGATTGTCTCGGCGCAGGTTCCCGAGATACCGATTACCGAGCGGCTCGAGGTGACGGCATTTCCGCACAACTTCGGGCGGGTGAAGGCGAAGTACGGATTCATGCAGACGCCGAACGTGCCGGAGATTCTCTCACTTGCCACCGAGCGCGGCATCGTCGCCAAGCCGACGGAGACGACATACTACCTTGGCAGAGAGAATCTGATTCCCACCGGAACGAAGCCGCTTGCGCATTGGCGCAAGCGGCTTTTCATCTTCATGCAGCGCAACTCCCGGCCGGCCACGGAATTCTTTGGCATTCCACCGAATAGGGTCGTGGAGCTCGGCGCGCAGATGGAATTTTAGAAGGACTACCAGCGCGGACTAACGGCACTGCTGACTGCTGACTGAATGGCATTGGTAGACTGGTACGTACTGCGTCCTGCGGACAGACCCCAGTCCAGGGTTCGCTTAGTGAATCGTGCGAACTCCGCACAGTTGTCCGCAGTCTTTAGTCCGCAGTACGTCAGCAGTCCGCAGTGCAGTTCCGTCCGCGCTGGTAGTAATCAGTAATCAGCAATCAGGACCCATCCCGGCGCCGCAATCTCTCAATATCTCGCCGGTCTTTTTTGGATGGCCGTCCTCGATCATATCCGGGCGCTGATTGGGCGATGCGAACCTGGAGTTGCATCGCTTCGCGCGCCTTTCGGCTTTCTTCGGTTTCCTCGAATAACGTCGCGGCGACGGTAGCCGGTCCCCGATGCTCGGAAACTGCGCGTACTTTGACGATGTGATGGTACGGCCCGAGGCGGACGCGCAATTCATCGCCAACCTGTAGCTGTTTAGCACGCTTGGCGCGCTCACCGTTCACTTGAACCTTACCGGTTTCTATCGCCTGCGCGGCCAGCCCGCGGGTTTTGAAAAACCGGGCGGCCCATAGCCATTTGTCCAGCCGGACTCGCGTTATCTCGTCAGAACTCATCTTATCGTTGCCGCGGACCAGGTCTCAGAGTCTGGAAGATATCAGGGGTTTTTCCGGAGAGTACGGGTGGCCCAAGACGACTGGTCAACACAGCTCAAAAAAATCGAGCGCGAATTCGACGGCCTGCCGCCGGAGCCATCGCTCGCGTACAGGAAACTGCAAAGCGAAGAGGAACGCCGCGCAAAGGAGCGCGTCGCCCAGCGTGCCGCACTCATCGGTGTCTTCGCCCGATTAATTCTTGTTGCCGCAGTCGGCGTCGCGCTCCTCTTCTGGCCGTACGAGAACGCCTGCGGTCTCGGCTTGTTTGGATTTCTTGGCGCCGAGGCAGTGATCGTTATCGGCGGCGTCTGGATCGGAATTACCACATGGCGCGCGCGGTTGCCGCGCATGCATTTGGTTTCGCTTGCGATCACACTCGGCGGGTTGATCGCTATCGCGGCGGAGGTGTTGCCACGCATCGGTTACGCCGCCGTCGACGCCAAACATCCGCCAACGTTCTCGTGTCCGGACGCCCCGGACCCACTGACCAATCCCGCGACGCCCGCGAAATCAACGGAAAACGCGCTGCCCGGCCGATCAACGGCGGAGCAGCGCGTTCAGTCAGCAGCGATCGAGTTGCATTCTCGCTGGGATTCGCGTGTCAGCGAGTTATCCAAACAGTTCGAGCCCCACAAAGCGGCTTTGGCGCGTCTCGAGCGGCCCGAGCTGCTCTCGCGTCAGACTCCATAAGCGATCGCTACACCCGTGATCTGACGCGCAGGGTCAGTGAATGAATCCCTGTTGTGCCGCAGCGCGCTCCTCCTCGGAGCCTCGATCGACGCGATAGGTACGCGGCAGCATGCGAAGCGTCCGCACGCGTGGTGCCATGCGCATCTCGATTCTCTGTGGGAGATCGCGCAGCCGTTCCTGTAGCATCGGGTCAATGCGCTCCAGCATTGGCTGGAGATTCTCGCGCATCAACGGCTCGAGCTCTTCGCGCATCTTCGGCAGCTCCGGCCCAATCATCATTTTGTCCGGACCGAAGTACTCGAAGCCGCCTTCCGGGAATCGGAAGCTCGCGGTTCTCAGCTTCATGAGATCGGTTGCCTTTCCCGCCGTCACCTGGACATCGCGAAAGCGGCCGCCGGAATAAACACGCAGGGTGACGCGCGTGCCCGGCTTGAGCTTCTGCACTTCACGACTCAAACGACGCGCTCCCAGCGCGCTCGCGAGGTCGTCGTCGGCATCGGCGCTCGCTGTCCGCAGGTCGACGCCGTTAATCGAGGCGATGCGATCGCCTTCGACAATGCCTGCGGCTTCAGCCGGCCCTTTCTCCGTGACCGCTTCGACGAACACACCGAGCGTATCGCGCCGGTTGCCCGTCGATCGAACCTCGAGGCCTAATGCGGCACGATTGGCCATCACCGAATCCATTCGAAATGACATTCGGCGCCAAACGCTGTCGTCGCCAAAGTGTTTAAAAACTCGGCACTCGATACGGCCGTTCGAGTACTTCGTGCAGCTCGAATCGGGTTGGACAGTTTTGTCCTGCGCGCCGGCAATGCTGCTTGCAGCGGCCAGCGCCGAAAAAATCAGTAGTGACTTCATCGTTTGCTCCGTTGTGGTTCTGTCGGATAGGACAAACGTGTCAGCTCAAGGGTTGCCAAGGGTGCAAAACCTGGCCGGCGCGGTGATATTGAAGCATGTCGACGACGCTCCAGCCGCCCCGGCCCGCCCCCGAAGCACCGTCTGACCACCGGATAGACATTCACTCGTTCCAGCATCACCTCCAGGACGAAGCGGATGCCGCCTACCTCTACCGAATTCTGGCGGACGCAGAAGAAGATCCGAAGAAGAAAGACGTCTATTCGCGGCTGGCAGCGGTTGAGGATCGGCACGTCACGATCTGGACGCAGCTTCTCACCAAACACGGTCATCCGCCTGGTCCCTTCAAGCCGAGCGGCCGCGCGCGTCTGCTCGCATCGCTGGGGAGAATGTTCGGCCCGAACTTCCTGCTGCCGATGCTGCTCGAGGAGGAAGGCCGGGAAGTAAAAGCGTACCTCGACATGCATCGCGGCACGCCGCGCGGCGCTCCCGGTGGTCCCGAAGCGCTATTGCTCGCTCGCGAATCAGCGGACCACGCAACCACCCTCGGCGAGATTTCCGGCAAGGGCGCCGAACCGTGGCACAAGACGGAGTCGGGCGGATTCCTCCGCAACGTCGTGTACGGCTTCAACGACGGACTCACTGCCAACTTCGGTCTGGTCGCCGGTGTGATCGGAGCGTCGGTCGTTAATCAGCATCAGGCAGTAGTAGTCGCCGGTGTCGCGGGACTCATCGCGGATGCGCTGTCGATGGGGTCGAGTGGCTATCTCGCCAGCAAGAGTGAGCGAGAGGTCTACGACTACGAGATCTCGATGGAGAAGACGGAAGTCGAGCTGATGCCCGAGATCGAGCGGGACGAGCTCGCGGTGATCTACGAAGCCAAAGGCATGGACCGCGATTCGGCGCACAATCTGGCGACCCAGATCATGGCAGATCCCCAGCTAATGCTGAAGGAGCAGGTGCAGGAAGAGCTCAAGATCGCCGAGTACGGAATGTCACCGCTCAGAGAGGGCTGGCTGACAGGAATGGCGACCGCGTTCGGCGCGGCGATTCCTGTTTTCCCATTCTTCATCTGGCACGGTACGACAGCGATCGCGATTGCGTTCATCGTGTCGATGCTGTCCCACTTCCTCGTCGGCGCGGCCCGCTCGGTGTTCACCGGTCGCGGCGCGTTCCGCTCGGGTCTCGACATGTTCGTGGTCGGCATTGGCGTCGCCGTAGTCGGATACTTTGTCGGCGGGTGGATCGGGAAGCTTATTTAGGTCTTTGAGCGTCTACCGTCTTCGTCTGCATTTTCACAACTGAAGTCGGCAGTCTGCAGACTGATAGCTGGTAGCTCGCAGTTGTTATACACGCATTCGCAGCGCATCTCGCTTTGGACGCGTGTATGAAAACTCCGAACTCCAGACTCCAACCTGCGAACTGCCGACCGCAGTTTAGTCCCCAGTCCGCGCCTTGCCCCCCACCCCGGCTTCCTTCTTCTTTAGGAAATGCCACCCCGCCCATACGTCCTCGCCGAAACCAACTGGAAGACGGTCAGGGACATCCGCTACGAAGTTGCGATGCTGCCGTGGGGCGCGACGGAGCCCCACAATCTTCATCTGCCGTACGGCACCGACGTCTACGAGTCAAAGCACATCTCGGAACTCGCCGCCGAGTACGCGTGGAACAAGGGCGCGAAGGTAGTCGCCCTGCCGCCGGTTCCGTTCGGCGTGAACACGGGCCAGCTCGACTTGCGGCTCGCGATCAACATGAATCCCAGCACGCAGTTCGCGGTGCTTACCGACGTCGCCTCAGCGGTCTGCGGCCAGGGCATTCGGAAGCTGGCGATTCTCAATAGCCACGGCGGAAACGACTTCAAGCAGATGATCCGCGAGCTGCAGCCGAAGCTCGACATGTTCATCTGCAGTCTCAACTGGTGGACCTCGCTCAAAGCCACCGAATTCTTCGACGAGCCCGGCGATCACGCAGGTGAAATGGAAACGAGCATGATGATGGTGCTCGAGCCCGATCTGCCGTTGCCACTGAAGGAAGCAGGCCCGGGCAAAGGGCGAAAGTTCAAGATCGCCGGACTGCGCGAGGGGTGGGCCTGGGCGCCTCGGCAATGGACGAAAGTCACCGACGACACCGGCACCGGCAATCCGTTTGCATCGACTCGAGAGAAGGGCGAGAAGTACATCCGCGCCGTCTCGGAGCACGTCGGCAAATTCCTCGTCGATCTTGCCGCCGCCGATCTAAACGACATGTACGAATAGATATGCCACCGCGCTACATCCAGAGCTTACCCGAATCCGCGCGCTACATTGGTAACGCCGGCGACGATGAAATCGAGATCATCGACAAACGCGAAGCGCCGAAGATTCGGGCCAAAACCGGCGTGGTTATCGAAGACAAGCAGCATTACTTCGTGCGCGACGCTCTGAAGTACCCCAGCGGCGAAGTCGGCACGGCGATGCGCATCATCGGCTGCACCATGCACGACGGCCCATCGGGTGTCGTCGCGCTCTGCTCACGCAATGGAAATATTTTTCTGCGCGAAACCTTCAGGCACGCGACACGTCGCTGGGAGCTCGAGACGACGCGTGGTCAGCGTGAGACGGGAATGTCCGCCGAGGCCGCAGCGATCAAAGAGATCAACGAGGAGCTGGGCTTCCAGGTCGAGCACATCGAGCAAATTGGCGAAGTGAGTGGCGACACTGCGATTCTCGCCAGCACCCTGCCGGTGTTCTGGGCCGACCTCGCCGCCGGGCCGCCCCACGATCATCCGGAAGACAAGGAAGCGTTCGGCAGAATCGTCGAGGTATTTCCGCCCGAGCTGCGCACGCGCATCTCACGCTGCGAGATCCGTGATGGCTACACCCTCGCGGCGCTCACGCTCGCTCACGTCGCGGG
>DASTGU010000039.1:0-25242 GCA_035718845.1 Gemmatimonadaceae bacterium | reverse complement strand
GCTCGGTACCAAGACCGAGGTGAAAAACATGAACTCGTTCTCCGCCGTCGAGCGCGCTCTCGACGCAGAATACGAGAGGCAATGCTCGCTGATCGATTCGGGCGGCAACGTCGAGCAACAGACGCTGCTTTGGGACGCCATGCGCGAGACGGTGCGGCCGAGCCGGTCGAAGGAGGGGAGTCACGACTATCGGTACTTCCCGGAGCCCGACCTGCGTCCGCTGCTGCTCGATCAGGGCTGGATCCGTGATGCGAAGCACAAGCTGCCCGAGCTTCCCGATGCGCGGAAGAAACGTCTCGTCGAGGAATACAGTATTGCCGCGGGGGAAGCGGAGCAGCTTGCTGCGACGCCGGCGCTCGTCGACTACTACGAAGGCGTGGCGCGCGCCAGCAATGATGGTAAGGCGGCATACAACTGGGTGATGGGCGAAGTGTTGGCCGCGCTGCGTGCCTCGAACACTGACATCACTCTGTTCGCTGTGCGACCAGCCGATCTCGCTCAGCTCCTGAATCTCGTCCGCGACGGCACGGTGAGTCACACCGCGGCGAAGCGAGTGTTCGCGAAGATGGTCGAAACCGGCAAGCCCGCTGCGCAAATCGCCGCGGACGAAGGTCTCTCCCAGGTCGGAGATGAAAGCGCTCTCACGACGTGGGTCGACGAAGTGCTGCAGGAGCACCCGGAAGAAGCGAAGCGCTACCTCTCGGGCGAAAAGAAGCTGCAGGGAGTCTTGGTCGGCTTCGTCATGAAGAAGTCGAAGGGGCGCGCGGACCCAAAGCGCGTCAATCAGCTATTGTCGTCGCGGGGCGGATAAAGCGGCTCGGGTAGCGAGCTCGCGAATTTCAAAGCCGAGCGCGGCATTCCGAAATGCTGTTGTGCCTGCTCGAGCACGTGTTCTTCGCCACCACGCCTTAGCGCGGCGCGTCTGACCTTCTTGGCTTCCCGCAACGCGACCGTTCCGGCGGGATCCAGTTTGTGCGGCTCGGAGCGATCCATACGCGCCAGGAAGTCGATGATGTAGTCGAAGGCGCGTCCCATGTACTTCTGCACCTCGTTCTCGGTCAGATCCCAGCGGCTCTTCTCTTCGACGAGATGGAAAATCCGCTGCCACGATTCGGTGTCGGCGACGTACACCATTCCGCGAAAGATTCGCCGATTCGTGGGCGTACTGAAGATCGTCGGACTCAGAATGCGATCGAGATGCTCGTCCGAATGTGAATGATCGCGCAGAATCAGCTGCTTCGCCGTCCGGCTGAATCGCTCGCCGATGTGCGTATCGAAGCGGCTCTCCCAATAGCTGTGGCCGAGCGCGGCAGTCGACGATGTGATCGTCAGCTGATGTGGGACGAAGTAATTGTGGGCGACGGCATCGGCTGCCAGGTGCGAGAGATACCCGAGCGCGAAGGATTGTAGCGGTTCCGAATCGGCTGCCTCGCGAATCTCGAGCCCGACATTCCACGAGTGACAGTGTCGGCCGGCTGCCGCGTACTTCTTGGCAATGCTGGTATCAGCCGCGATCGAGCCGTAGAGAAAATCGTACGGGAACGCGGCCAGCAGCTCGGCGATGGCCGATGGAACGAGGCTGAGCGAGCGCAGCACTGCCTCGCCAAGGAAAATGTGGGTGCCCGGAGTCCAGGCGTGCGCGACGCTTGGCGTCAAAAGCAAAGCAAGCAGGACCGCTAACGCGACCCTGCTGGCGATGGCTGCGCGCGAGGAAGCGCGCAGCATCCTGCTCCTAGATGCCGATCCGCTTGCGCTGGCGGCGGACTGCTTTGCGTAGATCGTTGAGCTCGTCTCTGACGGCGTCGTTGATTGCATCACGGGCGGTGTCGACGTATTCGCGCACCTGATCGGTGACCTCCTCGACCGGGAGTCGGTCGATGAGGTCGCCACCTCTTTCGACCGCAGTTTTGAAGCCTTTCTTCGCGCGAGGCCCCGCCCAGCGCGCTCCCTCCATCGCCCGCTCGCCGGCCCAGCGCGCTCCCTCTAGTCCGCGCTCGGCTGCCCAGCGTCCGCCCTGCATTCCGGCGAGCCCGGCGAGGGCGGCGCCGCGACCGGCGTAGCGCACCAGCGGTCCGACCGGCCGACGTCCCGAGGGTCCGCGTCTGAGAAGCAGCGTGATTCCGGCGCCGACGGCAGCGCCAATCAACGCCGCGGTCAGCAGGTCGTACTGCTGCTCACGCCCCTCGTCCAGTTCCATCTCTGGGTCTGACGCGCGGCCGCGGCTTCTCCCAGTCGTCGGCTCTGCTTTCGTCGAAGTCCCCATCGCTCCAGTCCTCCTCGTCAAATGCCTGAATGCCTGTCTTCACTCCACGAAGCGTGGAGGCGGTCACTACAAACGCCGATTCAGCCTCTTCCTGCACGACATCGAGCAAAGCGTTCAGCTCGTTGATTCTCGTCTCTGCTGCGTTCACCGCCTGCTGCAGTCGTTGATTCACGGCGGCCACGGTCTGACTCACCTGCTGGACATCCACGCGCACCGACGTCGTGATGTAGTCGACGTTGTCGGCGATTGCACTCGCGTGGCGCATCAGCGGATTGATGTCGCCGTAAATCTTGTCCAGCATGTCGCTGACTTTCTTGTAACTCTTGCGGAAGTTCCACGCCGCCGGAATCAATGCGACGGCGAGAATCATGATGGTGATCGTCATCAACCCGCTGGCGACGCTCGTCACTTTCTCGAACAAAGTTGGAGACGCCGCGACCTGCTTCGTGTACAGCGTGTCGGGTAAAGAGCGTGCAGCCTGCAACAGCAATTCAGTGCCGCGAATCAATCCCATCATGCGCGTTGGGTGTGCAAGGGAGAGGCCATCTACAGTCTAGCTTCGCATCGCGGTACAAAGAGTGCTGAGAGCGATATATTTGCGCAACACGCAATCACCACCACCGAAAATCCATAATGCCTGCAGTACAATTTGTAGTCGAGGGCGGACGTACGCTCAAAGGCTCCATTCGTCCGTCTGGAAATAAGAACGCGGCCCTTCCAATCGTTGCGGCGGCGCTGATCTCGGAAAATCCTGTTCACCTCGAGAACGTCCCCCGGATCCGGGACATCGAGACCCTCGTCGAGCTCATTAAATCCGTCGGCGCATCGATGGAGTGGGTCGGACAGAACTCCCTCGACATCCACGCCAAGGATCTGCGGCCGGCGGATCTCAACCCGACGCTCTGCGCCAAGATCCGCGCGTCGATCCTTCTCGCCGCTCCTTTGCTCGCTCGTTGTGGGCAGGTCACCTTGCCGCCTCCCGGTGGCGACGTCATCGGACGACGTCGACTCGATACGCACTTCCTCGCCCTCGAGCAGCTTGGCGCAGAATTCAAGCATGGCCCGATGATCGAGATGCGCGTGAACGGCTTTCGCGGCGCTGACGTTTTCCTCGACGAGCCGAGTGTCACGGCGACGGAAAACGCGCTGGTCGCCGCCGCGGCTGCGTCAGGGACCACGGTTCTGCGCAACGCGGCCAGCGAGCCGCACGTCCAGGATCTCGCTCACTTTCTGATCGCACTCGGCGCCCAGATCGAGGGCGTCGGAACCAATACCATGACCATCCATGGTGGTCGTCCGCTGGGAACCAAGGCCGTGACGCACACGATCGGACCCGATCACATCGAGGTTGGATCGTTCATCGGACTCGCCGCGGTCACCCGGTCTGAGCTGCGGATCGAGAAAGCGGGAGTCGAACACCTGCGGTCGACGCGAATGGGGTTCGAGCGGTTGGGTATCGAGTGCAAGGTCGAAGGGGCTGACCTGATCGTCCCGGCCAAGCAGTCGCGACAGATCCAGAGCGATATGGGCGGCCACATCCCGAAGCTGGAGGATCAGCCGTGGCCGGCGTTCCCGGCGGATACGATGTCGATCGCGATCGTGACGGCGACGCAGTGCGAAGGCCTGATCATGATGCACGAGAAGATGTTCGAGTCGCGCATGTTCTTCGTCGACAAGCTGTCGACGATGGGCGCGCGGATCGTGCTCTGCGATCCGCACCGCGCACTCGTCTATGGACCGACTCGCCTTCGCGGTGCGTTCCTCGAATCGCCCGACATCCGCGCGGGTATGGCGATGCTGCTCGCCGCGCTTTGCGCGGAAGGCACCAGCTTCATCAACAACGTGGGCCAGATCGAGCGCGGCTACGAGAGAATCGACGAGCGCCTCAACGCACTCGGCGCTGCCATTACTCGCGTTGACGACCGTCGACACTGAGCTGACCGAAGTCCCCAAAGAAGTCGTCACCGATTTCGAAGCCTGGGGAATCCGCGCCTTCACAACGACCCGCGACGCGGGCTCGTTCGGACTGGCTGGAACTGATCCGGTCAAGGAGGTCATGGGAAGATGGAGCGCGGTACAGCGTGAGCTCGCGCCGACGGTGCGGCGACTCGTTTCGCTGCGACAGGTCCACGGCACGCGCGTCGTCGTGCATACCGGCGGCTGGGAAGGGTGGCTGCGCAACGGGGAAGCAGACGGGCATATCGCGGTCGATCGGGGAACCGGCCTCGCTATCGGCATTGCGGATTGCGTTCCGGTATTCATCGCGCACCCGTCGGGCGTGGTCGCGCTTCTGCATTCGGGGTGGAGGGGGACAGCCGCTCGCATCACCCCCGAAGCGATCCAGGCGCTCGCGCGGTACGGACATCCGCCCGACGAGCTCGCCGTTCACCTCGGCCCGGCGATCTGTGGTCGATGCTACGAGGTGAGCGTGGAGGTCCGCGAGCAACTCACTGGACAACCGGTGACCCGACCCGGCCACGTCGATCTCCGGTCGCTAATCGCCGAGCACGCCTCGGAACTCGGCGTCCAGAAAATCACGGTCAGCGAGTACTGCACGCGCCACGACAACGACAAGTTCTTCTCGCACCGGGCTGGCGACGCTGGGCGGCAGATCGCGGTCATCGCCTCTCCGATCTCGGCGTAGGGTCCGCAGACCGTAGCTGGCATCCATAAAACAGAAGCTCCGAGCTCCAAGCTTAGTGAGCAGCTACGCTGTGAGCGGCTCTACTCTATCCATAAGCAGCATCGAGCTCGGAGGCTAGCTCAGAGCTGTGGTTAAGAGTGCTAGCAAAGCTCGGAGCGTAGCTGCTCACTAAGCTTGAGGCTCGCGGCTTCCGTTTTGTGATTGCCTGCTACGGATTAAGGACTCGAGGCCGAGAGTTGACGCACCCATCCCGCCCGCCTACATTGAACGTGGGCGTTCAACTCGGCGGCCAACCGGAATGTGGGGATCCCCCCACATTTTTTTGTCCCTCGAACTAACCTCGACGCTGTATGAACGAAACGCTGGAAGCCATTGTGGCAGAGGAGATTAAGCCACTCGGACTAGAGCTTTTCGATCTGAAGCTCGGGGGCAGCAAGGGCAGGCCCGTTCTCGACGTCAGAGTCGAGCGGGAGGATGGTCAAAGTGTGACAGTCGAGAATTGCGCGGCAGCCTCGCGCGCGATCGAAGCTCGGCTGGACGCCGACGATTTTGGTGGCAAACGGTACGTGCTCGAAGTGTCGTCGCCAGGCATCGAGCGACCACTGCGCAACGCCAGAGATTGGCGTCGCTTTAGCGGTCAAAAGGCGGTGGTGACGACGAATGTGCCGGGTGATCCGGCGGGCAGGCGTACCGACGAAGTAGAGATAGCCGGTGTCGAAGGTGATGCCGGACAGGAAGTGATCACGGTAGTGAACGAGCGCGGAGACGAGCGGCGCTTCCCACTCTCCGCGGTTGAAAAAGCGCGACTGGCGTTCCACTGGAACAGGTAAGGGCAAACATGGCAGCAGCTTCGATCGAAATCCTTTCAGCGATCCGCGAGTTGACCAACTCGAAGCAGATCGACCGTGCGGAGCTGCACGGCCTGCTCGAGGATGGTATCAATGCCGCACTCGCCAAGAAGCACGGGCCTACCGTTCAGGCCGAAGTCGACATCGATGAGAACAAGGGCCAGATCCGCATCGTTCTGCTGAAGACTGTGGTAGACGAGGTCACCGACTCCGCGAGCCAGATCTCGCTGGAGGAGGCGCGCTTTGAGGATCCTGACTTCCAGATCGGCGACCAGATGGAAATCCCCGTCGATTTCGCCGAGTTCGGCCGCACTGCGGTCCAGGCCGCCAAGCAGCGCATCATCCAGCGCGTCCGCGAGGGCGAGCGCTCGAAGATTCGCGACGAGTTCTCCAGTCGCGTCGGCGATTTATTGTCTGGCGAAGTCCAGCAAATCGAGCGCGGCAAGCTCGTGATCATGCTCAACAAGTTCCGTGAAGCGGAAGCAATCATTCCGTATCGGGAGCAGAACCATCGCGAGCATTTCCACCAGGGCGATCCGATTCGCGCTGTTCTCAAGCGCGTCGAGGAGACTCCAAAGGGACCGCGCCTGGTTCTGAGCCGAGCCGACGCGCTGTTTGTGAAGGCGCTTTTCAAGCTCGAGGTGCCCGAGATCCAGCAGGGTCTGGTCGAGATCCGCGCCAGTGCGCGCGAGGTTGGCAGTCGCACCAAGATCGCCGTCTTCTCGCGTGATGATTCAGTCGATCCGGTTGGTGCCTGCGTCGGCCTGAAAGGCTCGCGCGTTCAGGCCGTCGTGAACGAGCTCGGTGGCGAGCGAATCGACATCGTGCCGTGGTCGGCGGATCCGGAGCGTTTCGCGAAACTGGCGCTGGCGCCGGCGCGTGTCGCTCGCGTCTTCAGCGACCCCGCAACCAAGACCATTCAGGCAATCGTCGACGAGGACCAGCTGTCGCTGGCGATTGGTCGCAATGGACAAAACGTTCGCCTTGCTTCAGAGCTCACCGAGTGGAAGATCGAGCTTTACTCCAGCCGTGAATGGATGGAGCGGGGCAGCGATCAGCCGATCTTTGCGCCGTTGCCGACCGACGAAGCAGTGTCGGGCGTCAACCCACGGCTCGGCGATATCGATGGAATGCAGCCGGCCACGGTGGCGGTTCTGGAAGAGGCAGGCTATCGCACGCTGGACGACATCATTGACCTGGAGCGTGAGGATTTCCTCCGTCTTCCCGGTATCGCTCCGGAGGAGGCAGATCGTTTGATGGCGATCATCAACGAGCTGACCACAGACGAAGCGGGCGAATCCGGCGAATCCGGCGACGAAGCAGTGACGGCGACGGCGTCCGACGAAGAGGCGAGCAACGCGATGACCTCCGAAGGCGATTCGTCGGCTCCTGAGCCGGCGGGTGATAGCGAGGGCGGGCGCGGGAGGTAGGCAATGGACGCGCATCAGCAACGCAAAATGCTCGGCCTCATTGGCCTGGGCGTCCGCGGGAGGGGTGCCGTCATAGGTGTAGAGAGAGTTCGGGATGCCGCGAAGCGGGGGAAGCTGATTCTCGCTATTGCGGCGCCTGATGCTTCTAGCAACAGTTTGGATAAAGTCGTTCCGCTGCTTCAGGCCAGGGGAATCAGCGTCATCGCTGGTCCTCCAGCCGCCGAGTTGGGCGCGGCAGCGGGTCGCGAAGCAACTGCAGTAATCGGGATAGTGGATAAAGGATTGGCAAAGGGGATCCGCGCTCTAAGTGCGGAGCTGATGCCGAGAGTCGTCAAGGAGGATGTTGTTTGAGCAAGCTTCGAGTGCACGACCTGGCGAGCGAGTTTGGAATTTCCAGCGACGAAGTGGTCAACCTGCTTCGCCAGATGGACGTTCCTGTTCGCAGCCACCTGAGTCCGCTGAGCGACGATCAGGTAGCCCGCATTCGCGCCCGTTGGGAGCGTGAGAAGCGCGCACGAGTAGCAGCGCCGCCGGCGACTGCGCGTCGCCGTCGTGGTGCAGCAACCGCCACTCCCGCGCCCGAAGCGAAAGCAGAACCGGCTCCGGCTGCTGAAGGAGCTGTTCGCCGCCGTCGTCGTGTCGTTACCGAAGCGCCTGCCGAGCCGGCACCGACGTCGGTCGCTGTGACTCCCGAGCCGAAGGCACCAGCGGCTCCGCCGCCACCGGCGCGGGAGCCAGCTGCGCCGATCGCAGCATCCGCTGAAGCGCCGCCGGTCGAGCGTCCGAGACCGTCCGCTCCGCCACCGCGTCCCGCATCACCTCCGCCTCCGCCAGCCGCTGCGCCATCGGCGCCGTCCGCTGGTCAGGGCACGGATGGTCGCGAGCGTCAGCGTCCACAGCCCGTCGTCCCTGGTGCTCCGCGTCCGCGCCCGATCGCGACCGGCGCGCCCTACACCCCACCGCGTCCAGTCGCATCAGCGGCTCCGGGTGTGGGCAGCGCTCCGACTCGCCGCGAAGATCGTGGTGGTGGCGGTGGTGGTGGTCCGACGCGAGACGACCGCTCGCAGCGTCGCGGCAAGAAAGGAAAGCGCGGCGTCGATCAGGAAGCAGTGCAGGCGAACATCGGGAAGACGATGGCGTCGATGCGCGGTCCGGTCAGACGCGGTCCCGCTCGTCGCGATGATGGCTCGCGTGAGGAGCTCGCCGCCCAGCGTCAGGCCGAGGCCGAGCGCGAGAAGAAGACAGTTCGCGTCAACGAGTTCATCACGGTCAGCGAGCTGGCGCAGATCCTCAAGGTGCCCGCCGTTCAGATCGTCGGATTCGCATTCAAGAACCTTGGCTTGATGGTCACCATCAACCAGCGGCTCGATTTCGATCAAATCGAACTCATCGCCGGCGAATTCGGATTCCAGGCCGTCAAGGAAGAAGAGTACGCCGCCGATCTGAAATCGACACCGACGGAAGACACCGCCGAGCAGCTCGAGGCGCGTCCGCCGGTTGTGACCATCATGGGCCACGTCGATCACGGCAAGACTTCGCTCCTCGACTACATCCGCAAATCGAACGTCGTCGCGGGTGAGTCGGGCGGTATCACCCAGCACATCGGTGCGTACCACGTCACGCTGGCCGGTGACAAGTCGATCACGTTCCTCGACACGCCCGGTCACGAAGCATTCACGGCGATGCGTGCGCGCGGCGCGCAGGTCACCGACATCGTCGTGCTCGTCGTCGCCGCGGACGATCAGGTCATGCCGCAGACGATCGAAGCGATCTCCCACGCCAAGAACGCCGGCGTGCCGATGATCGTCGCCATCAATAAAATCGACCTCCCTGGCGCGAACCCGATGAAGGTGAAGCAGGATCTGCTGCAGCACGGCGTCGTGCTGGAGGAGTTCGGTGGCACCGTTCTGTCGAGCGAGGTATCGGCGAAGAAGGGAACCAACATCCAGGGATTGCTCGACCAGATCCTGCTGCAGGCGGAAATCCTGGATCTCAAGGCAAATCCGAATCGCGCGGCCGCGGGTGCAGTTATCGAAGCCCAACTGGATCCGGGCAAGGGTCCGGTCGCGACGATTCTCGTTTCCAACGGCACTTTGCATGTCGGCGACGATTTCATTTGCGGCATGTACTCGGGACGCGTGCGCGCGCTCCTAGACGAGCGCGGTCGCAACGTAAAGGAAGCTGGTCCCGCGATCCCGGCGCAGGTGCTCGGCATCGGCGGTGTGCCAGTCGCCGGCGATCAATTCGTTGTCGTCGAAGATGCGATCGAGTCTCGCGAGATCGCGCAGCGTCGTCAGCGTCTCGATCGTGAAGCCAAGAGCCGTCGCACGGCAAAAGGCGTCGTGTCGCTGGAAGACTTCATGTCGCAGACGGCGCCGGGTCAGAAGCGTACTCTGCGAATCGTCATCAAGGCGGATCAGGGTGGTCCGGCAGAAGCACTCGCCGACGCACTCGCTCAGCTGTCCAACGATGAAGTCGCGGTCGAAGTCATTCACCGCGGCGTCGGCGCCATCACCGAGAGCGACATTCTGCTGGCTCGCGCGTCCGGTGCCATCATCGTTGGCTTCCACGTGCGGCCCGACAACAACGCGCGCGCAGCGGCAGAGCGAGAAGGCGTCGAGATCAAGCTTTACAAGATCATCTACGAAGCGATCGAAGACGTCCGCGCTGCGCTCGAAGGAATGCTGCGGCCGGAAGAGAAGGAAGTCGTGCTCGGCGAAGCGGAAGTCCGCGAGCTGTTCAAGGTGCCGCGCATGGGGGTCATTGCCGGTTGCTCGGTGCGCAGCGGCGTCATCAACCGCCAGGCGCGCATTCGCGTCATTCGCGACAGCACCGAGATTTACGACGGCAACATCGGCTCGTTGCGTCGCTTCAAGGACGACGTGAAGGAAGTGCGCGAGGGTTTCGAGTGCGGTATCGGCGTCGAGAATTTCAACGATCTCAAGGTTGGAGACGTGCTCGAGTGCTACCGGAAGGAGCAGGTAGCCCGAACCCTGACATCGGCGGCTGGCGCCTCTGCGTAACACACGTCGAGCGGACCGCGTCGCCGAAGCGGTCCGCGTCGAGGTAGCGACCTTTCTCACCGAATCGGCAAAGGATCCGCGAATCGTCGGGTTCGTGACGGTGACCGGCGCCGAGGTCAGCCCCGATCTTCGTCACGCCCGCGTTTACGTGAGCGTACTCGGTAGTGAGAGCGAGAAGCAGGCAACCTTCGACGGGTTGAACAGCATCGCTTCGCACCTGCGGTCCCATCTCGCGCGTCAGCTCCGACTTCGCGTCGCCCCCGAGATTCAGTTCAAGGAAGACGACACCATCGCGCGTGCGGCGCGCATCGAGTCCTTGCTGGCAGACGTCAAGAAGCAGGATGATGCGGCAGGGCGTGGAAGAGAAGAGGACTGAAACGGCCGAGGCTCGTACTGGCCCGGTCCAGGGATTGTTGCTGATCGACAAGCCGGCGGGTATGACGTCGCATGATGTCGTGCAACGAGTGCGGCGGGTTTATGGCGAGAGGAGCATCGGTCACCTTGGCACGCTGGATCCGTTCGCGACCGGTTTGCTGATTCTCCTCCTCGGTCGTGCAACGCGTCTCGCGACCTTCATCGACGCCGAACCCAAAGTTTATGAGGCGGTGATCAGCTTTGGTGAAGAGACTGACACGGACGACCAAACCGGTACCGTGATTCGCACAGCGGACGCGCCGAGCGAGCAAGATGTGAGAAAGGCGATCTCCTGCCTCACCGGAAAGATCTCTCAGGTTCCTCCTGCGTACTCCGCGAAGAGCGTCGATGGCACTCGCGCATACGACGCGGCGCGTCGAGGCGAACCGCTCCAGTTGCCGGCGGTGGAAGTCACGATCCATTCCTGGGACGTCGGTGCTTACCGCGAGGGCAAATTGGCTGCGGTCATCACGTGCAGCGCCGGCACCTACATTCGAGCACTGGCCCGCGATCTTGGACGGCTTACGTCGTCTGCAGCTCACCTCGCTTCGTTGCGGCGGACGCGCGCGGGAAATTTCGATGTCGCAAACGCCGCCACGCTCGATGCGCTGACGAAGGACCCAGCGCGCGTGAAATGGCTGCGGGTCGTAGCTGATGCCTGAGCGCGTCGATCTCGATGAATCCGGTCTGCCGCCTCACGTCGGATCGACGGTAGTAACGGTTGGCACTTTCGACGGCGTGCATCGCGGCCATCGCGATGTTGTCGAGCGGCTTGTGCAAAGAGCTAAGTCCCTAGGCGTTGCCAGCGTGCTCGTGACCTTTGAGCCGCATCCGCTCGAGGTAGTCAATCCCGCCGCCGCGCCGTTGCTGCTAACCCTCCACGACGAGAAGGTCGAAGTCCTCGCTGAAACCGGGCTCGACTACGTCGCGGTGCTGCCGTTCACGCCGGCACTGGCTGCCTATTCAGCGGAAGAATTCGTCGAACTGGTGCTGCGCCGCTGTTTCCGACTGCGCGAGCTGCTGATCGGCTACGACCACGGCTTCGGCCGTCAGCGGGCCGGCAACGTCAGCGTTCTCCAGCAGCTTGGTGAGCGGGATGGCTTCAAAGTCGATGTGGTGGAACCGGTTTCGACCGCTGAAGGACTCTCGGTCTCATCGACCTCGATCCGCCGTGCGATCGCCGGTGGCGATTTAACCCGTGCTGCAGAGGCGCTCGGCAGGTTGTATTCGGTCAGCGGTAAGGTGGTACCCGGAGCACAACGCGGGCGAATCATCGGGTTTCCCACCATCAATCTCGGTCCGCCGCGACCCAGGAAGCTTCTGCCGCCTGAAGGTGTATATGCGGTGCGGGTGCAGACTCCGAGCGGCCCATACGGTGGAATGATGAACCTCGGCCCGCGCCCGACGTTCGGCGATTCCGCGACCTCGCTCGAGGTCCACCTGTTCGATAAAACCGGGGAGTTGTATGGACAGCAGGTGCGCGTGGATTTCGTAGCGCGATTGCGCGAGACGCGGAAATTCGCGTCCGCGGAGCAGCTGACGAATCAGCTTGTGCACGACGAGCGCGACGCAAGAAATGCGTTGACTCAACCTGTTGTCGCCGATAACGTTAAAGGCTAGTCCGGAACTGAAACTTCTCTCAATCGCAGCATGAATCTGAAGTCGCGAATTGCCATCATTATCGGCCTGATACTAGTGTCAGGCTGGTTTCTTTTTCCGCGCACAGTGATCGAGCGGGTGCAGCGCAACGGCGTCTACGTCTACGATACCGTTAGCCGGGTTCCGTTGAAGCGCGGTCTGGATTTGCAGGGCGGAATGCACGTCGAGCTCGAGGTGGACGAGTCCAAAGGCGTGGTTCCGGACAAGAGCAAAGCGCTCGAGAATGCGCTGAAGGTCGTGCGCAATCGCATCGATGAGTTCGGCGTTTCCGAGCCGCTCGTCCAGAAAGCCGGCAACGATCGCATCATCGTCGAGCTTCCGGGAATCGATGATCCCCAGCGCGCGCAGGACATCGTCCAGAAATCGGCGTTCCTGCAGTTCCAGATCACCGACAAGACCCAGGCGCTCGAGAAAGCGTTGCCGCGTCTCGATGCGCTACTGAAGGATACCAAGGTGGCAGTCGCCGGTGCGACGCCTACCGCTTCCAAGACCGATACCGGCAACGCCGGCTTGCAGAACCTGTTCACCACGGACACCGCCAAGAAAGCCGATACCACGAAAAAGGATACGACAGCGGCTGCCGTCGCCGCGGGCGGACCGGGTGCTTTTTCGAAGCTGGTTCAGCAGGGCCAGATGCCGGGTGAGTACTACGTCGCGCAGTCCGATGTGAACACCATGACGCAGTACCTGGCGTCGCCACAGGTGCAGGCCGCACTGCCTCCAGGCAAGGTTCTTCGGTGGAGCAGCGACACGGTTTCGCTCGGGAATCGGGTCTATCGCCGGCTCTACGTCCTCGATGCCAAGCCGATTATCACTGGCGAATACCTGACCGACGCCAAGCCAAACACTTCTCCCACGGAAGGCAACATCGTCGAGTTCTCCCTGAACAATGAGGGCGCTCGACGCTTTCGCACCGAGACCGCAAAACACGTCAAGGATTTCATGGCGATTGTCCTGGACGACCGGGTGATGGGCCAGCCGCCTGTCATTCAGAACGCGATTGGCGCGCGCGGACAGATCACGATGGGTGGCAAGGATCTCCAGGCGGCGCAGGATCTGGCGTTGGTGCTTCGTGCCGGCGCGCTCCCGGTGCCGTTGAAGGTCGCTGACTACCGACAGATTGGCGCGAGTCTGGGCAAGGACTCGATTCACAAGGGAATCACCGCCGGTATCATCGCAGTGGTGCTCGTGGTGGTGGTGATGCTCGGCTATTACCGCTTCTCGGGGGCGCTCGCCGTTGTCGGCCTCGCTCTTTATATCCTCTATACGCTCGCGGCGCTCGCCGGCTTCGGCGCGGTGCTGACGCTGCCGGGCATCGCCGGCTTCGTCTTGTCCATCGGTATAGCGGTCGACGCAAACGTTCTGATATTCGAGCGCATCCGCGAGGAGCTCGCGCACGGCAAGACAGTGCGCACCGCGATCGACGAGGGATTCCGACACGCGATGAGCGCAATCGTCGACTCGAACGTCTCCACTGCACTGACGGCGGCGGTTCTCTATCAGTACGGCACCGGACCAGTTCGCGGATTCGCGGTGACGCTGCTCGCCGGTATCGCGGCGTCCATGATTACGGCGATTTTCGTCGTTCGCACTTTCTACATGATCTGGCTCAATCGCTCGCGCGAAGCCCAGACAAGCCTGAGCATCTAAATGCTTCGCATTCTTCACGATACCAAATACGATTTCATCCGCTGGTGGAAGGTGATGGCGGCGATCACCATCGCCTTCATTGTGCTGGGACTGGGCTCGCTGGCGATCAAGCCGCTCAATCTCAGTATTGAATTCACCGGCGGCACTTTGTTGCAACTGGAGTTCGCGAAGCCGCCCGATGTCGGTGAAATGCGCGCGGCGCTCGACAACGCCGGGATTCACGGCGCCGAGATCCAGCAATTCGGAACGAATCGGGAATTCACGATCCGCGCCCAGGAGCAAGCGCAGGTCGCGGCGCAGGCAAGCGGTGCGACGACAATCGCCCAGAGAATTCAGTCGGTGCTCAAGCAGCGCTTCGGCGATAACAACGTGACGGTTAAAAGGACGGAGGCGGTGGGTCCACGAGTCGGCGAAGAACTCGCTCGCGGCGCGGTCATCGCGATCCTGCTTTCGTTTCTGATTACCCTGGTCTACCTCTCGATTCGGTTCGAGTGGCGTTTCGCTCTCGCTGCCGTTATTGCTACCAGCCACGACGTCTTCACGACGGTTGCGTTCCTGAAGCTGATGCATCTCGAGATCTCCCTGACAGTTGTCGCGGGATTGCTGACCGTGCTCGGTTATTCGTTGAATGACACCATCATCATCTTCGACCGCGTGCGAGAGAATCTGCGCAAGGGCAGGAAAGAGAGCCTCTACGACACACTCAATCGTTCGATCAACGAGACTCTGCCGCGTTCGGTGATGACGCACGTCACGACGTTTGCAGCTACCCTGGCGCTGCTGCTGTTCGCCGGTGAAGTAATTCGCCCCTTCGCCTGGGTGATGGCGTTCGGTATCGTCACCGGAACGTTCAGCTCGATTTACGTAGCAGCACCGGTACTCCTCTGGATCGAACGCAAATGGCCGCGTCAGACGGGCGGAATCCGTCCATCTTCATCGACAGCCACGCCCACCTCGCGGACCCGGCGTTCGACGGCGACCGCGACGACGTAATCTCCCGCGCCCGCGATGCGGGCGCGGTTGCCATCGTCTGCATTGGTGAATCGCTGGCGGCCGCCAAAGCCGCCGGCGATATCGCCGCCGAGTATCCCGGCTTCATCTTCCCGACGGCCGGCATCCATCCCCACGATGCGGCCGGCTACGATGCAGCGCGCGACCTTCCGCAGTTGCGCGCGCTGTTGCGCGAGTCGGTCGCCGTCGGTGAATGCGGCCTCGACTACCACTACGACAACTCTCCGCGCGCTGCCCAGCGAGCCGCGTTCTCAGCGCAGATTCAGATCGCGAAGGAAACCGCGAAGCCAGTGGTCGTGCACACCCGCGACGCTGAGGAAGATACTCGCGCGATAATTCGCGAGGCGCGCACTGCCGGTGTGGTTGGAGTTCTGCATTGCTACACGGGCACCCCAGCGCTGGCGGAGTTTGCGATCGATGCCGGGTGGTACGTCTCGTTCAGCGGCATCGTCACCTTCAAGAAATGGACGGACGATGCGCTGCTGAGACTGGTGCCGGGGGATCGACTGCTGGTTGAGTCAGACTCGCCGTATCTCGCACCGGTGCCGTTTCGCGGCAAGCGCAACGAGCCGGCGTGGGTAGCGAACACTGTCGCGCGTCTGGCCGACGCACGTGGCGAAGACGCAACGACACTCGGCGAGACGACTGCCGCCAACGCACAGCGGTTGTTTGGACTGGCTTTCGACGCCGCGGAGTGAGTAACATTCGCGCTCAACTGCTGTTTGCGCACAATCATCGGAGCGTTGATGCCTTCGAAGAAGATCAGCACTGAAAAAGCGCCGTCGGCGATCGGACCTTATTCTCAAGGCGTCGTCGCTATGGGCTTTCTTTTTACCGCCGGCCAGATCCCGCTCGATCCATCGAGCGGCAAGATGGTCGAGGGCGGGATCGTCGAGCAGACCGAGCGCGTGATGCAGAATCTGCAGGAAGTCCTGCGCTCGGCCGGCGTTACGTGGAACGACGTCGTCAAGACGACGGTTTACCTGCACGACCTCGCCAACTTTCCAACCGTGAATGAGGTCTACGGAAAGTGGCTCGGTGATGCGCGACCGGCACGATCGACGGTGCAGGTGACGGCGCTGCCAAGGGGCGCGATGGTGGAAATCGACGCCATCGCTGCGATCGGCGGCAAGTAAGCTTCTGAGATGACCGGGTCGCACACGCGCGAAGAGCTATTTCGGCTGACGGAATTCGCGCGTTGCGCGGGTTGAGCGTCAAAAATGGGTCCGGGCGACCTATCCCGCGCGCTGGCCGCGCTCCCCATAAAGAGTGATCCACGCCTGCTGGTCGGCCGCGAAACGTTCGACGACGCCGGGGTCTTTCGGCTGTCCGATGACCTCGCGCTGGTGCAGACGGTGGACTTTTTCGCGCCGATAGTGGACGACCCATTCGATTTCGGGCAGATCGCCGCGGCAAACGCGTTGTCGGACGTGTATGCGATGGGCGGACAACCGCTGACCGCGATGAACATCGTCGCGTTCCCGACAAAGGATTTGCCGCTCGATGCGTTGACTGGCATCCTCGCCGGTGGTCAGGAAAAGGTGCACGAGGCTGGTGCGCTGATTGTTGGCGGGCACACGGTGATCGACACCGAGCTCAAATACGGATTGGCGGTCACCGGACGCGCACATCCCGATTTCCTGCTCACCAACGCCGGTGCCAAACCCGGAGACAAGCTGGTGCTCACCAAGCCGATCGGTAACGGCATTCTGACAACATTAGGTAAGAGCGGGAAGCTGGGCCATGACTCGCAGCGCGTGATGCTCGAAGCAATGAAAGAGCTGAACGGAAAAGCGAGCCGAGCCGCGCTCGCCGTTGGATCGCGTTGCGCGACGGACATCACCGGCTTCGGTCTCCTCGGTCACGCCTCGCACATCGCGCGAGCCAGCAACGTCACGCTCTCGATCGATCTCGGCGGAGTGCCGCTGCTCCCGGGCGCACGCGACGCAGCTGCGGCCGGCATCGCCACCGACGGTGGAAAGCGCAATGCTGACTACTTGCGCGACATGGTGCGCTGGAAGCAGGGCGATGACGTTGATCGCGCGCTCTTGTTTGATCCGCAGACCTCGGGCGGGCTTCTCGTTTGCGTCAGCTCGCCTCGTGCTGGTGACTATCTTTCAAGAGTCGACGGAGCGGTGATCGTCGGCGAGGCCATTCAACGGGGAGACGTTGCGATCGAAGTCGGCTGAGCGGAGTGGGGGTGGATGGGGCCTGGTGGCTTCCGTGATCTTCAAAATCACTGTGACCCTACATCGTGGGGTCGGGTGGGTTCGATTCCCACACTCTCCCGCCATTCTGCTCCTTCTCGCACTGATCGCGTCGCCAGAACCCGCTCGTGCACAGCAGCGTGACAGTGCGCGCGCGGGCATCGCTCAGCAGAAGCAAAGCGTAGATACGCCCAAGCCGCCACTTAGTCCAAGACGTGCCTTTCTTAGCTCGCTGCTGCTCCCCGGCTACGCACAGACGGTTTTCGGACGCAGCAAGGCGGCAATGCTCTTCGCCGTGATCGAAGTCGGCTCGATTGGAATGGCCAGAAAATCCGCGATCGATTTGCAGGAAGCGAAGGCAATGCGTGGCGACAGTGTCGTTGCGACTTACAAAGTCGACCCTGAGACAGGCCTCGCCCAGGTCGATCCGAAAACCGGACTGCCGATTCCGGATACGTACATCGCGAGCCGGTTCACCGACGATCGCGTGAAAGCACGACGCACCCATTATGAGGATTGGATCGCCGCGATCATCTTCAACCATCTCTTCTCGGGCGCCGACGCCTACGTCGCGGCGAACCTCTGGGATTTCCGCACCAACATCGGCGCCGTCGCTCAGACGCGCGGGGTCGGAGTCTACGCGACGGTGAGCTGGCGGTGAGCAACGACGCGCCGATCGGTGTATTCGACTCCGGCATCGGCGGTCTCACCGTCGTGCGCGAGCTGATTCACCAGCTGCCGAACGAGAGCATCATCTATTTCGGCGACACCGCGCGCGTGCCGTACGGACCCAAGAGTCCAGACACAGTTCTCCGCTACAGCAGGGAAATCGTGTCGTATCTCAAAGACGAGGGAGTCAAAGCGCTGGTCGTCGCGTGCAATACAGCGACTGCTCACGCGTTACCGGCGCTGCGCGAGGAATTCGATTTCCCGATTATCGGCGTGATTGGACCCGGCGCGCGCGCTGCTGCCGCTGCGACGCACAAGCGAAAAGTCGGCGTCATCGGCACGGCCGGTACGATTCGCAGCGGCGCATACGAGAAAGCAATCCGCAAGCTGATTCCGGATGTCGAGGTGGTCACTCAGGCGTGTGCGCTGTTCGTCCCGCTGATCGAGGAAGGCTGGGTGGACACCGAGCCGACGCGCGCAATTGCCCGCAACTATCTGGCGCCGATGGTTTCATCCGAAGTCGACACGCTGGTGCTCGGCTGCACCCACTACCCGCTGATGAAAACCGTGATTGGAAACGTCGTCGGTCGCGACGTGAGACTGATCGACAGCGCGCAGGAGACAGCGCGGGAAACGGGCGACAGGTTGCGCGAAAAAGGAATCGCCAATGAGTCTCCGAACACGGCTCAATACCGGTTCATTGCGTCCGACGCCCCTGAGACTTTCCTCGCGATGGGGCAGCGCTTCCTCGGATCAGCGATTGACCGAGTTGAGACACGCACCCTCGGCTGATCCATCCCATTGGCGCAGCTCGAGTGCTTCATCGGTGAGGCGCAAGAACGTGGGAGCGTCGAGCCAGGATCCGGCGTTGGCAAAGATGCGACCGTTGTCCATTTGCTCGAGCGCGGCAACGTGGGAGTGACCGTACACGAGAATATCGAGGTTCTCGGATCGCTCGAGTACCTTTTCAGCGTTCGCTCTGAGGCCTCGACCTTCGTCGCGCGCGCGGTAGCTCCGACTGGCGTTCGAGCTGCCGTGCGCCAGCCTGCTCGCCCAATCGGGATGAAGGAATCGAAAGGCTTTGATCGCGAGCTGATTGCGCATGATTGGGCGGATCATGCGGTATCCGCGATCTTCCTTGTCACGGAGACCGTCGCCGTGCTCGACGCGGAGTCGCCAGCCGGCGATGGTGCCTTCCCACGGTCCGATGCTGTAGTCGACACCGACGTCCTGGCGCAGGATCTCACCGCCCCAGCAATCATGGTTGCCGGCGACCCACAGAATGTCCATGCCACTGTCGTGGAGCTCGGCGAGTGCGGCGAGGGCGCGAAAGCTGCGACGGGGAATCACCGTCTTCCACTCGAACCAGAAGTCGAACAAATCGCCGTTGATGATCAAAGACTTCGCTTCGCCCTCGAGACTGCGCAGGAACGAAACGAAGGATCGCTCGATTTGTGGACTGGCGACGCCAATGTGCGCGTCCGAAACGATATAGCAGGGCGCGTTGAGCACGGCACAAGTTACTGACGCGGGCGAGCTTTACAAAGCACTCGGCAGATCAAACCTTCTTCGCTGGTGATGACACCCAATTCCGGCCGTGCCCATTCGATCGAGTTCCGCGTGCGCTACGCGGAGACCGATCAAATGCAGGTGGTGTATCACTCGAACTATCTCATCTGGTGTGAGATGGGGCGCACCGAGTTCATACGTGCGCTCGGCACGCCCTACGTCGAGCTCGAGCGACAGAACGTGACGCTGGCGGTCGTTGAAGCCAACATGCGCTTCCACTCCGGCGCCCGTTACGACAACCTCATTCGCGTCACCACCACGGTGAGCGACGTCAGATCGCGTACCATCACTTTCGACTACGTGATCACCAACGCGGAGACCGGGGAACGATTTGTAACTGCATCGACGAAGCTTGCTTCACTCACCCGCGACAACAAGCTGACAACTCTGCCTGACTTCATTCGCAAACTCCTCGAAGATGCCGTCACGCCTTCTCGTTAGCGCCCTCATCCTCGCTACTGTAGCGCGCCCAGCGGTCGGTCAACGACCAAACCTGAGCAACGCCGATGTGCGACTCTACGCGCAGCTGTTGGCGATGACCGACACTCGTCATCTCGACACTGCGCTCGTCGATCGGCTGCTGGCGTCGCAATCGCCTCCGCTGCGAGCCGCGGCGGCGCTGGCGATCGGACAGATCGGCGCGGAGCAGGGCTCGCGTGGCGCGCAACGCCTGCGGGCGCTGCTAAAGGATCCCGATCCCAACGTTGCCGGAAAAGCAGCTTACGCGCTCGGATTGCTCCGTGATCTGGCGTCACTCACATCGTTGACGGACGCTCTTCGATCCTCTCCCGAGGTAGCACGAGAAGCGGCGTGGGCGCTGGGGGAGATCGGTGCTCCAGCGCGCAACGCGATCACGACCGCTCTGCGGTCAGCCCACGACGACGGAACGACGATCCAGCTTCTGCTCGCGAGCGCCAAACTTCGTCCCGTCCCATTGCCGGAGATTCGTTCTTACTTCAGGGCGACCGATCCTTCGGTTGTCTGGGCAGCGGCGTACGCCGTTGCGCGCCAACGGGCCCCGGCGGGGTTGCGTGATCTGATTTCGCTTGCAGCAGCTAACATCGCCCGGCACCCCCCGGCCAACATGCGACATGGGCCGGCCCCGTATGATGATTCCCAAACCGGTGCCCCGCTCATTCGCGCCGAGATCGCGCGGGCGCTGACCAGGGGCGCGGCCGGAGATTCTCTCGCACCCACGGCGCGTGGCGTCCTCACAAGACTCGTTTCCGACGCAGATCCCCGCGTTCGCATCAACGCGCTACGGTCGCTTGGTACATACGGGGCGCCGGCGAAAGCAATGATCGTTCGCGCATCGCACGATCGCGATCCGAACGTGCGCATCGCGGCTGCTCAGAGTCTGGGAACGGTGCTCGCGCCAACCGATAGCGATTTCGCGGCACTCTGGGCAGCTGACACCTCGATTGTATATCGATCATCGCTGCTCGCGTCTGCGACCCGCGCGGGACTGCGGCCACCACAGCTCGCTGGCTGGGCAAAATCATCCGACTGGCATTTACGCGCGGCCGTTGCCGCCGCCGCGGGAGACTCACTCGATCGGACCTTCGCAATCTCTCGCACGGTGCCACTGCTGTCCGATTCGGACCCTCGCGTACGCGAGAACGCATACGGATCAATCGCACCACCAGCGTCGATGAGGATCGAAGACAGCGTGCACGCGATCCTCGTGAATGGCCTGCAGGACCCCGATTTCTACGTGAGAGCGACGGTGTTGGCGGCGCTGAATGATCGACCGTCCGCTGCTGATTTACCTGCCGTGCTGGCGAGCTACGGGCTCGCGTCACGCGATTCGGCAAACGACGCGCGACTCGCCGCGCTTCAGTACGTCGCCGCGCTCTGGAAAAAAGACAGCGCATCTGTTGGCGCGGATCTTCGCGCTCAGCTGGCAGGCGTAAAGCCGCCGACCGATCCCCTCGAGCGCGCGGCGGGGAAGGACGTCCCCTTGTGGAGCAGCTGGGCATCGGTTCGCGCCACTCCACGTGCTGCGTCATGGTACGAGAACGTTGTGCGATCGATGGTCGTGCCTTCCCTCAACGGCAAACGACCGCACGCAACCATTCGCACAGTGCGCGGCCCGATCGAGCTGGAGCTGTTTGGCGAAGATGCACCTATCACCGCGTGGAATTTTCTCAGCCTCGCACGCTCGGGATATTACCGCAACACCCGCTTCCATCGTGTCGTTCCCAACTTCGTCGCCCAGGATGGTGATCCGCGCGATGACGGCAACGGGGGCCCGGGTTACGCAATCAGAGACGAAATGAATCAACACCGATACGAACGCGGCGCCGTTGGGATGGCTCTTTCAGGCCCCGACACCGGTGGCAGCCAATATTTCATCACGCACTCGCCGCAGCCCCATCTCGACGGACACTACACCGTGTTCGGCCGAGTTGTGCGCGGCTACGATGTGCTCGACCGAATCGTTCAGGGCGACCTGATATCACGAGTTGATCCTCAATGAGAGCCGCTGTCTCAGTCGCGGCGTCCCTCATTCTCGTCGCTTGTGTTCCCAGAGCGGCGCCGCTGCCCGGAGTGCCCGCGCCCGATCGTTCGCTGCCCGCGCTCGTTCTGCCGCCCGGTCATCGGCAGGTAATCTTCAAGTGGGAGTATCAGGAAGGAGATCTGGCTGCCCGCGGTGATGGCTCAGTGCGCATCGCGCCGCCCGACAGCGCGCGGATGGATTTCTTTCTCGGCGGAGGACTCGGCGGCGGAACGGCAATTCTGATCGGTGATTCACTGCGCGCGCCCCACGCTGATTTGGTGCGTCGCTACATCCCGCCGACGCCGATGATGTGGGCCGCGCTCGGCCGTCTCGCAATTCCAACATTACCGGACACTGTCGTGAAGCTCGACGGTGATTTGCTCCGCGCGGATGTCGGTCGTCCGGTTCAATGGAGAGTGGCGATTCGCGGGGATACTCTCGTTGCTCTCGAGCGAATCGACGACGGAAAGATTGTCGAGCGTCTGACGCGCAACGGCAATGGATCAGCGGTGTACGAATCGCCCGGTGCGAGGCGAAAACTCGAGTTGACCGTGCTGAGAGAACAACCTGGATCTTTCGATGCTTCGATCTGGAGCTTATAGTCTTGTCCTGGCTGCGCTGACTGCCTGCATCCCGTACGGCTTTACGGGTGGCGGGCTGCCCTCTCACATCAGGACGGTCGCGATCCTTCCGTTCGACAATCAGACGGCAGCGCCAGAACTGCCTCGTGAGCTGACCGAGGCGATACGAACCGGTCTCCACGATCGGCTCGGCCTCCGCGACGCCTCTGAAGCAAAGGCAAACGCCATCGTGCGTGGCACCATCCAGCGGTACGAAGTCGACATCCCGATCGGTTACAACGCCGCCAACAAGCAGGTGACCACGGCGGCGCGTCAGCTCCAGCTCGTCGTCGACATCGAGCTGGTGGATCAAGTGACCGGCAAAACTCTCTGGCAGCGCAAAGGACTGCTCGCCGAGGGCCAGTACCAGGAGCGCGCCGAGGCCGAGGGTCGCAAGCGTGCAATTGCGACCATCGTTCAGAACATGATTGACGGGGCGCAATCACAATGGTGAACCGCCGCGGCGAGAGCAGACTTGGCTGCCTCGTCGGCCTGCTGGTCCTGGTCATTGGCATTTATTTCGGCATCGATTTCGGCGAGGCCTACTTCAAGTACTATCAGTTCAAGGATGCGATGGGCCAGGAAGCGCGCTTTGCGACCGACAAGACCGATGACCAGATCAAGACTCGACTCGCGGCACTCGCCGACACACTACAGTTGCCATCTGACGCATCGTCCATCGTGATAGAGCGGTCGCAGGCGGTGATCACGATCTCGAGTGATTACGACGAAGTGATCAAGCTGCCGTTCAAGAAGGAACAGGTGCTCCACTTCCATCCAATGGCGGCGAGCCGACTCTGAAGCCACGCGACCCAACCAGCAAAATCGCGACTTGGGTTGAAGCCGAGCGCTGGCGCGCAGCACAGAAGGGCAAGGTCGCATTCACCAACGGTGTCTTTGACCTTCTCCATCCCGGCCACATCGATGTCCTCACCGCTGCGCGTCAGACCGCTGATTGGTTGATCGTCGGCATCAACAGCGATGAATCGGTGCGAAGGCTCAAAGGACCGACGCGGCCAGTGCGCACTGATGCGGAGCGCAGTTACGTGTTGGCCGGTCTCGAGTGTGTAGATCTCGTTGTAGTCTTTCCGGAAGACACGCCGCTCACCCTGGTCAGAGTCTTGCGCCCGGATGTAATCGTCAAGGGCGGCGACTACTCGGAAGACACCATCGTCGGTGCCGCGGAAGTGAAGAGCTGGGGTGGGCGAGTGGTCGTAGTGCCACTGACACCGGGACATTCCACCACCAACATTATCAGGAAGCTGAGTGAAAGCCGTTAAGTCGAGTCGCAACGGTCGGGCATCGGCGGAGCTACGACCAGTGATCTTTGAGCGCGGCGTAGCGCCCTACGCTGAGGGCTCGTGCCTCATCTCGTTCGGTACGACCAGAGTGCTTTGCACCGCGTCGGTCGAGGACGGCGTTCCGGGTTGGCGTCGCGGCAGCGGTGAAGGCTGGCTCACCGCGGAATACGCGATGTTGCCGCGTGCGACGAGAACCCGCACCGCGCGCGAACGTGCACAGCTCGGCGGGCGCACTCAGGAAATCCAACGACTGATCGGGCGTAGTGTCCGGGCCATGCTCGACGATTTCAAGTTCGGCGAGTTCACGGTAAAGCTCGATTGCGATGTACTCGTCGCCGACGGCGGCACTCGCACCGCTGCCATCACCGGCGCCGCAGTGGCGATCGTCGACGCCTTCGACTGGATGGTTGCCAATGGCAAGCTGGCGCAAAGTCCGGTGAAGCGGCGAGTCGCCGCGGTGAGCGTTGGCGTGATCGATGGTGAGCCGCGGCTCGATCTGGACTATGAGGAAGACGTCCGCGCCGAAGTCGACATGAATGTCGTGATGAGCAACGAAGGCAAATTCGTGGAGGTGCAGGGAACCGGCGAGCACGGCACCTTTGACCGCCGCCAGCTCAATGAGCTGCTCGACCTGGCGATTTCGGGGATTCGCGATTTGGACGCGGCTCAGGCGAAAGCGCTCGCGGAGTGAGGCGCGGTCGTTATCTGCTCGCGACGCGGAGCGAGGGAAAGCTACGCGAGCTGCGCCAGATTTTCGCCGATTTTCAGCTCGAGGTGATCGACCTGCGCGACGCCGGAGTTGAGCGCCACGCCGACGAGGATGATTTGGAGCGATACCCGACTTTCGAGGAGAATGCGCTCGCCAAGGTGCGCTATTTCTTCGACCGGTCCAACGGGCTGCCGACTTTCGCCGACGACTCTGGCCTTTGCGTCGACGCGTTGAATGGGGAACCGGGCGTCTACAGCAAGAGGTGGTCGGGCCGCACCGATTTGCCGGAGACTGCGATCGACGTCGCCAACAACGACAAGCTGATCGAATCGATGCAGAAGGCGCGGGCAGAGCAGGGCACCCGGTTCACTGACACCGCGAAGTACGTCGCCGTCGCGGCGTACAAGGACGGGAGCATTGAAGTCGTGCGTCGCGGCGAAATATCCGGACGCATTCTGGAACAACCCCGAGGCACAGGGGGTTTCGGCTATGATCCCTTTTTCGAGGCGCCGGAGCTAGGCGGGACGTTCGCCGAATCTGCGTTGCGCAACACTTCGACGGTGAGTCATCGTGCGCGTGCATTTCGCGAGCTGCTGACTGCGTTGCGCGTGGAAGGCCGGTTATAGTAGTTTGCCGGTTCGTCAAAACGGGGCGTAGCGTAGCCTGGTATCGCGCCTGCTTTGGGAGCAGGAGGTCCCCGGTTCAAATCCGGGCGCCCCGATTCT
>DASTGU010000038.1:0-5315 GCA_035718845.1 Gemmatimonadaceae bacterium | reverse complement strand
CCTCCCGCCTCTCGCCTCCCGCACCGGAAACACTCGGCCGCTCTCCGAGCGAATGAACTGTCCGCCGACGTAGACCTTCGGAGTCTTGGTTACTGGAATGCGCGCCATCTAGACCACCTTCCCGTAATCCATCAGACCCTGCCGTCCACCTTCGCGACCGAAGCCGGACTCCTTGTAGCCGCCGAACGGCGACGATGGATCGAACTTGTTGAATGTGTTCGCCCAGACAACACCCGCCTTGAGCAGCGTGCTCATCTTGAGGATGCGCGAGCCTTTGTCGGTCCAGACTCCGGCCGACAAGCCGTACATGGTGTTGTTGGCTTTCTCCACCGCTTCTTCGAGCGTTCGGAACGTCAGCACACTTAAGACCGGCCCGAAGATTTCTTCGCGCGCGATGCGATGGCTCTGCGTCACACCGGTGAATACCGTCGGCTTGAAGTAGAAGCCGCGGCCCGGCAAAGAGCACGACGCTGACTGATACATCTCCGCGCCCGCCGTGACTCCTGAATCGACCAGCTCGCAAATTCGGTCGAGCTGCGCCTTTGAGTTGATCGCGCCGACATCAGTGTTCTTGTCGAGCGGATTGCCGACGCGCAGAACGTCGATGCGGTTGCGCAGCTTCGCCACAAACATCTCGGCGATCGATTCCTGAACGAGTAGTCGGCTGCCCGCGCAGCAGACGTGGCCCTGATTGAAGAAGATTCCGTTGACGACACCCTCGACCGCCTGATCCACCGGTGAGTCGTCAAAGACAATATTCGCCGCTTTACCACCCAGCTCGAGGGTCAGTTTCTTGTCAGTGCCGGCAAGCTGTCGCATGATGATCTTGCCGACTTCCGTCGATCCGGTGAACGCGATCTTCGCTGCGGTCGGGTGCGTCACCACCGCGGCGCCAGTCTCACCCGCGCCGCAAACGATGTTCACGACACCAGGCGGGAGCTCCGCCTCCTGCAACAGCTCCGCAAACTTGAGCGCAGTAACCGACGTCGTCTCCGCCGGCTTCAGTACTACTGTGTTTCCGAGAGCCAGGGCCGGCGCAATCTTCCACGCCAGCATCAGCAGCGGGAAGTTCCACGGAATGACCTGGCCGACGACGCCAAGCGGTGCGATCGTAGCGCCGGGAACAGCGTACTCGAGCTTGTCTGCCCAGCCCGCGTGGTAAAAGAAGTGAGCCGCCGTCATCGGCACGTCGAAATCGCGGGACTCCTTGATCGGCTTGCCGCCATCCATCGTTTCAGCGACGGCGAACTCGCGTGCGCGATCCTGAATCAGACGTGCGATGCGATAGAGATATTTTCCGCGCTCACTGCCCGGCAGTTTGCTCCACGGCCCAAATGCCTTTTGCGCCGATTGATACGCGGCATCAACGTCGCCCCGATTCGCCAAGGCGATCTGTGCGAGGACGTCCTCAGTGGCTGGATTGATCGAGTCGAAATACTTGCCCGACTTCGGCGCCACGAACTTGCCGCCGATGAACAAATCGTAGCGCGGCTTTAGGTTCGGATCCGCAGTCTCGGGCGCCGGATCGTACTGCCAAAGATCGCCGAAAATCAGCTGCGGAATACCCGCCGAGCCGGTCTGCCCGCGCGTCAGCGGTCTGGTAGATGTCATCAGTAGCTCTCCGCCGCTTCAGTGAAGTAATAAGGAGCCTGATATGCTCCCGTTTTTTCTTTTTCTATTTGGCGCAGCAGATCGTTGAGCAGCGAGCTCGCGCCAAAGCGATAGCGCGATGAATTGAGCCACGCGTCGCCCAGCGTTTCCTTGACGGCGACCAGGAAGTGGAGCGCCTGCTTGGCGCTTCTGATTCCGCCCGCCGGCTTCATACCGATTGGGATTCCCGTAGCGAGGTAGAAATCGCGAATCGCCTCTATCATTACCTGGGTGTTTGCCAACGTCGCGCTGCCGGACGCCTTGCCCGTGCTCGTCTTGATGAAATCACCCGGTCGAATAGCCTGCATCGCCAGAAATGATGCCGCGCGAATGTTGTCGTAAGTGTCGAGCTCGCTCACTTCAAGAATGACTTTGAGCTGTGCGTCGCCGCATGCTTCGACCACCGCGCTGATCTCGTCCTGCACCGCGCTGAACTCGCCGGCCAGAAACAATCCGCGATTGATCACCATGTCGATCTCGTCGGCGCCGTCGCTTACCGCGGTGCGAACCTCCTCCAGACGCAGCTCGAGCGGACTCTGGCCCGAAGGAAATGCGGTTGCGACCGATGCAACCTTGATCGGCGTGTCAGCCAGCCAGCGCGCAGCGTGCTTTACCAGAAATGGGTAGATGCAAACTGCCGCAACCGGTGGTACGTCAGGATCAGCACTCGGCCGCCGAGCTTTTTGACAGAGTGACGCCACCTTCCCCGGTGTGTCCTTGCCCTCGAGCGTGGTCAGATCGACCATCGAAACTGCGGTCTTGAGCCCCCAGACCTTGGAGCCCTTCTTGATGCTTCGTGTGGTGAACTTGGCGACACGCTCCTCGATACCAACCTGATCGACGGTGCCGATTTCGTCGAAAAGTTTGTTGAAGCTGGAGCGAATTGTCGCAGTAGTAGCCATGGTTCTAATATTGTCTGCCGACCCAGGCATTACCAGTTTACTTTGGCATTATGGCCGACTCACGCCCGTACGCCGTTCTGTTCGACCTCGACGGCACCCTCGTCGATTCGATCGCCCTGTTGCTCGCATCGATGCGTCACACATTCCACGGCCGCCATCGGCAGCCGAGTGACGCGGAATGGATCGAAGGCATCGGAACTCCGCTGCCCAAGCAGCTGACGCCCTACGTTGAATCAGACGAAGATCGCGAGCGCCTCGTCAATCGCTATCGCACCTTTCAGGTTGAAAACCACGATCGCCTGATGGCGCGCTACGAGGGTGTGATCGATACTCTGGCGCTCCTTTATCAGCGCGGGCACCCGATGGGTATCGTCACCAGCAAGGGCAACGCGATGATGGAGCGCGGTCTCAAGTTCATCGGCGCCGACGATTACATCGAGGTCGCGATCGGATACGACTCTGTCCACATCCATAAGCCGGACGCGTATCCGGTCAAAGCGGCCCTCGAAAAACTGGAATACGGAGCCCACGAAGCGGTGTTCGTCGGTGATTCGCCGCACGACGTCAAATCCGGGAACGCCGCGGGCGTCATCACCATCGCCGCCCTGTGGGGCCCGTTCACGAAATCGCAGCTCGCCCCGTTCAATCCGACCTACTTCCTCGAAAACATCAAACAGTTGCCGCCGCTCCTCGACCAGATAGCGCACTCTGCGCCGAGTGCGGGGTAATATATTTCGCACGCTTGACCTCTTAGGGAGTTACTCCAATGGGTGTTTCGTATCAGACCGGAACCCTCGTCCGCACTGGCGAGGAAAGAGCGACCCTGGTTCGTCGCACTTATTCGCTGGTTCTGGTAAGTGTGATCGTGACGATGGTCGGAACGTCGTTCGCTCTGTCTCAGCCGAGGATTCTGCAGGCCGTCATAGACCATCCCTGGCTCATGCTGATCGCGGCATTCGTACCGCTTTTCGCGGCGTCAGCGAAAAAGACCGACTTCCCGTTCAACATCGGTCTGGTTTTGCTGTTCAACTTCGTGATCGGCATCATGATCTCGCCCGCGCTGTACTTCTATGGGCGATCACAGCCTGGGCTGATCGGACAGGCAGCTGTTCTCACACTCGGCGCGTTCGGAATCCTGACGCTCTACGCTTTCGTGAGCCGCCGTGATTTCAGCGCCTGGGGCAGCTTCCTGATGGTAGGTCTGTTCGTCCTGATCGGCACGTCGCTGCTCAATCTCTTTTTCCAAAGCACCGCGGTCGACCTCTGGCTGGCCTCGGTGACGGTCCTTCTCTTCAGCGGCCTGCTCGTCTTCGACACCTGGCGCCTGCGCAACGTGTACGGTCCCGACGAATACGTTGGCGCCGCCGTGCAGATCTACCTGGACCTGCTCAACATGTTCATGGCGATACTGCGCATCATGGGGAACCGGCGGAACTAGCCGACTCGGACTACAGCGAACTGCGCGCGCTGGTAGCTGATAGCAGCTGGCTATTAGCTGTTCGCTGCCTGCAAAGGGACGGATCTCATGGCATAAATGCGAACAGATCGCGTTTCCTCCTACGAGGTCGCGATCTGTCCCGTCGCTTGCAGCGATTAGCCATCAGCTTGCTGCTATCAGCTACCAGCGAGTGCTGTTCGCTTGTAAAGTCCTCAGTCCGCAGCTTTTGCCAGCCGCTCCATCGCCCTCGCAAGATCGAGATCGTTTTGCGTTATCCCACCCGCCGAATGCGTGCTGAGCGAGCACACTATCTTCGTGTAGCGGATGTCGAGGTCCGGATGATGGTCCGCTGCTTCAGCGGCTTTTGCTACGGCGACCACGAAATCGATTCCGGCCATGAAGGTCCGGAACTGATACGTCTTCGTGATCACGTCGCCGCGCCGGCTCCAGCCCGGCAGGTTTCCGAGCTCACGCTGAATCGCAATGTCGGATAAACGCTCAGCCATCGGTGTACCGCCAGGCGTGAAAGGCAATCGGTCCAAGATACGTTGGCATCGGCGACGCGCAATCACGGTGTTGATTGCGGCCGTCGCAGCTATGTTGGCGCTGCCAAACGAAACGAGCGCGCAGCAGCCGTCGCCCTTCTCTGCAACTTCCAGTCAACCGAGCGGCTATTGGACCAAACTCGCCGTCGGTTTCGGGATCAGTTTGTTCGCGCACGAGAGCGCGCACGTCCTCAGCGCGCTCGCAATGGGATTCCATCCCTACTTCGGCTTCGATAACGGCCGGCCGACAGTCTATTCGGGAATCGATAGCGAAAGGTACCCGCACAAGCAGTTCATTTTCTCTGCGTCAGGCCTGACCACGCAGGCGCTGATCGATGAGCTGATTCTGGACATCCCACACTCACGCGGCGGTGCAATCGAGCGTGGAATCCTCACCGGCGGAATCGCTACGACACTTTTCTACATCACCCTCGGCCGCAACGGCTCGGTGAGCGACGTCAGCTTCATGTCCCGCATGTCGCACATGTCGAAGACCCAGATCTCGCTCATTTTCGGAGGAGTCAACGCCATTCACGTCCTCCGAATCAGCCGAGATCCAGCTTACGATCATTTCTTCGTCGGGCCGTCGGGAGACGGAATACGCATCGGGCTGAAGTTCTAAACTGCAAAGGAAAACTTCCAGCTGGCGGCTGGCTGCCTTCCGCCTGCAGCTTCGAGCCTTAATGCGGAGTCCGAACAAGCTCGGCGCCGCCAGCTGAAAGCCGCCAGCCGCCAGCTGGTAGTTTTCCTTTTGCAGTTATAGGCTTCGGTGTATATTCG
>DASTGU010000037.1:0-2029 GCA_035718845.1 Gemmatimonadaceae bacterium | reverse complement strand
AAGATACTGAAGGGCTCCAAGCCGGCCGAGCTCCCCGTCGAGCAGCCGACCAAGTTTGAATTGGTGGTCAATATGAAAACTGCGAAAGCGCTCGGCATCACGATCAGCCCAGAAGTCCTTTTTCGCGCCGACCAGCTGATCGAATAACGCCTGTCACTTCCACTTGTGGCCGATTTTGTTGCAGAAGTCAGTGGGCTCGACGCTCTCAAGCGGGAAACTCGGCTGGCGATTGCTCATCGACTGCCCAACATGGGCTGCTGCCACGGGTACTGACGTTTGATGCAACCACGCGACGGACGCTACTTACGCAACGCACGGTACGGCCGTATCGGGTGGGTGGAGCGCTAGCTTGGCGAGGCGACGGAGGTTCTGGGCGATTGCTGCAAGGGTGAACTCGAACTGCGCGCCGGCTGGTCCACGCAGCCTCAGGCGGCCGAGCCGCAGAATCCGCTTGAGGTGCGCGAACAGCATCTCAACCTTCTTGCGATCTCGCCGGGTCTGTTGGTAGGCAGCCGTCTTGGCGATCGCGCGTGCGGCATCGCGCGCTTCCTCGTGCACGTGGCGTGTGATCTTCCGGCTCGGCGAGTTAGGGCAGCATTTCGACTTGAGCAGGCAGTCGCGGCAATCGGCAACACGCGAGAAATATGAGATAGCGTCGTCCCCGCGCGGTCCGCGTGCCCCGCTTGAGCGTGGCAGGATCTTGCCGCTGAGACAGACATAGTGATCGTGCCCCTTGTCATAGATGAAATCATCGCGGCTGAACGTGCCGTCGTTGCGCTGTGACTTGTCAATCACCGGGATGTGGGGCGCGATCCCCTTCACATCGACCAGGAAGTGGAGATTGGGGGCCGAGCCGTAGGCCGTATCGGCGACAAGCCAGTCGGGCGTGATGCCGAACTTCTTCTCCGTCCTTTCAATCATCGTCTGGGATGCGCCAACCTCGGATTGGCGGATCGCCCGGGACGCTTCGACATCCATGATGATGCCGAACTTAATGTCGATGAGGTAATTGTCCGCGTAGGCGAAGAACGCGGCGTTGCGCAAAGCGCCAGTCCACTGCGCCGCTGGGTCGGAGGGAGCGACAAACTTCGGCACGACGTCGCTCGCACGACCCCATGCCGGATTGTCGAGATTGGCCAGATAGTCCTGTACGGCGCGCCTGGCCCTCGTCGGGTCGATGTCGTGGCTCCATTTATCGCCCGGGGTCGAGCGGCACTTGTTGGCATCCGCCGCGATCAAGCTGGCATCGACGGCGAAACCATCGCCGCCGACAAGGCCAGCCTTGATGCACGAAGCGACGACATGCTCGAAGACGTGGCGAAAGACATCATGGTCGCGAAAGCGCTCGTTGCGGGCGCGCGTGAATGCCGAGTGATCCGGGATCCTGTCCTCTATGCCGAGACCGCAGAACCCGCGAAGGCGAGGTTGACCTGAACCTCGCGGCACAGTGCGCGCTCCGAGCGGATCGCGAAGACGTACCCAAGGATGAGCATCCGGATCATCAGCGCGGGATCAATCGAAGGTCGGCCCGTGTGCGAATAATAAGGCGCCAATTCCTTGTGGACCCAACCTAGATCGAGCAATCCATCGATCTGCCGCACCAAATGATCAGATGGAACCACTTCATCCAGATCAAACGAATAGAAGAACTGTCCCTGACCGTTCTCCCGCCGCCCCATCATGCGTCGCTCCCGCCGATGATCCCCTACAACCAACGGAATCACGGATCGCGAGTCGTCTCAACGAGAGTTTTACAACAAAATCGACCCAAAGCGGACATCGCTGCTGGTGAAAAATTCAAATTCACTGTGCTGACCCGGTAACAGTCCCCCGGCCGGCTGCATGGTAGATTTCTGCATGTTTTCGGGGGGCTGCCATGAAGAAGTTGGCAACCGTTATCGCCTCCACCGTAATGATCGGAACGCCTGCTTTTGCGGCTGATATGAGTGCGCGTGACTCTGGTGTCCCCTTTCGGGGTAACGCTGCCATCGGGGTCAGGCTCGTAGAATATCTGCAAATGACCCGAAAC
>DASTGU010000036.1:0-8221 GCA_035718845.1 Gemmatimonadaceae bacterium | reverse complement strand
CTTTTCCAGCCGAATCTGCCTACCAAGCGCGAGCTGTTGGTGCACCTGAAGCGCACCAACCCGAACCTTTCGATCATATGGTTGCTGCCACCGGTGCTCATTCCGCTTTCCTGGTTTGCGCTGGGACTCCAGAAGCTGTTGCGGCCGGGTCGGCCCGCGCTGAACCTCGCCCAAATGTTCGCGCGCCTGAGTTATGACACCTCGGGGATAAGCCTGTTAGCTCCCAAGGTACGCAGTGATTTGTCAGCAGCGGCGCTTCGGGCTCGAGAAAGCGCGGCGGTGCCCCTGGCGGCTGGTGAAAGCACCGCTGGGTACTCGCCCGCCGTTCGGCAAATGGCCCGAACATCAATGAGTTCCTCGTGACCCCGTTGCGGATACTTGCGGTAGCAGTTCTCATCATCGCCGTTCTCGCCCTGTGGATGCCGCTTACTTCGGAGATCCTCTGTCTCATCTTTCGGCGAAAGGCGGGCAAGGCAGTCGACGGTCTGCCGGAGACCCCGCGTTTGTTGTTCCTCGTTCCCGCGCACGATGAGGAGCTACTGATCGCCGATTGTGTTCGGTCGCTGATGCAGCTCGATTATCCGGTCACGCATCGGCGCGTCCTGGTGATTGCGGACAACTGCACGGATGCGACTGCTGCGCTGGCGAGAGAGTCCGGTGCAGACGTGTTGGAGAGAGTGGATGCGCAGCGCCCTGGAAAGCCACGCGCGCTCGCATGGGCTCTGGATCAGGTCAAGCTTAGCGAGTGGGATGCGTGCATTGTCGTCGATGCCGACAGTATCGTCGCGCCGCAATTTGCCGCCGGCGTCGCAAAGCTCGCTCCGCTAAACGACATCGTATTTCAGCCGAACAATCTCGTACAGAATGAGTTCGATAATTGGCTGACGAGGCTGGGAGGCCTGCTTGGACGCTCGCGGTTCTACGTCACCTACCCGCTGAAGCAATCGGCGGCCTTGAATTGCCCGATATCGAACGGCATGGGTTTCGGAACGAATTTGCTCATACGCGATGGCTGGCAATCGTTCTCAATTACAGAGGACACCGAGCTCTACGCGGTGTACACCGAGGCAGGCGTCAGTATCCGCCACGCTGCCGGCGCGGATCTCTTTTCGCAGGAGGCCCGCTCGCTGCCACAGGGCGCGATCCAGCGACGTCGGTGGATCGCCGGCCGCTTCGAGATCGCCCGCAACTGGATACCGCGTCTGCTGCGCAGTCCGCGCGTTTCATGGCGGCAAAAACTCGACGCAATCGTGGAGCTCATTCTGCCCGCTCCCGTTCTGCATCTGCTTGTAACCGTGTCCATCGGAGCGCTTGCGCTTTTGGTGGTAGGCGGACGGGCCGGTCGGTGGATTGCAATCGCCGGAGCTGCGTCGCTGCTCGGCATCGTCGTGACCACGCTCACCGCGATCGCCCTCCACCCGCAACCGTGGAAAACCGTTGCATCCTTCTTGATGCTTCCCATGTATGCGGTGTGGCGGATCGTGGTCCTGGTACGCACCGTCGCGACCGTCGGCGACAGAAGCTGGCGTCGAACTGCGCGCGTGAACCCCTCCGTAGGCGGCGCGATGCCAGTAGCGGGTCCTCGGGCTTAATCCGAAGCGCACATGTGCGGCCTCGCCGGGATTTTCTCTAACGCGCACCACAGCTCGCCGGAGCTGCAACAAATAGCGATTCGCATGGGGAACGCGATCATGCACCGCGGTCCGGACGATTTCGGTGTTTGGACCGACGTGAACGACGGCGTCGCGTTCAGCTTCAGACGCCTCTCCATTGTCGACCTGTCGGCCCTTGGCCACCAGCCGATGGTATCGCTCAGCGGGCGCTACGTCCTGATGTTCAACGGCGAGGTATATAATCATCTCGATTTGCGTGGACGGCTCGAGGGGATCGGCTTTCGGTTCAGAGGTCATTCCGACACTGAAGTCATTCTCGCCGCGTTCGAACAGTGGGGAATCGAGAGTGCGGTTCGCCAGTTCGTCGGAATGTTCGCGATGGCCGTGTGGGATAAGAACCGCCGTGAGCTTTCGTTGATTCGCGACAGACTTGGCATCAAGCCGATGTTTGTGTACTCGAACGCTGGATTGGTGAGCTTTGGTTCAGAACTCAAGGCCCTCATGGCGGGACCAGAGTTTGACACGGCACTCGACGTTGGTGCCCTCACGGAATACCTGCGCTATCTGTATGTGCCGGCGCCGCACAGCATTTTCCGCAACGTCGTCAAGTTAGCTCCCGGCCACATTCTCACCATCTCCGACCCGGCGAAGCCGCTACCGGCATCCCGCGCCTTCTGGTCTGTTCAGGCAGTCGCACGAGAGGGCCAGTCAAACCAATTCTCGGGAACCGAGTCAGAAGCAGTAGGTCAATTCGAAGCGTTGCTAGGTGAAGCGGTTCGGCTCCGTATGCAAGCCGATGTGCCACTGGGCGCGCTGTTGTCCGGTGGAATCGATTCGTCCACCGTCGTAGCGCTGATGCAAGCGTCGTCGAGTCGAGCCGTGAAAACCTTCACGATCGGCTTCGATCAGCAGGAATACAACGAGGCGGCCCACGCACGTGCAGTCGCCGATCACCTTGGTACAGATCACACCGAACTACACGTGGCCGGCTCCGATGCCCTCGCTCTCGTGCCCCGAATGCCCGAGATGTTCGACGAGCCGCTCGCCGATCCCTCGCAGATTCCGACGTTCCTCGTCTGTGAACTTGCACGACGGCAGGTCACCGTTGCCCTCACGGGGGATGGGGGCGACGAGTTGTTTGCTGGCTACAACCGATACATCCAAGGGGAGCGTCTGATCGCGGGTTGTCAGCGCTGGCCGGGTCTTTTGCGAAGGTTATCCGCCTCCGGACTGACGGCACTCACCCCGCGCGCCTGGAACAGTGTACGCGATACGTTACGACCTGTGTTCCCGGCAGCAGGTCGAACACCGCGTCTTGGCGAGCGGATGCACAAGCTCGGCGAGCTGCTTCGCGCAGACACGCCACACGACATGTACCGGACGTTGCTATCGGCATGGCAAGAACCAGAGCGGCTGGTCACTGCCGCAAACGGCTCCGCACAAAACGGTGGGTCGCTTGGTGGCGATTTCCGGCTGGGCCTGCTGGAGCGAATGATGCTTGCCGATCAGGGCGCCTATTTGCCGGACGATTTGCTGGCTAAAGTAGATCGCGCCAGTATGGCCGTGAGTCTCGAAGCGCGGGTTCCGATTCTCGATCACCGCGTAGTCGAATTCTCGTGGCGTCTGCCGCGCAAGTTCAAAGTGCGCGACGGCCGTGGGAAGTGGATCCTACGTCAGGTGCTCTACAAGCACGTTCCGCGCGCACTCGTCGATCGCGAGAAAATGGGATTCTCCGTGCCCCTGGCGAAATGGTTGGCGGGCCCGTTGCGCAGTTGGGCGGGCGATCTTCTGGTGTCCGGCCAAAATGGAGAAATCCTGCGGAGCAACGTCCTTTCGAAAGAATGGGACCGCTTCCTCCGGGGCGATTCGAGCGTAGCGCCCGGGCTTTGGGCAGTCGTAATGTTCCGCGCCTGGCAGATGCGCTGGCTGCAGTCATCGGGTCCGATCGCTCGAGCCAGGCAACGGGCGTAAAAAAAAGGCCGCCTCGGTAACCGAGGCGGCCTTTTCCTAAGACTTAGCGAGGCTTTATTTCACTTCCCGCTCAGGTAGACATGGTCCCACTGAGCCCACATGGTGGCGGGAACACTGTCGCCGATTCCGCCCCATACCGGATAAAGCTCGAAGATGAACCAGGTGGTGGCACCATTGGTCCATTGCAGGCCAGTGGCGTTGGTGACATGGACGCCATCCAGATAAATGTCCATCGCACCGTCGGCGGTACCAGATGAATTACCCGTCAGCACGATTTCGATTCTGAACCAAGTATCGCGCTGAATCGTTGCGCTGGGCACGAGGTTAGGCTCGTAGTTTCCGTCGCCCTTGACCATGCGCTGTAGAATCGGCCGGGGTTTGAGAGGCCCGCTACCGACTCCCTCAGCTTCCATGACGAACGGTGTGTAGCCGCCGCCTTCATCCACCCACGCGTAGGCTTGCTTGTTGATACCGGTGTTGTGGCCCCACCAGTTGGATGAATACTTCATCCAATAACTGATGTAGAGGATATGGTGTCCCCCCCACTGCATTCCAGTGTGGCCATTGGAGCTGCCACCGGCGAAACCAGATGGGAAGGTCGCGCGCAGAACGTTCTGCGGCGATTTCGGCGCCGTTGGGTCCTGGACGATCGACAATGAGTTGTCCGTATCCCACGGTGCTTCGGAAAGGCTGTTGAACGCACGGTCCGCGATCACCGACATTCCTGAGGGTTCGTTCGATGAGCCAGGAGGAGGAGGCGGCGGCGGCGTGTTGACCGTCACCGATGCGGCTCCTGTCTTGGTCTCACTCGTCGCGGTGATTTGCGCTGAGCCTGCCGCGACAGCCGTTACCAATCCGCTGTTAGCGTTAACGGATGCGACAGCCGAGTTCGAGCTTGACCAGCTTACCACGCGGCCCGTGAGGGTGTTGCCATTCGCGTCACGCGTGGTAGCGGTGAGCTGCGCTGTATTGCCGACGGTGAGCGTAGTCGAAGAAGGGGAGACTGTAACGGTCGCGACCGGTGCAGGCGCGGGTGCAATTACAGTGACCGATGCACTGCCGGTCTTCCCTTCGCTCGTTGCGGTAACCTGCGCCGAGCCTGCGGCGACAGCGGTGACCAACCCGGTGTTCGCGTTTACAGAGGCGACGTTCGAGTTCGAGCTCGACCACGTGATTACGCGGCCCGTCAGCGTGTTGCCACTCGCATCGCGCGTTGTAGCGGAGAGCTGGGCGTTGGCACCAACGTTCAACGAAGTTGATGAAGGCGAAACTGTGACTGTTGCGACCGGTACGGGAGTTGTAGCCGTGACGGTAATTGTGGAGCTGCCGGTCTGACCTTCGCTGGTCGCGGTGATCTGTACCGATCCCGCCGACGCTCCAGTCACGAGACCATTCGACGAAACAGTGGCAATTGCGCCGTTGCTGGAGCTCCAGGTGATAGCGCGGCCAGTCAGCGTGTTTCCCGAAGCATCTGATGTAGTGGCTGATAACTGTGTCGTTGAGCCAACCTGAACGCTGGCGCTGGCCGGCGAAACGGCGACCGATGCTACCGCAACTGCGGGAGCGGAATCGACGGTCAATTGGGAAGCGCTGCTCTTGCCTTCGCTGGCAGCGTTGATCATCGCTTTACCGCCCTTAATTCCTTTAACGCGACCGGTTGCATCGACGGTGGCGACGGTGCCATCGGACGTTGTCCAGGTGATGGTCCTGCCGGTCAGCGTATTTCCGCTCGAGTCCTTGAGGATTGCGGTTGCCTGCGCGGTGCCACCCACGGTGACATCGGAAGGAGCGAGCGACACGGTCATCGTTGCAATTGGAGTCGGCGGGGGCGGAGTCACAGCCATTGCCGCCTGACCCGAGACACCGTCCACGACGGCGCTCAGCACGGTCTGGCCTGGAGCGACCGCCGAAATATTTCCAGCGTCATCCACGCTTGCTACCGTGGTGGTCGACGAATACCACGCGATTGCGCGATCCGTGAGCGAGTTGCCGTTGGCATCTTTCGGCGTCGCCGTCGCGTGACCCTTCTGACCGGCGACCAGCGACAACGGAATGCTTATGCTCACCGAAGTTACTTTTGCCGGCGATTTATCTACTGCAACAACTGAGGTGCCGTATGTGGAGCAAGCAGCGACTGCGAAAACGACGCCGGTCACTGCCCGTCTGAAAGTACGCATCGGATGCGCCCTCCCCGGTAGTGTGATTCGGCGGCTCGACTGGCTTAGCATTCGCCAAAAATGCCTTAGCCTCGTAGCTTTGCGTCGCCGGCTTTCGCCGGGTTTGCCTTTGTCGCCCACCTCTCGAAGAGGCTTGCGATCCTGCCGTGCTTCATAGGTTGCAGCCCGCGCTAAATAACGAGCTACATTTTTCTTCAAATGGGCGACGATCATTCAAATGAACAGTCACTCCCACCATTGCATATTTTGCTAGCCAGCGAATAAAGGCCGCAAAACAACACTCATTCCGTGGCACAGCGCTTGGCGAAGTCCGTGCCATGACGTCGCGAGAATACTCCAGCTCGAAGTCAGCGTTCCCTCACGCGCTCCGTGTAACCGCGAAGCTGAAAGAAAATGAAAACGAACGGATTAACAAGTCGCGAGACTCAAGCTCCAGTAATTGCCATAATAGGTTGCGGAGCCATTACAGAAGCTCTGCACTTACCAGGGTTAGCGAGACATCCTGCTGTCATCGCCCGCGCAATCTGCGTTGATGCGAACGAGGGTCGCGCATCCGCGCTGGCAAAACAATTCGGAGCGGCGCAGGCCGTAACGCGATATCAGGATGTGATCGACCGTATAAACGGTGCGATCGTCGCGGTGCCGCCAGGCCTTCATTATCCAATTGCGCTGGACCTGCTGTCAGCCGGCGTTCACGTACTTTGTGAAAAACCGCTTGCCGAACGCAGCGAACAGGCCAGCGCGCTAATTGCAAAGTCGCGAGCTACGGGAGCGGCTCTGTGCGTGAATAACTATCGCCGTCTCTATCCGAGCTCTATCAAAGTTCGTGATTTGATTGCGGGCGGAGAGCTCGGCACCGTGAAAGCGCTGGAGTATTCATGGGGGGAGGTCTTCGACTGGCCGACCGCCAGCGGCGCTTATTTTGGGGCAAAAGCCGGCGGTCGCGGCGTGCTTGCCGATAAAGGATCGCATCTGCTCGACTTGATTTGCTGGTGGCTCGGCGGCAAACCGGACGTCGTGTCATACCAGGACGACGCCATGGGCGGTACCGAGGCAGTTGCGAGGCTGCATTTCCGAAAGGATCAGTGCGATGGACTCGCTCGCTTTTCCTGGCTTAGCCGATATCCAAATACCTTCGAGGTCGTCGGCGACCGCGCCACTCTCCGTGGCGGCTTGTTCGATTGGAACACCGTTGTCATTCAGCGAGACTCTGAGGCGCCGAAGACGCTTCGTCTCACATCTGCGGCAAAGATTCCGCAGGATCTGGGCAAGAACATGCTCGACAATTTTTTGGAAGTCGTTAGCGGTCGCGCGGCGCCGCTCGTATCGGGTGACGATGTGCTACCGTCCATCGAGCTGATCGACGAATGCTACGAGAACAGAACTCGCTTGTCCGCTCCCTGGTATGACGCCTGGCAAAGGATTGCCAGCTGATGCCCCGGATGATTCTGGTTACCGGCGCCGGTGGCTTCGTCGGCGGGCGCATCGTCGAGGTACTCCATGAACTGAACGACGGAACTGTCCGCGGTGGTGTGCGGCGCTGGTCGAGTGCCGCGCGAATCGGACGGCTCCCGGTGGACATTGCGCCCTGCGATGTTCGGTCTGCCGCGAGTGTCCGAGCGGCCATGAAGGATGTCACGGCCGTCGTGCATTGCGCCCACGGCGACTTTGAGACCAACGCCGAGGGGACGCGGAATGTTCTGGCCGAAGCGCAGCGTGCCAATGTCGAGCGCGTCATACATCTGAGCTCAGTGGCAGTCCATGGCCGAAGCGAAGGTTCCATCGCGGAGTCGAGTGCCCTCGCGGGCTCGGACGAATACGCGCTGTCCAAGATCAGGAGCGAGGAGATTTGTGCTGAGTACACCGCAAGGGGATTGAACGTCGTGGTCCTGCGTCCAACAATCGTGTACGGTCCGTACAGCAACCTGTGGACGGTCGAGTTCGCGCAGCGCCTCAAAGCAGGGGAGTGGTTCCTCCCCGAGACGTACACACAAGGTATTTGCAATCTTGTGTACGTAGATGACCTGGTCAAAGCCGTCATACTATCGCTGCAAAGCGACCGTGCACCGGGTGAGACTTTCATCATCAACGGCGCCGAGCGACCGACGTGGAACGAGTATTTTCACGCTCTCAACGACGCACTCGGATTTCCACCGCTACGACCCGCTTCGTCCTTTCGCTCGCGAGCGAGGGCGGGCGCGATGTTGCCGGTGAGAAAAACCGCCAAGTTCATGCTGAAGCGATTCCAGCCACTCGTCTTGAACATCTATCAGCGATCCAAGCTGGCCAAATCAATCATGAGGCGCGCAGAGACGGCGATAAGGAATTCGCCCACCCACGCCGAATTTGACTTGTACAGCCTGAAGGTGTCCTACGACGGGACTCACGCCGCGAACACGTTGGGTTATCGGCCGGCGTTCTCCATGAGCGACGGAGTGCAGCTGAGTGTCTCGTGGCTCC
>DASTGU010000035.1:0-26490 GCA_035718845.1 Gemmatimonadaceae bacterium | reverse complement strand
TCCGATGATGTCGAGCAGACTTACCACTTGGTTTCGCTCCTCAGGATTAACTACAAACTGAAAAATACCAGCTTGCGGCTGGCGGCTGTCGGCCTGCTGCTCCGAGCTTGTTAGGATTTCGGACTGAAGCTCGAAGCCGCTGGCTGAAAGCAGCAAGCCGCAAGCTGGTAGTTTTCCTTTGTAGTTCAGCCAGCCTTGAGTGACACCCGCCCGTTCGACTTCCTCTTCGCCTTCCCGAGCAACGGTCTCAGATACTGTCCGGTGTATGACTCTTTGACAGCCGCAACATCCTCCGGACTTCCCTCCGCGACGACCTGACCACCGCGCAGTCCGCCTTCGGGACCGAGATCAACGATCCAGTCGGCAGTCTTGATGACGTCGAGATTGTGCTCAATGACGAGCACGGTGTTGCCGCGGTCAACGAGACGGTGCAGCACGCTGAGGAGCAGGCGGACGTCCTCGAAGTGCAATCCCGTGGTTGGCTCGTCGAGGATGTAGAAGGTGCGACCGGTGTCGCGCTTCGAGAGCTCGGCGGCGAGCTTCACACGCTGTGCTTCCCCACCCGACAAAGTCGTGGCCGACTGACCGAGGTGGATGTAGCCGAGTCCGACATCGTAAAGAGTTTGCAGCTTCTGACGAACGCGCGGCTGGTTCTCGAAGAATGCAAGCGCGTCTTCGACGGTTTGCTCGAGCACGTCGGCGATACTCAGACCGCGGAAGCGAACTTCGAGGGTCTCACGGTTGTAGCGCTTTCCTTTGCAGACGTCGCAGGGAACGTAGACGTCAGGCAGGAAGTGCATCTCGATCTTGACGAGACCATCGCCTTCACACGCTTCGCAGCGGCCGCCCTTAACGTTGAACGAAAAGCGTCCCGGACCGTAGCCGCGAATTTTCGCTTCGGGCAGCTCGGCGAACAGCTCGCGAATCGGCGTGAACAGGCCGGTGTAGGTGGCGGGATTTGAGCGTGGCGTCCGACCGATCGGGCTCTGGTCGATGTCGATGACTTTGTCGAGATGCTGGAAGCCGCTGATGCGATCGTGCTTGCCGGGAATCACCCGCGCGCGGTAGAAGTGTCGCGCCATCGAGCGATGCAGAATGTCTTCGATCAGCGTCGACTTGCCGCTGCCGGACACTCCGGTCACGGCGACGAACAATCCAAGCGGAATGTCGACGTCGAGGTTGCGGAGGTTGTGCTCGCGCGCGCCCTCGATACGAATGACACGATCCGCATCGGCGCGTCGACGAACCGCGGGAATCGGGATCTCGACGTCGCCACGCAGGTAGCGGCCGGTGATCGACTCCTTGTTGTCGCGCACTTCGTCCACAGTTCCCGCTGCGATGACGAGGCCGCCATGCTTTCCGGCGCCAGGGCCGAGATCGATCAGATGATCGGCCGCCTGCATCGTTTCTTCGTCGTGCTCGACGACGATCACGGTGTTGCCGAGATCGCGCAGCTGGCGAAGGGTGTTCAGCAGGCGTGCGTTGTCGCGCTGGTGCAAACCGATCGAAGGTTCATCGAGAATGTAGAGCACGCCGACGAGACGCGATCCGATCTGCGTCGCCAGTCGAATGCGCTGTGCTTCCCCGCCGGAAAGACTTTCAGCGGAGCGGCCGAGTGTCAGGTATTCGAGACCGACGTCGTTGAGAAATCGGAGTCGCTCGCGGACTTCCTTTAGGATAGGACCGGCAATCTCCGGATCGAGCCCAGGCTTGCCGCTGGCGCGCACCGGAATGTTCTCGAAGAACTCGAGCGCTTCGGTGATCGACAGCGCAACCACGTCGCCCAGGTTTTGGCCGTCGACCGTAACTGCCAGCGATTCGGGTTTGAGACGGCGACCCCCGCACGTCGTGCACGGCCGCTCCTGCATGTACTCCTCGAGCTCGAGTCTCACTGTGTCGGACTCGGTCTCGTCGTATCGGCGCTGGATGTTGGAGACGATTCCTTCCCAGTTGGTGCCGCTGCGATCGTAGAGCGTACCGCCCTTCCCTGTCGTTCCGTAGAGAAGCTTCTCACGCACTTCCTGCCTGAGCTGTCCCCATGGGGTGTTCGGATTGAATCCAAACTGTTTCGCCAGTCCGGGGAGAATCACTTTCTTCAGATAGCCGTCGGGCTCGCCCCACGGCAGCACGACTCCCTCGAGAATGCTGATGCTTGGATCGCCGAGTATGAGCTCCTCGCTGACTTCGCGGCGCGAGCCGAGTCCGCCGCACGCTGGGCACGCCCCAAATGGCGAGTTGAACGAGAAGTGGCGGGGCTCGAGCTCCGGCAGCGAGATGCCGCACTCCGGGCAGCCGTATCTCTCCGAGAAGAGATGTGTAGTGCGATCGTCCGCCCGGTTTACCTCAACAACTCCCTCGGCGAGCTTGAGCGCCGTCTCGAGGGAATCGTTCAAGCGTCCACGATCTTCGGCGCGCACGATCAGGCGATCGACCACCACCGAGATGTTGTGGTTCATGCGGCGATTCAGTTTCGGCGGATTCGCGACTTCGACCAGCTCTCCATCGACGATCGCGCGCACGAAGCCCTGTTTGCGCGCGGCGTCGAACAGCTCCCGGAACTCGCCTTTGCGACCGCGCACGAGCGGCGCGAGGATCTCCAGCTTGGTGCCTTCGGGCCAGACCAGAATTGAGTCGGCGATCTGGCCAGCGCTCTGTCGATCGACCGGGCGACCACAATTCGGGCAGTGCGGGGTACCGGCGCGCGCGTAAAGGAGGCGCAGGTAGTCGTAGATCTCGGTGACCGTCCCGACGGTCGAGCGCGGGTTGTGGCCGGCGGTCTTTTGCTCGATCGAAATCGCCGGAGAGAGACCCTCGATGGAGTCGACGTCCGGCTTCTCCATCAGGCCGAGGAACTGGCGCGCATATGCCGACAGCGACTCGACATAGCGGCGCTGGCCCTCGGCGTAAATCGTATCGAACGCAAGCGAAGACTTACCCGAGCCCGATAGACCGGTTATCACCGTCAGCCTATCGCGGGGGATGGTGACGTCTATGTTTCTAAGGTTGTGCTCGCGGGCACCGCGGACGATCAGGGACTCTTCCGGCATAGCCTTGTAAGGTCGCGGGTTGCGCGTCGAGACTCAAGCCGGCCCCTTGGGCACCAACAGTACGGCCGCGTGTTATCTGCGTGTCACAAGCGGACATAGCCAAGGCCGAGGCGCCCATTTTGCATTCAGGAGGCGACATGCTGAGAGAGCTTGTAGACGTCATTACCCTGAAGTCAGATCGGCCCGCGCGACGGTTAACGGCTTATTACGCCATCCTCGCGGTCGTCGTTGCCCTCCTCTACTACTTTTTCCCCGGCGCGATCCGGGGAATCGCCGAGAAAGGGTTGGGCGAGGTCGCCGAAGGCCCAACGGTCCTGACCGACGCGCTCACTGGCGCCGCCGGTACCACCGCCGGCGGTGTCTTCGGTGCCGGCACCGTCGGCTCGCTGGCGGTAAATACGCTGATGATTCTGTTCGGCACCCTGGCGCTGATGCTCCCGGTCTCGTGGGTCTACATGTCGGCGCGTCCCGCGATTGGCCACAACCAGGCGGTGGTGCAGACGCTGATCATTCTGCCGATCGTCGTCGCGGGCATCGTCTACATCGTCCAGAACAGCCTGGCGCTCGCATTCAGTCTCACCGGTGTCATCGGAGCGGTGCGGTTCCGGTCAAACCTTCGTGACACCCGCGACCTCGTCTACATTTTCCTCAGCATCGTCGTTGGTTTTGCTGCCGGCGTTCAGTCGATGGTGGTCGGTGTGATTGTGTCCGTGGTGTTCAACTACGTGATGCTGATCACCTGGCGTTACGATTACGGCCGCAACCTGCTCACGCCGACTGCATCAGCACAGTGGGCGTGGCCGCTGCAGACATTGGCGGGGCCGACGGGAGAACGAGAGATCCCGGATCGCGATCTGGTGTTATCGCTGACTCCGGAACGCGCGCAGGCTCTAGCCGCCCGATTCGATCGCGTGCGCGGCGTGCTCGGCAAGAAAAACAAGAAGCCGCGGTTCAACGCCGTGCTCAAAATCACCACCGACGACGTCCCGGGTGCGCGTCGCGAGGTCGAGAGCGTATTGGAGCGCATGACCAAGCGGTGGGACCTCGACGAAGTAGTCACGCACACCGGTAAGCCTTGCGAGATCTACTATCTGGTTAAGCCGCGTAAGGCGATTCCGCAGGATCAACTGCTGACGGCGATCCACTCGCAGTCGGGAGATAAGATCGCTTCGGCCGACATCGAGACAGCACAACCGGCGGGCAACAACAAGGACGGCGCCAACGCATGATGCTGGCGAAAATCGCTCTGCTGGCCGCGCTGGTGGCACCGCTCGACGGCTGCGGTGACACGCCGCAAGCGAGGGCTGCGGAAGCGAAATCTGTAAGTGCGCAACGGATCCGGCAATTCAGGCAACGCGAAGCGCAGGCAGACGCAAATCCGGACAGGAATCTGCCGGTCGCCGAATGGATCATGCCCTATAATCTGCGGGAGATTTCGGGACTCGCTGTGACCACGCGAGGAACTGTGCTCACCCACGACGACAACGTGGGGCGCGTGTCGGAGATCGATCCGCGCACCGGAATTCTGCTGAAGAGCTTTTCGCTGGCCGGGCTACAGAAGGGCGATTTCGAGGCAATAACGATCGCCGGCCAGGACATCTACCTGATGGCGAGCAACGGCAAGCTGTTCAAGTTCCGCGAAGGCGCTGATGGAGAGCAGGTTCCGTTCACGGTCTTCAATACCCACCTTGGCAAAGAGTGCGAGTTCGAGAGCTTGACGTACGAGCAGGACAGCTCGCGCCTGTTGATGGCGTGCAAGCGGCTTCTCAATAAGAACGAGGGGAAGGAGCTGCGGATCTACATGCTACCGCTGCCATTGCGCAACCCGCCCGTCGTGTCGAACACGATGGCAATTCCGATCGACGAAGTCAGACAGAAGAACAAGTGGAAGAACTTCCGCCCGTCGGATATGAACATCGATCCGTTCACGGGCAATTACGTGATAGTTGCATCGCGCGAGCAGGCGTACGTAGTGGTGACGCCTGAAGGCGACGTCGTCCGATCGGAGCCTTTGCCGGGTGATCACCGACAGGCAGAGGGAATCGCGATCACCAGGGACAGCCTGATGATCGTGAGCGACGAAGCCAACGTCACGCCTCCCAAAATTACGGTCTACCGATGGCGTCCATGAAGTCTTTACGTAGAAATCTCATTCGCGGCGCGTCATTCGTTGCCGCGTTTTCGCTTCTTGTCCCTTTCAGAGCGGGCGCGCAGTCGCAGACGAAGCTGGTGCAGCGCATCGGCAGCGACACCGTGCTCGTAATTCCGGGCGAGTCCTTCCGCGCCGGCTCCTTACACAAGTCGCTACTCGGTGAGAACTGGCGTGAAGAGTGGACGACGCCGATCAAAGTGCCGGTGCTCAACCTCCGCACCACGCACGGTGGACTGAAGCCGACGAAGACTGGCGGCGGCTTTCAGGCACCAAATCTTCGCTTCGATGCTGCAGACGGCTCAGAGTGGGTGTTCCGCATGGTGAAGAAGGTTCGCACCATACTCGGGCCGGAATACGATCATACTGTCGTGGAGTATATCGTTCGCGACGAAGGCAGCGCCTCTCACCCGACCGCGCTGCTGGCTGCGGATCCTCTGCTTAGAACCGCGGGCGTGTTGCACCCTTCCCCGAAGCTGTACTACATGCCTGACGATCCCGCGCTTGGCGAATTCCGCCAGACTTTTGCGGGAGTGCTGGGCGAGCTCGAGGAACATCCTTCAGCTCCCAAGGACGGCAAAGCGTTCGCCGGCGCCGAGAAAATCATCGACAGCGACACTTTGCTTGGGCGTCTCAACACCGATCCGAAAACGCGGGTCGATGCGCGGCAGCTGCTAACCGCGCGTCTGATGGATCTGTTGATGGGTGACAACGATCGCCACCCCGATCAATGGAAATGGGCGCAGTTCTCCAAAGACGACAACGCGTTGTGGGAGCCGATCTCAACCGACCGCGACAAGGTGTTCGTCAACTACGAGGGACTGCTGCTGAACATCGCGCGTCTGGCAGTGCCGAGCCTGGTGAAGTTTACTTCGACCTATCCGGATCCGACCGCGTTATCGGCAAATGCAACGGAGTTCGATCGGCGTACGCTGCAGACGCTGGGGAAAGCGACCTGGGATTCGGTGGCGACCAGCTTGATGCAGCGGATTACGGATCCGGTGATCGACAACGCCGTCGCGCAAATGCCGGTTGAGTACGCGCGGTACGCGCCGAGCATCACATCCAGACTCAAGGCGCGTCGCAATGCCTTGCGAAGCGTCGCCGATCGCTACTACGGCGAGCTGTGGCGAGTCGCCGACGTCCACGGCACCGATGCCGACGATCAGCTGAACGTGATGCGCGCGGGAGACGGCATTGTCGATGTCGTTCTCCAGTCCGGAAACGATGCGCCCTATTTCGCACGTCGTTTCTACGCGGGCGAGACGAAGGAGATTCGCATCTATCTGCACGGCGGCGATGACCAGGCAGTGATCGACGGTCACGTGCGGTCGAGTATTCTGGTGCGGGTGATCGGCGGCAACGGCACCAACACCATTCGCGACATTTCGACGGTCGCTGGACGCGCAAGCCCGACCCGTATTTACGATCAGGGTCCCGTCAACAACGTGAAGTACGCACCCGACACCCTGGACATCAAATCGAACGTCGACATGGCGTTCAATCGCAGCTTCAATCGCCGGCCGTGGGTGCATGCGTACGGCACCTTGATTCCACCGGTGCAGGACCGCGGCGGCAGCATGCGTCCGCTGCTCGGCATTCACTCACAACGCGCACTTGGGTATTACCCGGTAATTGGTGTCGCGCGTTATCAGTACGGCTTCCGCGATGTGCCGTATTCGATGATGGAGAAAGCTGATTTTTCCTACGCGACCACAGGACGCATCCGCGTGCGCGCCGCGATCGACAAGCGCTTCGAGGAATCCGACACCCACATCCCCGTCACTGGCCAATTCTCGCAGTTCGAGGTGGTGCAATTCCACGGCTTCGGGAACGACGTGCCGGATCTGAAGGGATTGTTCTATGGCGTGAGGCAAAAGCAGTGGCAATTCTTCCCGGCACTGGGGCACTCATTCAATCCAGCGAGTGAGCTGTCAATCGGACCGACGCTGCGCTACACGACGACAGACAGTCTGGCGAACCGATTCATCACCCAGCTGAATCCGACTGGTTTCGCGACGTATGGACAAACCGGCCTGCAGGCGAGTCTGCATCTGGATAGCAGGTACTATCCGGATACGCTGAAGCCGCGCTTCGTACTCGACGCCACTGGGGCCGGCTATCCCGGGATGTGGAGTGTGAACACGCCGTACGAATCGCTGGACACTTGGGCAGCGGCGTTCTTCACGCTGCCGATAGCCAAAAAACCGGTGCTCGCTTTCCGCGCCGGCGGCAAGAAGCTGTGGGGCAATTTCCCGTACTTCGACGCGGCGTTCCTCGGCGGCTCCGAGACGTATCGCGTCGAGGAGAAACAGCACTGGGCGGGTGACGCATCACTGTACGCAACAACGGAGCTGCGCGTGCCGCTCGCAGAATTCCCGTTCATTCTCCCGTTGAATGTTGGCGCGCTCGGATTCACGGACGCGGGACGCGTTTACTACAACGGCGATTCACCGGGTGGATGGCACACGGCGAGTGGCGGCGGTATCTGGATCGGCTACCGAAATCCAACACCTGGCGTCCAGATACTCCTCACCAATCGAAAAGGCCGGCAGCTGTACACCAACTTTGGTTTCGCTTTCTGACGACTTTTTTTCGCAGAGCGACTTAGCGTGGTGAAGCATGCGGTGATAGTCAGCGCGATGGTGATTGCGCTCGCCGCATGCAAAGGCAAAGAAGCATCGCCAACGCCGGAAGGCGCATCGCAGCGGGAAATTGTGCTCAAAGGAGCGCCGGTGCTGATCGCGGTCGGCGACATCGCCGTGTGCGGCACCAGCGGCGACGAATCAACCGGCAAGCTCGCCGACAGTCTCGTCAGCTCGGACAGCGCGCAAGGCGTGCAGACGTTGATCGTGACGCTGGGCGACAACGCTTATCCATCCGGCGATCAGGGAGTGAACAACTACTTCCAGCGCTGCTTCAAGCCGTCGTGGGGAGACGCGCGACTCATGAACATCATTCATCCGTCGCCCGGCAATCACGATTACGACAGTGGCAGTGGGGCGCCGTACTTCGATTTCTTCGGATTGCGCGCGGGACCGCGAGACAGAGGCTACTACAGCTTCGATGTGAACGGCTGGCATTTGATCTCGCTCAACAGCGAGCTGTACTTCGATGCCGGGGATCCCGACAAGGCAAGAGCGCAGGAGGACTGGCTGCGGGCCGATCTACGGGCGCATCTCACCCAGTGCGCCATCGCGTACTTTCACCGGCCGTATTTCAGCTCGGGCGCGTACGGGACGACGCGCGAGCTGAAAACGATCTGGCAGATTCTCTATGACGGCGGCGTCGATCTCGTCCTAAACGGTCACGAGCACGACTATGAGCGCTTCCTGCCGCAGACGGCGACTGGCGTTGCCGATGCGACCAAAGGCATGGAAGAAATCGTGGCCGGCACCGGCGGCGGGACGCTGCGGACTTTCGATCGACCGGCTGCGAATTCCGCGGCGCGGATCCAGGGGCGGTTTGGGGTACTCAAGGTTTGGCTCGGCAACGGGGAGTACGCGCGCGCCTTCGTCACTGCGGACGGCACTGTCTGGGATGTTGGCGGCCGACACTGTCGCTGAGGACTGCGAACTGCGAACTAACGGCAACAAAAGGTAGGGAGTTTGCAGAGAGGCTCAGGAGGCAGGATGCAGCGGATGAATGCGCCATAGAAAGCGCGAGGAGCATCGAAGGCCAATATCGACGCTGCGAACTTCGACCTGAGCACTCTGTTTCCGGCCCACCTTTTGTTAGTCCGCAGTTCGCAGTTGGCAGTTTCGGATCACTCCCACACTATTAATCCATGGCGACGAACCCGGTTCTGACAGTAAGCGATGGCGGCGCGGCGGCGCCGCGGCCGGAGCACAGCGTCCGCGTCTCGGCGATCGATATTGGATCGAACTCGATCAGACAGACCATCGCGGACGTGTCGCCGACCGGAGTGATTCGCGTCGTCGACGAAATGAAGGCCGCGCCGAGGTTGGGCGCGGGGATGCACGACCGCGGGATGCTGAGCGAGGTCGCGATCCAGAATGCGCTCGTGATCCTGGGCAGAATGGCGACGCTGGCGAAGCAGCTCGGCGTCGAGCGCACCGACGTCGTCGCCACCAGTGCCGTACGTGAGGCCTCGAACGGGCAGCAATTCCTCAAGCTGGTGAGCGAAGAGACGGCGCTCAAAGTCAAAGTGCTTCACGGGGACGACGAGGCACGACTCGCGTTCCGCAGCGCGCTCGCGCACTTCGAGCTCGCCATCGGACGCGCGGTGGTGATGGACATCGGCGGCGGATCGCTGGAGCTGGCGTTGAGCGCCGACGGTCTCGTCGATCGCCTGCTCTCGCTGCCACTCGGCGCGATCCGGATGACCGAGAGATACCTGTCGCCGGGCCGGAAGAACGGGCTGCAGAAGCTGCGCAAGCACGTTCGCGCCGAGCTGCGTAAGCATCTCGCGGTGCGCCACTGGCACACGCCGCGGATCATTTGCTCGGGCGGCACCTTCACCACCCTCGGCTCGATCTATCTCGCGCGCACAGGGATGGCGGACGCCAAAACAGTGCACGGCACCGTGGTACCGCGTATCGAGCTCGAGCACATCGTCGATACGCTGAACAACATGTCGGTGGTGGAACGACAGGGGGTGGCGGGACTCAAGGCAGCACGCAGCGACATCATCGTCGCGGGTCTCGCGGTCGCTGCTGAAGTGGCCGCGCGCGTCGAAGCAAAGGAGCTGGTTGTCTCTGCGTACGGCATTCGCGAAGGATTGCTGTTGGAAAGCGCGCAGGTGCTACCCACTCCGGCAGATCCCGGCGAAGCGCGCGAGCGTGCGGTACGCGATCTCGCGGAGCGCTCGCATTATGAAGAGCCGCACGCGCGTCACGTACAGATGCTCGCGCTGCAATTGTTCGACGCCGTGGGAGCGAGACTCGGCCTCACTGCCGAGGATCGTCAGCTCCTTTCCGACGCGGCGTTGCTGCACGACATCGGTTACCACATCAGCTACGACAAGCACAACAAGCACTCGTATCACCTGATCGAGCACGCCGAGCTGCTCGGCATGACGCCCGCCGACCAAATCATCGTTGCGAATGTCGCGCGTTATCATCGTGGCGCCGAGCCGAAGAAGAAGCACGTCAACTATGGGCGACTCGAGAAACCGCTGCGTCGCCGCATCAAAAAACTCTCGGCGATTCTGCGCGTGGCTGACGGCTTCGATCGCGGTCACGCCGGTGCGGTCGCAGAGATCAAGGCACGGTGGATCGAGCGCGCGCTACGATTGACGGCGGTGCCGGCGCGACCGGGCTATAGCCTGCGACTGGAGCTTTGGGGCGCAAGCAGAAAATCCAATCTGCTGGCGGAAGTCGCCGACGTCCCGGTTGAGATCGTGGCGCCCGACGGATCGGTGACGACTTACGACGACGAGGTCGGCACCGCCGACTGAAACTCGGCGGTCGTAGTAACCGGGTGATCGGCGGAATCGCCGTTACTCGCCGTGGCAGGCAATGGTACGAAACCCCACGGATTCGCAAGGAAGATTTCCTGCGACGCGATCACCGGGCGCGCGCCGGCTTTGCGCTGGGTATAGCCGCCTTCCGGTGAAAGGTCCCAGGCGTTGCGATTGTCGGCGAGATTGATTTCCAGAACCTGTCGCAGTCGCTGAGCGAGCCGCGGATCCTGCACGCAGGTCACGACCTCTACGCGCCGATCGAAGTTGCGCGGCATCCAGTCGGCTGAACCGAAGTACAATTCCGGTTTGCCGTCGTTGGCGAAATAGAAGACGCGCGAGTGCTCGAGAAAGCGACCGACGATGCTGACGACGCTGATGTTGTCGCTGACTCCGCGCACGCCCGGTCGCAGGCAGCAGATACCGCGCACGATCAGATCGATGTGCACTCCAGCCTGAGACGCAGCATAGAGGTGGTGGATGATGTCGGCGTCGACCAGCGCGTTCATCTTGGCAATTATCCGCCCCGCTCTTCCCGCGCGAGCGTGCTCCGCTTCGCGATCGATCATCTCGGTGAAACGCGCGCGCATGTTGTGTGGCGCGACCAGCAGATTGCGATAGACGTTCTGCCGAGAGAAGCCGGTCAAGGAATTGAACAGCTCGGTGAGATCAGCGCCGATGGCGGGGTTGGTCGTAAACAGCCCAACGTCGGTGTAGATCTTGGCGGTCTTCGAGTTGTAGTTGCCGGTGCCGATGTGTGCGTAGCGACGAATACCGTCCGGCTCACGACGCACGACGAGCGTGGTCTTGGTGTGGGTCTTGAGACCGGGTAATCCATAGACGACGTGCACGCCAAAACCTTCGAGGGTTCTCGCCCAGGTGATGTTGTTCACTTCGTCGAAGCGCGCCTGCAGCTCAATGAGCACCGCGACCTGCTTGCCGCGCTGCGCGGCTTCGGTCAGCGCCCGCACGATCGCCGTATCGCCCGATGTGCGGTAAAGCGTCATCTTGATGGCGAGGACGTTGTCGTCGGTCGCCGCCGACGTCAGGAAATGCTCGACGGTCGCCGGGAACGAATCGTACGGATGATGGACGAGAATGTCCCGTTCCTTGATCGCGTCGAAGACCGTGCGCGTGGTGTCGCGCAGGTCAGGCGGTGTCGCGGGTACGAACGGTGGATCGCGTAACGCCGGAATATCGAGCTGCGCGAGCAGCATCAAGTCGCCGAGGTCGAGTAACGGTCCGGTCTCGACGACATCGGCGTCGCTCAGTGGCAGCATCTCGGCGGGCTGATCCTGTTGCAGCTCCTCCAATAGAAGGTCGCGCAGCTCACTTGGCGTGCCCGTCTCGACCTCGATGCGGACGACTTCGGCGAAGCGGCGCTCGAAGATCTGCTCTTCGATAATGGTGATCAGATCATCGTCGTCGTCGGCGTGAGCGATCTCCAGATCCGAATAGCGGGTAACGCGAAACGCGCTGTAGCCGCGGATCTCCATGCCCGGGAAGAGCGCGGTCAGATTGGCGCCGATGACATCTTCGAGAGCGACGAAGTGATTCGGGCGACCGATAGGCACCCAGCGCGGCAGCGACTTTGGAACTTTCAGTCGAGCGAATCGGCGCTGCTCACCAGTGACTGGGTCGGCGATCTGCACCGCCAGCGACAGCGAGAGATTCGAGATGTACGGGAACGGGTGACCCGGATCGACGGCGAGCGGGGTGAGTACGGGAAAGACTTCCTTCTCGAAGAAACGATCGATCGCCTGAAATTCGGCCGGGGTCAGATCGTTCATCTTCACGATCTTGATGCCGTTCTTGGCGAGCTCGGGCAGCAGCAGATCGTAGAGACAATGCCGTTGCTGCTCCATCAATTCGTTGACGCGCTCGCGAATCATCGTCAGCAGCTGCTGCGGCGGGATGCCATCGGGCGGCAAATGCTGGACGTTGGCGGCGATCTGGCGGCGCAGTCCAGCGACACGGACCTGGAAGAATTCGTCCAGGTTCGTGTAGAAGATCGCGAGAAACTTGACGCGCTCGAGCAGCTTGTTGCGCGAGTCGAACGCCTCGTGGAGAACGCGGGCGTTGAACTCGAGCCAGCTCAGCTCACGATTGATAAAAAGTGACGAATCGCCGGTCATTAATCGTTTAAGACGTGCACCAACTTACAGCCGTAAAATTCATAGCGGGTGAAACGGCTGCAACATTAGATTCTGTTTACTCATACACCGGATACGAGAAGTGGGCCATACCGACGCACTTGTGGTACTAACGACGCTGTCAAACACCGAAGAAGCGGTGAAATTCGTGCGCGCGCTGCTGGAGAAGCGCATCGTGGCCTGCGGCACCATCCTGCCCGGCGCGCGATCATTGTATCGCTGGGAAGACAAGCTCGCCGACGAGATCGAAGTCGTCGTAATGCTCAAGACTCGTTCCGGCGCGATGCACGCTCTGGAGCGCGCATTCAAGGAGTTACACCCCTATAAGGTGCCGGAACTGCTCGCCGTGCCTGTAACTGGCGGGCTCGATCGGTATCTGGGGTGGATCAACGCGGAAACAAGCCTCACCATCGTCTAAAAAGCACACAACCACGGAGCGCTTCCAATCGTCTTATAGGGGTGAAATCCGGACCCCGAATAGCGCTCGCTGTCGTCATCGTCGCCATGTGGCTTGGCGGGCTGGCGATGATGGCCCATCGCAACGCAAATCGCAGTGAGGCGCAGCAGCTCGCCGAAGTCGCACTACGGCTCCAGCCGGCGACTTTCTATTACGTAATCGAGCGCGGCGGAAAGCAGATCGGCGCCGCATCGTCATCGCTCGACACGACGTCCAGCACCCTCGTCAGCGAAGAATATTTTGTCGGTGATTATCCGGCGGGCGATTCGATCGAGCGCACATCCGCGCGCTGGCAGACGAGACTGACGCGGGGACTGCGGCTCGCCGATCTCACCATCGACATCGCGCGACACACCCGGCCGCTGTCGATCAACGCGTCGGTCGAGGAAGACACGACGCTGTTCATCGCCGGCACCAAGACCACCGGCGGACATCCACCGGCGCGCTACACCTTCAAGCCCGCGCTGTTCACTCCTTCGCTGGCGGCAGTCGCGTTCATGCTGGGTGGGCCGGCGAAGATTGGACGCGCGCAAACGCTGTCAGTGTTCGACCCTTTCAATCGCATCGTGACGCGGCCTGAGCTGCGCATTCGCGCGGAGTCGGTGTTCACGGTGATCGACAGCGCGATGCGTGATCGCAAAGGTGGGTGGATCGAGGCGCACCGCGACACCGTTCGCGCGTGGCGCGTCGATGGCGCACCACACGGTGTTTCGGCGTGGGTCGATGACGCGGGCCGCATTGTTGCCGCCAGTGTCGGCGATCTGTCGGCGACGCGCACTGCATTCGAGCTGGCGTTCAAGAATTCGCAGGTGACGGTTGACACAACTGCCATCAAACCGGGAAATCGAAGACTGAAATGATAGAGCTCAGAAGTCTGACCAAGAAATACGGATCATTTACGGCGGTCGACTCGATCGATCTCAACGTGCCCGACGGTGAGTTGTTCGGTTTCCTCGGCCCCAACGGCGCTGGCAAGACGACGACGCTACGAATGATTGCGGGAATACTGCAGCCGACTGCAGGCAGCATTCATCTCGCGGGGATCGACCTCGCTGAGGACCCGCTGGCGGCAAAGTCGAAGCTGGGATTCATACCCGATCGGCCGTTCATCTACGAGAAACTGACTGGCGCCGAGTTCCTGCGCTTCGTCGGTGGTCTCTACGGGCAGAACGGCGACAAGCTCGAGCATCGCGGTCGCGAGCTGATGGCACTGTTCGATCTCGAGGAATGGGCGGACGAGCTGGTCGAGAGCTACAGCCACGGCATGAGGCAGAAGCTGATCATCTCCAGCGCATTCATTCATCGCCCGCAGGTGATTGTCGTCGACGAGCCAATGGTTGGGCTCGATCCGAAAGCAGCGCGCATACTAAAGGACTTGTTCCGCGAGTACGTGCGTCGCGGTCACACCATCATGATGTCGACGCACACCCTGGAAGTCGCCGAGAGTCTGTGCGATCGCATCGCGATCATCCAGCACGGGAAGATCCGTGCGGTGGGGACGATTGAGGATCTGCGAGCGCAGTCGACGGGCGGCGGCGGACTGGAGGAGATCTTCCTCAAGCTCACGGGCGAACGCGCGGCGCGTGAGACGATGGACGTGCTCGATGCGTAAGCGGGAGGTGGGAGGGGGGAAGGCGAGAGGCGAGAGGCGAGAGGCGAGAGGCGGGCTCGCGAGGTCTGGCTGATGTCTAACGCTTCAGCGGTATCGATAACGCCGCTTCCGGCCCCGGCATCCCAACCTGCGTCACCGGGCCTCGCGCATGTTCTGTCGCCGAAGCTGATATCGGCGAAGGCACGTCCGCTCGGTAAGACGGAGAACAAAACCGGTCGATTGATTTTGTTCGCGTTGATCGGCGCGATCTTCTGGGTCTTCGTGTTCGGCCTGCTCTATCGGCTGCTGAAGTATTTCCGTGGCATTCCGGAGATCGGCGCGCTGCTCGCGGCGAAGCTGCTTGGAATAATGTTCGTCAGCCTGTTCGGCATTTTGATTCTGTCGAACGTAGTGACGGCGTTATCGAGCTTCTTCCTGGCGAAGGATCTCGATTTGCTAGTCGCCGCGCCGGTGGACTGGCTGCGCTTGTACGGCGCGAAGCTGCTGGAGACGACAGGGCATTCGAGCTGGATGGTCGTCCTCGTCTCGACGCCGGTGCTCACCGCATACGGGATCGTTTACCACGGCGGCATTCTCTATCCACTCGTAGCAGCGCTGGCGCTGCTGCCATTTCTGTTCATCCCGGCAGCGATCGGCAGCGCGGTCACGCTGCTGCTGGTGAATATTTTCCCGGCACGACGAACGCGCGACATCCTGAGCGTGATCGCGATACTCGCCGCGGCGGGCGTGGTCCTCGTGTTTCGCCTGGTGCGTCCGGAGAGACTGGCGCGTCCGGAAGGATTTCGATCCTTGGTCGAATTCATCGCCGTGCTTCGCGGCCCTACATCGCCATGGCTGCCGAGTGAGTGGGCGGCGCAGGGGATGATGTCGTGGCTGCGCGACGCGCCGGAGCTGCTTCCCTTCTATCTCTTGTGGTCGACAGCGGCGGCAGCGGTGGTGTTCGGCGCGGTGCTGCATCGCTGGCTGTACACGCGCGGATTCAGCAAATCGCAGGAGAGTGGCGAGCGCTGGGCGCGACAGGGAGCTGTCGGGAAACTCTTTTCGCGCCTCCTCGCGCCGTGGGGCGTGATGCGTCGCGAGCTGGTTCTCAAGGAGCTCCGTCTCTTTTTCCGTGACACCACGCAGTGGTCGCAGCTGATTCTGCTGGCGGTGCTGGTCGTGGTCTACGTGTTCAACATCAAGTTCCTGCCGCTGCGCGGCGAGGGCGTGACGTTCTTCCTGGCGAACGTGATTCCTTTCGTGAACCTGATTCTCGCGGGCTTCGTGCTGGCGTCGATTGCAGCGCGTTTCATCTTCCCCGGCATCAGTCTCGAAGGCCGCACCCTGTGGCTGCTGCGCTCTTCGCCGCTGGAGATGAGGCAACTGCTTTGGTCGAAGTTCTGGGTCGGCACCATCCCACTGCTCGGTCTGGCATTGATGCTGGTGTTCGCGACTGACGTCCTGCTGCAGGTGAGCGGATTCATGATGGCCGTTTCGATCTTCACCATCACCCTCATGACTTTTGCAATCGCCGGCCTCGCGCTCGGCTTCGGCGCGCTGTTCCCCAAGTTCAATACTGAGAACGCGGCGCAGATTCCGACGTCCTTCGGCGGACTGGTGTTGATGATGTCGTCGGTGGTGCTGATCGGCGCGGTAATTGTGCTCGAGGCGCGCCCGGTCTATGAGTACGTCAGCGCGCGGATGCTGAAGGTCGATCCCGATCCGACCGAGATGTGGCTCGGATTCGGAGGCGCTGCGCTGGTGTCGCTGGCGGCGACGTTCGTGCCGATACGGATCGCGGTCAGGCGGATGGCGGAGCTTGAACGGTAGCGATTGAGGACTGCCGACTAACCAAAGGTAGGCGGATGGCAGAGAAGCTCAGGACTGAGTTCGCAGCTACGATCGTGGCATTCGCAGCGCCATGTACCAAAAAGGCCACGATCATACGCTGCATACTGAATCCTGAGCTTCTCCGTTTCCCGCCTACCTTTTGTTAGTCCGAAGTCCTCAATCGCTTCCTGCGGCCCCTCGATCCCGAATAAACCCGATCGCCTCGTCCCTCGACGTGAAGGTCTTCTTGGCGAGGGTGCCGTCCTCGTATCTCACTTCGACGGCAAAGCTCAAAGGCACCTGTGTCTCTTCACGCGACCGATCAGCATCGCCGTCCAGAGCGTCAGCAACAGCCTCGCCCTGAAGTAGGCGCACGATCTCGCGGCGGAGTGACGCCTCGGAAAGACCCGCATTGACGAGCGCGAGCGCGCCGATGCTCTGCCGCTCGCGGATCAGTCCAAGCAGCAGGTGCTGGGTGCCGACGTACCCGTCGCCGAACTCGTGGGCAACGGCAATCGCCTGATCGAGCACCACTCGCGCGCGCGGCGTGTACGGAAGATCTGGAATGCGCGAGCGCGTGGTCGGCGGGCCGTTCTCGATCATCCCATCGACGATATCCCGTACGCGCGCTGAGCTCGCCCCCAGGTTGTCGAGTACGTCCATCACGAGGGCGTCGTCTTCACGGAGCAAGCCGAGGAGAAGGTGCTCGGTGCCCACGTACTCGTGGTTGCGCCGATGCGCCTCCTCACGCGCCTTGATGAGGGCGCCGCGAACGCGGGTTGTGAAGTCGTAGCCTGCCATTGGGGTCCTCAGGGTGGGGAAAGATTTCCATTAGACCCTAGGTCCGCAAGTTTCCGTAGCTTTGTGGGCGTCTATTGCCTACGTAAGCGATTTTCAGTACCAAAGGTAGACAGCGCACGGAAGCTCAGGTCGGAGGCGACAGCGTATGAATTCGGCGTCCACAGCGCACCGCGCCAGGAATGCGTGTTTCGAAGCTGCAAACGCAATCCTGTGCGCCTCTGCGCCCTGCCTACCTTTGGTTGCCTTTAACTCCCGGACGGCCATCTAATGAACCTGACCGCCCGCGAAACAGAAGCCCTGATCGCACTGTGTGATACGTTCTTCCCCTCTCTGGCCTTCGAGAGCGACGAAGATCCCACGCTCTTCAGCATGTCCGCGGCCGACCTCGGCGTCGCCGCTCGGGTGGAGAACGCGCTGAGCGTCATCGACTCGAGGAAAGCGGACGCGTTCCGGTTTTTCCTGAGACTGCTCGAGAATCCCGTTTTTATCGCCAGCGTATCGTCGAGGGCGACGCGGTTTTCGCGGATGTCGCAGCAGGCGCGCGAGGGTGTGCTCCGGCGGCTATCACGCAGCCGAGTCCCGCAGCTGCGCTCTGCGTTCCAAGGTGCGCGCAGTCTGGCGATGCTGCACACCTACGCCGCGAACGGAACTCCCGAGTCCGATTCGCTGCTGGCCGCAATTGGGTACGCGCCCGAAATCAATCAAAGATCGACGGCACCGCACATCACTTTTGCTCGCGTTGGGTCAGACGCCAAAGTCGAATGCGATGTGTGCGTGGTCGGATCTGGTGCGGCAGGCAGTGTCATCGCCGCGGAGCTGGCAAACCGTGGAAAGAACGTGATCGTGGTCGATGCCGCGGGAACCTGGAGCGGCGACGACTTCGATCAGCACGAGCTTACGGGGCTGCAAAGATTATTTCGCGAAGCTGGACTCGCGGGCACTCGCGACTTGAGCATGTCACTGCTGGCGGGCGCGTCGATCGGCGGCGGCACGACTGTGAATTGGCAATCGTGCTTCCGTACACCCGACGATGTGCGCGAGGAGTGGGCAGAAGTCTCCGGCTGTGGCTTCTTCGAGACCGACGCGTTCACCGAATGCCTGGACGCCGTGTGGCGGCGGATCGGTGCGTCGAACGACGAGAGCGAGATGAACGAGAACAATTCCGCGATCTGTCGCGGGGCTCAATCACTCGACTATCGATGGAGCGTCATCGCGCGCAACTCACTGGGGTGCGACCTCAGTCAGTGCGGCAATTGTATGTTCGGCTGCCGAGTCGGGGGCAAGCAGAGCGCGGCCGTGACATACCTCATGGACGCGATTCGCTCGGGCGCGCAGATCATCGCACCATTCGCGGCTCGGCAACTCGTGACGAGCAAAGGCAAAGTCACCGGCGTCGAAGGACGCTACGACGATCCGAACGGTTTGCCGCGCACTCTAACTGTTATGGCGCAGACGGTTGTGCTCGCGGCGGGCGCCCTCGAGACGCCGGCGATCCTGATGCGTTCCGGTCTCAAGTCGCTCCACCTCGGCCAGCATCTCTTCCTGCACCCGACGGTCGCCGTGACCGGCATCTACTCGACACCGATCGAGCCGTGGAAGGGTCCGCCGCAGACAGTCGTCTGCGATCAATTCTCGAATCTTTCTGAGGGCTACGGCTACCGGATCGAAGCCGCGCCCGCGCATCCGGGCTTGATCTCCGTCGGATTGCCGTGGACCGACGCGCGTCAGCACAAGCGCGAGATGCAGGACGTCCGCTGTGCGGCGCCGTTCATCGTGCTCACTCGCGATTCAAACTCCGGCAGAGTGCGAATCGACAAACGCGGCAACGCCTACTTCGATTATCGACTCGGCAGCGAGGAGAAGAAGTTTCTGCGGCACGGGATGTCGAAGGTGACGCGGATGCACCACGCCGCCGGCGCGAATCGGATCATCACTCTGCACAGCGAGCGCCTGGCGTGGGAGCGCGACGGCCGTCAATCGATTGAAGACTTTTGCGAGTCCATCGACCGCGCTTCGATTGCACCCAATCGCCTTCCTTTATTCAGCGCGCATCAAATGGGGACGTGCCGCATGGGATCCGACCGCGCGTCGGCAGTGTGCGACGGAAATGGCGCCGTGTACGGGATGAGCGGCGCTTACGTCGCGGACGCGAGTCTGTTCCCGGCGTCGTCGGGGGTCAATCCCATGATCACCATCATGGCGCTCGCTCGCTACGTCGCGCAGCGGATTTCCTGACTGCGGATTGAGGGCAACTGCAACCAAAGGTAGGCGGGTTGCAGAGTGCTCAGCGAGACAGGTTACAGTATCTAACGTGGCGCTTTGACGATCACGCACGAGATAATTCGGCGGCGGCGAGCGGGCATCCCACAATAACCTTGCAGCATGCCGGATTTCAAAAAGCTGAAGGTCTGGGAGAAATCCCACGAGGTTGCGGTTGCGACACACAAGCTCGCCAAGGGAATGCGCCCCCAACTTTATTCGCCGTTGCAGAACCAGTTGGTGAGGGCGTCCGCCTCCGTTCCAACGAATATTGCTGAAGGCAGCCGTCAGGCGAGTCGGCGTGATTTTGCGCGGTTTCTCCGATATGCGCTGAATTCCAACACCGAATTGGAGTACGAATTCATCCTCGCTCGCGACATCGAAGCCATTCCATCCGCCGCCGCAAACGAGCTGCTTAACTCGATCGAACAAGTAAGAAAAATGCTCTACGGACTTCTTCGCCGAGTGACGACGTCACTACCCTCTTCGCGCCGAACGCAGTAAACGCCAATATCGTAGCTGCCTACTCAGTCCTGAGCTCTCTGCAACCCGTCTACCTTTGGTTGCAGTCGTCCGCAGTCCGCAGGAGCCTTACCGAACCCGCGCCCTCTCCAGCCGCACAACCCCGCTATCCCGCACCGCGAGATAAACGGCGCCCCCCTCGCCAAACCCGACCAGCGTCCGATTCGCGGGCAGCTGCACTCGATCGACAAGCTCGCCCTTGCGGTTGACGATGTTGTAGACCGGACGGCCATCGAGGTTTTGGGTGGTGCGCACCCACAGATTCCCCTCGGCGTCGACACGCGTCGAGCCCGGGACGAATGCGGGTTTGTAGTCGGGCAGATCGGTCGGCGGGATCATCTGCAAAGGAGGAAGCTGCGCGCCGCCGGGACCGGTCGGGGGACCGGCAGTGGTAGTGACCGTGGTGCGGTTCGCGCCATCGGACCCGCCACGGGCGCCTGCGCCCGCCGCACCGCCAGCGGGCCCACCCACCGTCACCTGTACGCCGCCACCACCGCCTCCGAGACCAAAACCAAACTGTCCGCTCGCGCGCAATTTCTCGATCGCGACACGCGCGCTGTCGATGAATGCCACCTTCGCCGAATCAGTCAGGCGCTCCCACGGATACGAGATCTTGGGCGCGGAGGTGAGCTTGCCGTCGGGCGAAAGGAAATCGACGTGATAATCGCGGGTGCGCACCAGTGCGATGGTTCCGTCCGGCAGCAGCGCCCAGTCGTCACCCTGCGGCAGCGGATTGATCTGCGGCAGCACGCGCACGTTACCGTCATTGGTGCGGGTCACGTTCATCACGACCTTTGGCGTTCTGAAGAACGTCGCGGTGTCGAGTCTGCGCGATGCCAGGTCGAAGCGCACGATCGCGGCTGACTCGGGAATCGCCGGGATCGGCGGCAGGCCGTTCGCTCCGGGGCCGCGCGCGAACGCGGCGAAATTTGGCGGTGCGCGATAGACAAGCTTGCCCGACGGATCGAAGCCCGGTGCGCCAAACGGTCCGCCAATCAGAAATCCAATATCCTGCGCCCTCGGCGCCGACATCACCCGCCCGATCTTGCCGTTGGCGTCGATCAACAACATCGACAGCGACGCCGGGTCGACGAACAGGGTCGAGTCACCATGATATGCGATCAGTCCACCGGGCCGCACGCCGTAGGCGTTCGCCGTCGCGCTGGTGGTGTCGGCGACGACTGTCACCAACGATAGCGTGGAATCCAACAGCACCACTCGCCGTCCGAAGATGTCGTTGACCAGCACGCGTCCATTAGGAAGCGTGCGAATTCCCGAAACGGCAGCGAGACTGTCTTTGGAAACCGCGGCCACGGGCCCGAGCTGTCGCACCGGCGGCAGCGATGATTGCGCGCCCGCAGACAGAGACACACCGGCACTGATAGCGATCGCGGACACACTGAGCTTTTTCATTACCTGATCTCGTCGAGTATCAATTGCGAATGATGATTACCTGACCCCCGCCCCCGGGGCCACCGCCCTGGAAGGTGAAGTTTCCGCCGCCGGGACCGCCGAACATCATTGGACCGTTGGCGCCGGCACCCGCCGTTCCCGACCGAATCGAAGCCAGATAGCGCGTGTCGAGATAACTCGCAATGTATGCGGGCAGCTTCCGTCGCTGGGATGGCGTCAGCAAATCCCGAATCGTCGGCACCAAACCTATCAGCATGTCCACCGACGCTTCGCGCGCGCGTTGATAGCGCGAGTACGCTTCGTCCTTGTTGTACTTGTCGGGCAGCGCGGCGAGGTACTTGGTCACTGGCGACCAGATCGAATCCAACCTCACGACGTAGCGGCGATTCATACTGGCGATACTGTCCGCTTGCATTCCACTCAAGCCGAGCGTATCCGCCTGCCGCAAAATCGTCGACAGCGGATTGGGAATTCCACCCGATCCATAGATCGCCCTCAGCATCGGCTCCGGCGCTTTGTTGCCACGCAATGTACGGCCTCGGTCCAGCTGCTGGGTGAGCGCCTGCCGTTCGCGGGTCGGTCCGAGGTCGAACCGCATCATTGCAGTTACAGTGACAGGCGCTCGTACAGCAGTCAGTGCCGGCTGGGTCGAGCCAAAACGATCGTTGACATCATACAGATAGCGGCGGTTCTGCGCGTCGAATCCACGCACCGCCAACAACGTTGGGTCGGGGAACGCGAACTGTCCCCAGCCACGCAGATTGTTGTTTCCGTGCAGTAACAAATCTGCCGCGCCAAGTGGGTTGCCGATCTGGAGCGACAGCGTCGCCCGTTGCGGCATCCGGAATTTCAGCGGATTGAACGCCAGCGACAGCGTCGCCTGCGATATCCACGGGCCCTGGCAGCTGTTCCGCTCTGCCAGTGTGTTCAGTTGCTTCAACAGGCATTCGCGCGCATTTCCACTCGTCTTCGCAATCAGCGATTGCATCTGCGACGCCAGCAGCGGATCAGTCGTCTTCGCCGGATCGTAGATGAACGCGCGATCGTTGTTGTAGCCGTCGCCGTTGATGTCGCCGGCCACCACCGGCGTGTATGGCGAGCCTGAGCGGAAGCTGCCGAACCAGTTCACCCTCACGGCGTCGAAGAAATTGTAGCCGAGGTTGTACTGGATCTGATGGCGCGAATCGAAAGCAGATCTTCCCCACTCGATGGCCAGCGGGTTGCCAACCGTGCTGTTGAAGCCACGCGTCTGCTCGCGCACGCTCGAATAAACGTACGACAGACTCCAGTTGTAATTGCTACTGTATTCCGCCGGCGACAGCGAGAATCGAAGCTGCCTGCTGTCCGACTTGAGGTCGGATCTCAGCTCGGTCACGCGCGAGAATAGCTGACTCACTCGTGCATCGCGCGAAGCGATCGTGCCCGTCTGCGGCACGATGCTCGACGTCTGGACGAACACCGGACGCTGCGCTTCATCGGGCAGCGTGAACTGAACCACCGGATTGAAATTGAGATCGACGATGCTCGCCTGATTCATGTTCCGCGAATACGTCGCCTCGACATTTCCGGAGAAGCGATTCCCAAGCACCGGCCCGCTCCAATTCAGGTTCGATCGCAGACTCTTCGGCGCCGTATAGTCGTTGGCGAAGAACGTCACGTTCGGCACCGTGCTCGCGAACACGCTGCCGTCGGTGCACTGCGCCGGCACATTCGAGGGATCAGTCGCGTAAGTGCTCCAGTCGGGAACCGGCGTCGATGGCCCCGCGCAAAGCACCTGTTGTAGCGCGCTCGCCAGTCCGGTGTTGTCGATCGCGCCGCTGATCAGCGTCGTGTTCGGCACATTCTGGAACAGACCGATACCGCCGCGAATCACCGCGCGCGGACCGCGGACCGCGCCGAGGAAGCCAGCGACCTGCGGCGCAGTGCCATAGCTCCACGAGAATCCAATGCGCGGACTGAAGTAAACGTGATTAGGCGCGCGGTCGTTGCGCTCGCCGAACGCAGTCTCCAGGGCAGGATTGAAGGTTGGCGTCGCTGAGAAGCGATTGCCGTCGAGCCGCACCCCATACTGGATCTGCAAATTGTCGGTTCGCTTGTACGAATCGCCAAGCGACATCCCACCGATGAACTGGCTGCCGCTCCTGATCCTCGGCGACAGCTGCCGACTGAACGACGACGGCTGCTCCGCCTCGAGATCGGCGAGCGAGTTGTAGTTGAACGAGCCAAGCGTGTTGATCTGCTGATTGAGCGTGAACGCGTCGCGACGCAGCTCGGTCGTCAGCTTGATGCGGTGCTTGTTGCTGGCGCTGAACCAGGAGAGCTGATTGGTCAGCTCGGTTCCGGTGTTCGTCTGATCGGTGTTGAGATTGGAGTTGCCGCCGAATGCGATGTTGCGAATGCTGCTGGTGCCGTCCGGAAACTGCGAGTTGATCCGCACCGTTCCACTCGGCATGTCGAGATAGGGGCTGCCGTAGTTGCGCGATCGGCTGAGACCGAACGACGTCTCGCTGAGGACGAGCCCGCCGTAATAATTGTTGTGGCGCGCCTGCAGTCCCGCATTCCAATTAGTTCTGTCGCCGCTGTGCGCCGGCACTTCGTTGGTCAGCGACGAAACCGGCGTCTGCTGATTCCAGCTGCCGTTGAATGAGATTCCGATAGCCTGGCCGGTGCTCGACGATTGCGGCGCGAAGTCGAGATTGCCGAACAAAGAGCCCTGCTCGCCGAGCCTGCTCGAAGGCAGCTCACTCGTCTGGGTCGGAATGCCGAAGCGCTGAAGAATCGAAAGCAGTCGCAGCACGGAATCAGGTGACACACCCGATGTCTGCAAACCAATCGCGTTGGTATTGATCAGCGACCTGAGATCGTTGGCGCGCCGACCGAGCTGGTACGCGAGACTGAAGAACGACGCATCGGGCTTGATTGGGCCAGCGAACAATCCACCGAGCGAGACGTTGCTGTATTGCTGGCCCAGCGACCGCGCGGCGCGATCGGTCCACTGCAGCTGCGGTGCGTCGACGTTCAGGCTCATCGTGCGCATCACGAAATTCGATCCGGGCCGGCTGCGAATCTGGAATTGCGCGCCGCTGAATCCCCCGCGTGACACGTCGTACGGCGTCGTCACCAGCGACGTCGACACGTTCGCATCGCGCGGCAGATTGGAGCCGCCGAAGTTCATCCCGTTGAGGGTGGTGTTGTTCTGATCGGGAGAAAGGCCGAGCACCGAGAAGCCCGACGGATCGCCATCCTGCCCCGGCACCAAAGTGACTCCGGGTAGCGACGCCGCCATCGACGCGATGTCCCCCTGCTGATCGGCGGGCACCGCGCTGTTGTCGACGGGTCGCTCACTACCACTGATATCCGGCGAGTTATCGTTCCGCTCGGGGCGATCGCGTTGACCGACAACTCTTACGGTATCGAGCACGCCCGCCGCACGCTGCAACCGCGCATCGGCGACGAGGATCTCCTGATCGGCGGTGCGTTTCACCTCGAAACGGCGCAGACCATATCCGAGCGCCGAGAACTCTACGAAGTAGTCGCCCTCGCCGCCGGGGAACGTGATGGTATAGCGCCCATTTCTATCGGTGCGGGCGATGCGATTGACGTTTCCGCTGAGGGATGTCGCGGTGACCTTGGCATTCTCCAGAGGCTGACCGTCGGGGCCGAGCACCTGGCCGCGAATCACATCGACGCCCTGCGCGCGCAATGGTTGCGCGCAAATCGCCAAGGCGGCAGCGAAGAGGAGTTTGCTGACTAAGCGCATGACTCTTCCTTTGACGCTGTCACGTCGCGGAAGGTTGCCCGTGCGCTACGGGCTGACTGACTCGCCTGGTTTGGGCGGAGTATGCTTACCGCGCACGGGCACGACCGCCGCTCGCTCGAGGAGGAGGCAGAGATCCTTGTCGTTCATCCGCTCCCAATCTTCAGGATACCGCGCGAGACGACGCCGCTCGTTAGCCGATTCGAAACACAACCAGCCGTCGCCATATTCGCCAAGGTAGTCCTCGGCGGCAGTTCTGGGATGGATTGAAGAACGAAGCACCGGCCACACTCTCCACCTGGTGCCGTGTTCGTCGACGAAGTCCCTCACCGCCATCGGTCGAATCTCCGGATATGCATGTGACTCTGCTGTTGCGAGAATCGTACGCGAAATTCGCGGCGACCTCGCCCGACTACAAATTCACTGTGATTTCTGACCCGATAGTGGTTTCCCCCGGCCTCTCGGTCAAGTGTAAACATCCGCTAAGTCGCACAGAATCAGCGAGTTGGACGCGAGCAAGGCGCTCGTGATAGAAAAACGGCAGTGCGAGATAGAAATCAGCCCTTGTCGGGGCGGCCTGCGGGGACTGCCGCTAGCTAACGAGGGGCGATCCGCAATTCGAGCAGAACTGAGCGTCCGATTCCGGTCGGGGACCACAGCGCTCGCAAAGGGGGGCGTTGCCCGCGCGCATCACGGCGACCGCCTGCTCGGTGTAGCGGGCCTTGAGTGATTCATAGTCAGACGGCGAGATCTTTCCGGTCTGGCGATCGAACTCGAGCTCACGCAGCGCGTCGACTGCCGTGCTCGACTGCACAGCGCGGGGATAACCGGAACGTCTCACAGGCACCGGCTGTCCGCGAAAGAGCGGATACAGAACGTAGAGGAGCGATGTCACCGCCAGCGCGGTGCCGACGAACAGCGCGATCACGCGTCGCGACGCACGGCGGAGTTGATTGCGTCGATCTCTTCCCGCGTGGCGCTGACGTGGGGAGCGACAGCCGCAACTTCCGGCGCCCGAGCACGCCATCTCTTGAGCAGAGCGCTCACTACCACCGCGCCCGCCGCGAGGGCGACGAACGGCATGGTGTA
>DASTGU010000034.1:0-6501 GCA_035718845.1 Gemmatimonadaceae bacterium | reverse complement strand
TGTCCTTCTCCTGATCAGCGGAATGGTCGACAACGTCAGCGTCGTAATCCGCTCGACGCTGTTGACGCTGCGAACGCCCCCGCAGCTGCTGGGAAGGGTATCGGCAGTCAATCAAATCTTCATTGGATCGTCGAACGAGATTGGCTCGTTCGAGTCGGGGGTCGCGGCGAAGCTGCTAGGTACAGTGCCTTCGGTGATTGTCGGGGGCGCGATCACACTTGGTGTCGTTGGCGTTACCGCGTGGGGGATTCCATCGCTGCGCAGACTGGACGACCTGGCCTGACGCTGGGCGGCATCAACGAAACTCGTTCTGTCGCCACAGCGTACACGATGCAAAATTAGACTCCGTCCCCAAGCGTGTCGCGTGAGTCCACTCCACACTCCGGAGTCTCATGTTGCCTGCGTCGTCGATCGTTGATCCGCGAGACCGTGCGCCGTCGTCTGCCGTTCCTGGCTGGACGGCTGAATACGCCGTGCCCCTTGGCGGGCCCGGTCATTTGCTGCTGGCGACATTCGAGCAGGCTGCGGTCGGCATCGCCCACCTCACGCTCGACGAGGACTGGATCTCCGTCAATCAACGCTTTTGCGAGATCACTGGCTACACCCGTGAGGAGATCCTCAAGCTAAACGTCGAGGATCTCACGCACCCCGAAGATGTCGACCGCAGTCTTGAATTCCTTCGGCGCATTCGCTGCGGTGAGTTGCCCGAATACCGAATCGAAAAGCGATATGTCCGCAAAGACGGTCGCGTTATCTGGGTGAATCTCACGGTGTCGATCGTGCGGTCCGCGGCGCAGGAGCCTCTCTATCTGGTCGCCTTCATCGAAGACATCACCGAGCGACGCGAAGCGCAGACGGAGGCGAGTCGCACGCTGTCGTTGTTGCGCGCAACGCTCGAGTCTACAGCGGATGGCATCCTCGTCGTGGACCTCGATGGAAAAATCCTCAGCTTCAACCAGAAGCTGGCCGATATGTGGGAGATTCCGGCCGAGATCTTTGGCGGTGGCGATGATCAGGTCGCGATCAATGCCGCACTCGAGAAGTTGACCTACCCGGACGAATTCGTCGCCAAGGTCATCGAGCTCTACAAGCATCCCGAAGAAGCGAGCTACGACGTCCTTGAGCTCAAGGACGGCCGAACATTCGAGCGCTACTCGCAGCCGCAGCGTATCAACGACATCCCCGTCGGTCGAGTGTGGAGCTTCAGGGACGTTACGGCGCGTCGACAGGCCGAGCGACAGGCCCACGAGCTCGCGCGCGAGCAGGCCGCGCGCGCGGAAGCGGAGAACTCGCAGCGACGTGCGACGTTGCTCGCTGATGCAAGCCGCGTTCTGAGCGCGTCCTTCGATTACCAGACGACCTTGGCCGCACTTGTTCGGCTCGCGGTTCCGGCGCTGGCCGATTACTGCGCCCTCGACATCGTTGAGGCAGAAGATCGAGTCGAGCGGATCGGTGAAGCGCACGCCGACCCGACGAAATCGCAGCTGTTGCGGGAAGTCGCGACGTTCCCCCGGAGCTCGCTCACCCAGCATCACCCGCTGATGCGAGTGATGAGCACCGGCGAGCCGGTGCTCGAAAAGGAAGTGACTCCGGCGTTCATCCGGCTGTCGTTCGCCGAGGATGGTCAGCGAAAGATCGTCGACGCTCTTGGGCCGCGCTCGCTCATTTGCGTGCCGCTCGCGTCCTCAGGCAAGCCGATCGGTGCGCTGACGCTCGTGACATCGGATACGTCAGGACGTCGCTTCTCGGTCGCTGATCTTTCACTTGCAGCAGACCTCGCGCGGCGTGCGACAATCGTCGTCGAGCACGCTCGGCTCTTTCACGAAGCCCAGCAGGCGACCAGGGCGCGCGACGACGTGCTCGCGGTCGTCGCTCACGATCTGCGAAATCCGCTCAACACGGTGTCGATGGCGGTAAGTCTGATGCTCGAATCGACGCCGCCCGAGAAAGTCCAGGAGCGCCGGCAGGTGGAGATCGTGCGTCGCGCCGCGGATCGAATGAATCGGATGATTCAGGATCTGCTCGATGTCAAGCGAATGGAGACGGGCCGCCTTGCCATCGATGCCAAGCCAGAGGTGCCAGTCAGCCTGATCAACGACACCATCGACATGCTCCGTCCACTTGCGTCGGGCAGCACGATCCGGCTCGAGGCGAACATCGAGGAGAGTCTGCCGCATGTGCTTGCGGATGCCGCGCGAATTCAGCAGGTGTTGTCGAATCTCGTTGGCAACGCCGTCAAATTCACGCCGCGCAATGGTCGCATCAGCATCACCGCCGAGCACATCAACGGTGAAGTCCGGTTTGGGGTGATCGACACGGGTCCGGGAATTCCCGCCGAGCAGCTGCCCCATATTTTCGGCCGCTTCTGGCAGGCGAGCGCTTCCGATCGGCGAGGTATTGGATTGGGTCTCGCGATCGCAAAGGGCATCGTCGAGGCCCACAACGGCAACATTTGGGTTGAAAGTCACGTCGGACTCGGCAGCACCTTCTACTTCACGTTGCCGACCGTCGCTTCGTACTCGCCGACGATTTAGTCGCTCTTAATAGCTTAACTTCGGCGTCCACGTCTCCCCACGCCCTCCCGGGGTGACATCCAGCAGGTTCCATAGCGGCCAGATGGAATCGACGTGACGGAAGTCCTGACCGGCTTCGCGCGGAGCAAACATCAGCTCGGTGTTCCACGAGTGGAAGGTTTTTCCATTCCGACGCACAAAGACATTCATCGCCGGCATCTGCTCGCCGTTCTCGTCTTCGCCACCATAGTCGTGGTTGTAACTCGAGCTGCCGGAAGAAAGAAGTCTCACGTGGCGCCAGCCGCGCTCCTTGGCGAACTCACGAATGCGTTCGATGGGGGACTTGGCAACTACGGCAAGATTGACTCGTTGCGTAACATGGCGGGCAGCGCCGTCCATACTGTCGATGATCGACGTGCACATCGGACAAGGTCGCTTCATGTTCGGCCCGTACATGAAGTTGTAAAGGATGAGGGTGTCTTTCCCGTTCTCGAACAGCTCTGACATGCGGACCTGGCGCTTCGTGCTTTTGCCGTATTCGCCGACGATTTCCTGAAAGGCGTAGTCGTCAGGCACCTCTCCGCCGAGCGGCAGTGCCCGGCGTTGAGCAGCTACGGTTTCGGTGGCGCGCCGTAGTTCGATCTCTGCTTCGAGAAGCTTGTCGCGCGCCTCACGGTAGGCTGCGGTCTCACCCGGGAAACGGATCTCGTGCTCTGACACATCTCCTCCACGATCTCAGGGCAATCAAAAAATGATACGTAAGATTCCTGACGAAGCCCTTACGATGGCGAGTCTCTCCCGCTGGATGCCAGCGGCAATCCTGGCATGGAGGGCGCCGGGACCCGCAATAGGCGCGTTCGACGGCCCAAAGAACGGAACACGCGTTGCCGCCGCGCTCCGTTCTCGTCCTAATCGCGACGTCCCGCACCTGCGTCCTGCGCCGGGACGCGCGACCATCGCGCAGAAATCCGCGAGGAGGCAAGCTGGGACAGTCCGTTGCCCATGAGTACATGGGATCCGCCGCTGCGGCGGGACTTCGATATGTGAGCGACTCGATGCCGGGTATTCGCCGGCATCGGCAGGGTCGCGGCTTCACATATGTCGATCCCGACGGCGCTGTCATTCGCTCGAAGGACGCACTCAAGCGATTCAAATCGCTGGTGATTCCGCCCGCGTGGACAGACGTCTGGATCTGTCCGCACGAGGACGGCCATCTGCAGGTGACCGCGCGCGATGCACGCGGTCGCAAACAGTACCGCTACCATCCGCGTTTCCGGCAGCATCGCGACGGCACCAAGTTCGAGCGGATGTTCGAGATGAGCGACGTGCTGTGGAAGATTCGAGAGCGCGTCGAATCCGACATCGAGCTGCCTGGCCTGGCGCGCGACAAGATCATGGCGACGGTCGTCTGGCTGCTCGAGACGACCTTGATTCGCGTGGGCTCGGACGAGTACCGCAAGGCGAACAAGTCATTCGGTCTGACCACTCTGCGCCGCCGTCATGTCGCCGTCGTCGGCTCCGAAATGCGCTTCGAGTTCCGCGGCAAGAGTGGTGTGGCGCACGCTGTATCAGTCGCGGACAAGCGAATTGCGCGCATCGTCCAGCGCTGTCAGGAGCTGCGCGGAGAAGAGCTGTTCAAGTACATCGATGACGAGGGCAAGCGACAGACCGTCGATGCCGAAGACGTGAACGCTTACCTGCAGGAAGTGACCGGGCAGGACATCACGGCCAAGGATTTCCGCACGTGGGCGGGAACCATGCTCGTCGCGGAGACCCTGCGCGCGATTGGACCCGCGGCCACCAAACGTGAAGCAGAGAAGAACATCGTTGCCGCTGTCGACATCACGGCTAAAAGGCTTGGCAACACGCGGAGCGTCTGCCGGAAGTACTACATCCATCCGGCGCTGATCGAGGCTTATCTCGAAGGGTCGGTGTTGCCGCCGCTACCCGAAAAGAAATGGAGCAAGCGCAAAACGCGCGGCCCCGTACTCCGTCAACACGAGATGGATGTGCTCGCGTTCCTCAAAGCGCGCCTCAAGTCGAAGAGGGCGGCTAATCCAGGTATGGATAGTCCGGATCGGCGAGCCGCTCCGCCCTTGCAGCTGCTTCGGGACCCGCAATCTCCCGGGCGAGATCCAGCAACATCGGACTGAGGTGTGAGCCGTAGCGCAGCAGACTACCCGCGCGCGAACGTCTCGCCAGCAGAAAACCCAGGAAGGGCATATCCGCCTTGAGTGCGTTGCACGACGCACAGGCGAGGACGAGGTTGTCGCGCCGGTCATAGGCAGTCTTGCCTTTCCGCGGCGTGACATGGTCCATGGTGATGGAATCCGGCGACACCCGCCGCTCGCAATACGCGCAGACCGGGCCATGCCGCTCGAGAAGCCACTGTCTCGTTTGCGTATACGCGTTCCGACTGGTCGGAAGCGAGGTGCGTTGCTGTGACGGACGGCGCCGGCCGCGCTTGCGGGGCCGGCTACTTCTCTTTCTTGGTCGAGTCAATTCGGACGGGTGATTTTGACTGCTTTCGCGGGATAAGCAACGCAATGCGCGCGCCGCACGCCAGTGGCTGATCGCTCGCCAGCTAGAAGCCCGTTCCGCGCCAAGTTAGCTTTTCGCAGCAATGACGATGAAAGAAAAGCTGGAGCTGCTCGAGCGCCGACGCGCCGAGTCGGAGCAGGGCGGCGGGGAAGCGCGCCTCAAGGCGCAACACGAGAAAGGAAAGCTCTCCGCCCGTGAGCGGCTCGATCTCCTGCTCGACGAGGGGAGCTTCGTCGAGCTCGATCGATTCGTGCTCCATCGCTCGACCGATTTCGGTCTAGACCAGCAGAAGTATTACGGCGACGGCGTCATCACGGGCCATGGCAAGATCGATGGACGTCTGGTCTACATCTTCTCCCAGGACTTCACCGTCTTTGGCGGCTCGCTCTCCGAAGCGTTTGCCGAAAAAATCGTCAAGATCATGGATCTGGCGTTGCGCAACGGCGCGCCGGTGATCGGTCTCAACGACTCGGGCGGCGCGCGCATTCAGGAAGGAGTCGTCTCCCTCGGCGGCTACGCTGAAATCTTTCTCCGCAACACCCTTGCTTCGGGTGTGGTTCCCCAGGTCTCCGCGATCCTCGGCCCCTGTGCTGGTGGCGCTGTGTATTCGCCGGCGATCACCGACTTCACCTACATGGTCCGACACAGCTCCTACATGTTCGTGACCGGCCCCAACGTCGTGAAGACAGTCACCCACGAAGACGTTACGATGGAGGAGCTGGGCGGCGCCGACACCCACGCCGCAAAATCGGGTGTTGCGCATTTCGTCAGCGATTCGGAGCCCGAGTGTCTGCAGCGGATTCGCGATCTCTTTCGCTTCATTCCGTCGAACAACCTGTCCGATCCGCCGCGTGGCGCAGGCAGCGATCCGCGCGACCGTCGGGACGAAGCGCTGCTCGACATTGTGCCGGACAACGCGAACAAGCCGTACGACATGCACGATGTCATCAAACGCGTCGTCGACGACGGCGAGTTCTACGAAGTGCAACGCGAGTACGCCGAGAATATCATCTGCGGCTTCGCGCATCTCGGAGGCTTCAGCGTCGGTGTGGTGGCGAACCAGCCGGCGGTGCTTGCAGGAGTGCTCGACATCAACGCGTCGCTCAAAGCGGCCCGATTCATTCGCTTCTGCGACGCCTTCAACATTCCGCTGGTGACGTTCGAAGATGTGCCCGGATTTCTACCGGGCGTGGCGCAGGAACACGGCGGCATCATCAAGCACGGGGCAAAACTGCTTTTCGCATACTGCGAGGCCACGGTGCCGAAGCTGACGGTTATTACGCGCAAGGCGTACGGTGGTGCCTACGACGTGATGAGCTCCAAGCATATCCGCGGCGATTTCAACGTCGCCTGGCCAACCGCCGAGATCGCGGTAATGGGCCCGAAAGGCGCAGTAGAGATTCTCTTTCGGAAAGACATCGTGGAGAGTCCGGACCCAGCTGCCGCC
>DASTGU010000033.1:0-26114 GCA_035718845.1 Gemmatimonadaceae bacterium | reverse complement strand
TCAGAGGGCGTCGAGAGTCGCTTGAGGGCAGCGCCACTTATAGGTGCACTCGCTCTGATAGTTGCGTGCGCCACCCCGCCGCCGGCGCCGCCGCCGCGACCAGCTGTAAAAGGTCCGCCGATAGATACGACCAAAGTACCGCTCACCGATCTACTGACGGGAACGTATTTCGGAAATCAGGGTGGACTTTATCCTGGCGGCTCGAATCAACCGCCAGCCGATCACGATTCCGCGATCAAAGCGCGACGCAACAGGATCAGGCCGCTCGACGTCAACGGCGACGAGAGCCCATTCGGCAAATACGTACTGCTCTCTATCGGCCGCTCTAACGCGACGCAGGAGTGGTGCAGTGCTGCGACGCGGCCACCATGCGCAGCGTGGACGTTGATGGGACGCGCCGCGCCTGATCCCAGCGTGAATCATTTCACGATGGTGATCGTGAACGGCGCTGACAGCAGTCGGCAGGATGCTCGTGGGTGGGCATCGGCGACCTCACCAAATTACGATCGTATCAAGACTGGACGGCTCACTCCATTGGGCCTGAGCGAAAATCAGGTTCAAGTCATCTGGGCGGAGCTCGATGATCTCGCTCCGGTGTATTCGCTACCGTCTGACAGCGCCGATGCGCACGTACTTGCCGCGCACATCGGACAGGTATTGCGCGCGTTGCGGACGCGGTATCCGTATCTGGAACTGGTCTTTCTCTCGAGCAGGCTCTATGCAGGATACTCGACCACCGATCTCGCGCCGGAGCCGTTCGCCTACGAGCAAGGATTCGCCGTGAAATGGGTGATCGAAGCACAGATCAAGGAGATGCGGGGCTCACCACCCGATCCGTGGGTGGGAAGTCTCAACTATGTGAAAAAGACGGCGCCGGTCGTTCTCTGGGGACCTTATCTCTGGGCGCGGGGCGAGACGCCGCGCTCTGACGGAATGTTGTGGCGACGCACGGATTTCGAAGCTGATGGCAGTACGCCATCGCAGGATGGTGAGAGCAAAGTCGGGCTCGCCCTGCTTAACTTCTTCAAGACGTCGCTTTACACACGTTGCTGGTTCGTCAACGGTCAAAACTGCCTGTGAGATAACGATGCCTGTCGTCCCTTTTGAAAAACTGCCTGACGATTCCCGGGTCTGGGTCTTCGCCGCCGAGCGTACCCTCGACGATCAACAGTCGAAGCAAATGCTGGAAGAAGTCGATCGCTTTCTGCCGACCTGGAACGCGCACGGCTCGCCGCTGACCGTCGGACGCGATTGGCGCTACGGTCGCTTCCTCACCATTGGCGTCGATCAATCGACGGCTGGTGCGTCGGGATGCTCGATCGACGGATTGTTTCGCACCCTCAAATCGCTGGAAGCAAGGCTGGGCGCGAGTATGGTGACGAGCGGCCTCGTCTTCTTCCGCGATCGCGCCGGTGCGGTTCAGTCGGCTGATCGCGAGCGCTTCACCGAGCTGAGTGGCGAGGGCAAGATCTCGAGCGACATGACTGCGTTCGATCCGACAGTGTTGACGCTGGGCGAGTGGCGGGCGCGTTTCGAGCTGCCGATGCGTGACTCGTGGCACGCCAGACTGCTCAGACACACGCAGCCGGCGTGAAGAGTCACACCAACTACCTGACCTTCAATACGAGGAAGCGCCAGGAGATCATCGACATCACCGAAGAAGTCGAGAAGTGTCGCGCTGAAGCGGGCATCAGCGAAGGGATGGTGCTGGTGTCGGCAATGCACATTTCGGCGTCGGTGTTCGTGAATGACCACGAGTCGGGATTATGGAAGGACATTCTCGACTGGCTGGAGAACAGGATCGCTCCGTGGTCACCGGAGGATTATCGGCACAACAGCGGCACCGGCGAGGACAACGCCGCGGCGCATCTGCGCTCGCTGACCGTCGGTCATGAAGTCATAGTGCCTGTCACCAAAGGCAAGCTCGACTTCGGTCCGTGGCAGCGCGTTTTCTACGGCGAGTGGGACGGTCAGCGCGCCAAGCGCGTGCTGATCAAGGCGATGGGGGAGTAGTCGGGGGATTGTTTGCGTCGCTGGCCTGCACTGCCGCCGACGCGCCAATGAAACCGATCCTGCTGTGAGCGCCGTCGCAGAACGGCTTGATCACCGATCCACCACAACGACATAAGGCGACGCGCGGTAATCCTTCCGGCGTCGTTTTTCTTTTGGCTTCCGGAATCTCGATTGGATTCCCTTCGGCGTCGACGAGCTTGAAATCACCGATGATCCAGTACGGGCCGTTGTTGCGGCAGAGCACAGTAACGTCTGACATGGTGCTAGTCGTGTGGGTGAGTGATTGTTACGTCGAGATCGCGTAGCAGGCCGTCTTTCAAATCGTAAATCCAGCCGTGAACGGCGACCGGTTGCTGACGAGCCCACGCATCGCGTATGACAGTCGTCTGGCTGACGTTGGTAACCTGCTCGATGACGTTCAGCTCGCAGAGCCGGTCATGCCGCTCTTGTTCAGTGGGGATCGCATCCAGCTCGCGCTGATGCTTCCAGCGCACATCCTGCACGTGACGCAGCCAGTTGTCGACGAGGCCCAGTCGATCGTCACGCAGCGCCGCACGCACGCCGCCGCAGCCGTAGTGGCCACACACGATGACGTGTTTCACCTTGAGCGCGTCGACCGCAAACTGCAATACCGAAAGGCAGTTCAGATCGGCATGGACGACGACGTTGGCGACGTTGCGATGGACGAACAGCTCGCCGGGAAGCAGCCCGACGAGATCATTGGGCGGCACTCTACTGTCGGCGCATCCAATCCAGAGGTACTCGGGCGCCTGCTGCGCTGACAGTCGTGCGAAAAACGTGGGATCCTGCTTCGTGATTTTTGCGGCCCACGCGCGATTGTTGTCGAAGAGCTGCTTGAGCAGAATCATTTAGTCGAGTCCGTCGGCGAATCCGATGCGCCAGCTGGGATAGATCGGCGTCCATCCGAGCTCGCGTTTTGCTTTTGCGTTAGAGCAGCCACGAATCTGCGTCATTATCGATACGCCCGCCTTACCGATGGTGAGCTCACCGAGCCAGTGCGGAAGTTTATACGGAGGCTTCGCTCCGATCTCCTTCGCCAGTACCGGCAGCCACGTCGCAACCTTCGCCGGCTCGTCATCGACGATATTGTAAACCCCCGGCGATCCACGCGTTATCGCCGCGATCGTCGCGCGTGCGGCGTCGATAACATGAATGAACGACCAGATGCCGCCGCCACCGCCGACAATCGGGAAGCGACGCTTCTTCACCATCTTGTAGACGGCGCCGCCCTTACCGATTCCGGTGCCCGGTCCGTAGAACATTCCGTAGCGGAGTGCCATCGCCTGGAGGTAGGTAACGCTCTGCATCTTGTCTTCGAGGTAGCGAATCGCAGCGAGGGTCTTGGTGAAGCTCTCCGGCGGCTTGGGGTCGAGCGGATCTTCCTCGGTTTTGACGGGCCCGCCTTTCTTCGCGTACGGCCAACCGCAGTAGCTCTGGGCGATGAATCGAGTAGTGCCGATCGTTCGCGCCGCCGCCAGAAGCGTATCGGTCACTTCCGTACGGAATCTGTTGGTGAGCGCGAACTCCTCGTCGAATCTCTTGAAATTGCCCATGGTGCTGAGGGCGGTCAGCTGATGGATGATTACTTCCGGCTCAGCGCGGCGAACGGCCGCTGTGAGCGCCTGCTTGTTCAGCGGATCGGCGATGAACGGCGTGACGCCGATGTCTTCGAGCTTGCTGGCCTTCGTCGCCGAGCGGGTGAGTGCGACAACCTCGTGTTTGTTCTCAACCAGCAGCGGCAGCAGAAATTTTCCGATCGCGCCGGTACCACCGGTTACAAATACTTTCATTTGGCAGTTGTGCGGATTGAACGTGATGCGCGCGCAATTGCGCCGAATCAGCGCATCCCGGTTACTGCCAATTTAACCGCGTCCGGCGCGCGGCAGTGTTGAGCCGACTATCGCGCGAAGAATTCGCCGGTTGCCGACCAATCATGATGGCGGGAGGTATAGATCCTCCCGCCAATCCAGGCCGCCGGCAGCGCCAGAATCACCAGCGAAACTGGATACCAGTGCGGGCCGAACTCGGCTTCGCGATTCCAGGTGACGATTGCGCCGATTGCCGACACGAGGAGGTTGAGGTACCCAAGAAACATCGCGTGCCACATTGGTCGATTGGGCGCCAGTCGCGCGCCGATGTAGCTGCCTAATACGCTGAAGACGAAACGATACGCAGTAGCCACAGCGAGCGCGCCATTCGATGCGATCTGGCCGTACGGCGGGAAAACTCCGACCGCGTGGAGAAGGGCATCGGTTCCCAGCGTCAGCACCAGACCGACTACTACTCCCGCGACGATGGCTCCGACGCTACGCGCCGTATTCCGTTGTGGCTGTGCTGATGTCATTGCGTCGCCTCCGTTGTCGTTTCGCTGCTTGCGCGCGCAACTGGAGCCGCGGTGAGCAGTTCGTCGAGGCGATCATAGCTCCTACTGACGCCGCTTTCCATACCCGACTTGAGCACACCGTCGCGTGCTTCCATGGATGCGTAATGAACTGTCTGAGTGACGGTCGTCCTTCCTGAGCTCTCCGCAAACTCAGTGGTGTCGACCGCTTCGCCCGGATACCACGGCTCGTCGAACTGTTCGGTGTTGATGATGCGTCTGGGCCTGTCGACGTCACGGTAGACGCCGCTCATTCCCATTTCCTGGCCATTCTCGTTGTTGCGCCAGACATAGCGGAATTTTCCACCGACCCGCAGATCGACCTCGCACACCGGCATCGACCAGCCGTCCGGCCCAAGTAGCCAACGTTTGATGAGCTCGGGTTTGGTGAAAGCGTCGAACACCAGGTGGCGCGGCGCGTTGAAGTCGCGCGTCATGATGATGTCGCGGTCGCCGCTAGTGGTGAGTTTGAGGTCGCCGGATTTTCGCATTGACATTGATGTCAGCATCTCGTCCAGGCGATCGAAGGTCGCCTCCATGCCGCTGTCCATCTCGCCCTGCCATACCGCGTCGCGGGCTTCCCGCGATGCGTAAAGCGTTACCTGTGTAAAGGTCGTTCTGCCAGACTTCTCAGCGAATTCCTTGGTCTCGATCGATTGGTGGTCCGGAGCCCCTTCGAAATCTTCGGTGTGGACGAGTCGGCCGGGCTTATCGATTTCCCTGAACACGCCGCCCATTGCCATGTCCTGCCCGTTGGCACCGTCGCGCCAGACAAAGCGCCACTTCCCGCCAACGCGCAAATCCATCTCGCAGGATGCCAGCGACCAGCCAGGCGGGCCGAGCAGCCAGCGCCTGAGGAGTTCGGGCTTGGTGAACGCATCGAACACGAGCTGGCGGGGCGCATTGAAGTCGCGGATCATGACGACTTCGCGATCGCCGCGGGTTGCGATGTTGAGCTCTCCGAATTTTGGCATTGTGGTCTCCTTACCGCCGGGTTGATTTGCGTTTTTTCCGCTGGCCCTGGAGCTCTTCCAGCAGGTTGTCGAGGTGACGGAAGCGTTTCTCCCAGAGCTGCCGGTATTTCTCCAGCCACTCGTTCGCTTCCGAGAGTGGTTTGGCTTCGATGCGGCGAGGTCTGCGCTGAGCATCCTGACCCCGCGAGATCAGACCCGCGCGCTCCAGCACCTTTAGGTGTTTCGAGATCGCCGGCTGACTCATGTCAAACGGCTTTGCCAGCTCGCTGACAGACGCTTCGCCGAGCGCTAGTCGTGCCAGAATCGCCCGTCGAGTCGGATCGGCAAGTGCGGCAAACGTAGCGTCGAGTCGGCTGGAGCTGTGCATATTGATAACTAGAAGGTTAGATAACCTACTAGCTATATACGCGGCGGCCGCATTGCTGTCAAGATTATGCTGGAGAGGCCGAGCTCCTCAGAGCCAGCCCGGTCAGGCGCTCCCTGGCTTCTCCGCCCTGACCTGCGCCGTCGCGCCGAGAGTCTCGCGGTCAGCCGCCGCCGGATCGAAACCGTCGGCCCGCACATCGAGCACCAGCCCAAACGGGCTCTCCGACGCAAAGTCCTCGCGAATCTTGATCTGCTCGCCCGCGTCGGCGATCGCCAGCCGCTGCTCGACGAGCTCGGCGAGGTGGGTGAGCGCGGCGAGTGAGCCGCGAATGCCGTGACCATCGAAACCGGCATCCTGATACGTCATGATCTGCAGCGATCCGTACGGATCGTAATGTTGCTTCGATCCGTCGGTGGCATTCTGCGGATCGTTGACGTAACCGAGCAGGAGGTCGGGGAAATAGAGCAGCCCGGCGCGAGAGCCGGTGAGGGTCCACAGGCGCTTTGTGGCATCCACCTCGCAAAAAAAGCCCAGCTTCCGCCATCCCTGCTTGATCTGGTCTTCGGTCATCGTGGCGTGCGTCGTGGGGCCGCCAGACTCCCGTGTCTCGCGTTGACGGAGCAGATAAACCCCGCCGCCGAGTAACAGCAGGATTGCAAGGAAGGAGAGCATATCCTATTCGACGCCGGGCGCGGCCCGGCGCAACGCCCTCACATCTCGACCGTGCTAAGAAGAGCGTCGTGCGGCCACTGAACCGAGAATCCATTCTGACGGACAACAGTCGCAACCTGCCCCCAGTGTCGAATTCCGTGCAGGAAGATATTGGACGCAATTTTGTGCTTCGTCGCCGTCACCTCACCCGCCGTCAATGTCTTGAACGTCAGCGCGCGCTCGAGCTCTTGCTCCGACGCGGTGGTGAGAAAGTCGACCAGCAATGCGCGCGCATTGTCGCCGAGCGCGAACGCATCCTCGAGCGACGCGTGAACGACAAGCTCATCCCACTCGCTGACGCGCTCGTCTCGCAGCCGTTGGCTGTAGCGGAGCTCGACTGCGAAGATGTGGTTGACGACCCCGCCGACCGTCGCCATCGGAGGCGTTGCGAATGGCGCGTCCCAGGCGCTGGGATTGCTTTCGAACCAGTCGTGCCAGCGGTGCTGCTCCATCGATGTGTACTCGAGCAGAAACTGGTAGCTCAGAGCACAGCGATGGATCGCGCTCATATGCTGCCGATCACGCTGTCTGCTTCTCCGCTTCGCGAGCGTAGCGCCTGAGGCGATTGATCATCGCATTCAATCCGGGCTCCCGCGCGGCGAGACCGATGCTCTCCATCAGCGTGCTGACGAAATCATTGGGGATGCCGATCGTCGTCGACGGCGGCTGGCCGTTCACGGCGCCGAACACAATCGCCAGCACGGCGGCTATCGTCGGGGATTCGCGAGTGTTGAGGTCGGCGTAGAAGTGCATCTTGCCGTCACGCAGCTCGGGAAAGATGTCGACGCGCGTCTGACATTCCGGAACGTTGAACGCACCACGGTCGAGGTCTTTGAATCGATCAGGGAGCGGCTCGAGCTTCTTCGAGTACTGCACCAGCGCCTGCATTTTCTCTTCGCGATTCATCGAGCGGAAGAGTCGCAGCACACGTTCGATCGACGGCGGAATACCTGTTGCTGCCGCAGCGCTTTCCATGTGCGGAATCTAATTAGGTTTCGCGAGACGGATCATTCACTGCATGGAGACACGAGATGCCAACGAGAACGGCGAGCGCGCGCTGGGAAGGCGGGCTGAAGAATGGAAAGGGCAGCTTCAAGGGCGAGAGCGGCGCCATCAACGGTCAATTCAACTTCAGCTCACGCTTCGAGAGCGGGGTTGGCTCGAATCCCGAGGAATTGCTCGCCGCCGCCGAGGCAGCCTGCTTCAGCATGGCGCTGAGCGCGGGACTCGAGAAGAACGGAACTCCGGCTACCAAAGTTGAAACGACAGCAGCCTGCACCGTTCAAGCGGTTCCGGGCGGCTTCGGCATCACCACGATGAAGCTCAACGTCCAGGCGACGGTGCCGAAGATCGACAAAGTGAAGTTCGATCAGATCGCGCAGGAAACGAAGGAAGGATGCCCTGTCTCGAAGGCGCTGAAGGGGAATGTCGATATCCAGCTTGAGGCCCGGCTTGTTTGAGGATTGAGGCGTTCGGATCAAACCATTGACCGAGGCCCGAGGACCAAAGGCATTGCTGATCGCTGATTAATTGAGAATCGAAGAGAAATCCTCGATTGTCTGAAGTTCTCACTTAATCAGCAATCAGCAACGCAGTTAGTCCCCAGGCCTCGGTCATCAGCGTGAGTAATTGCGGATTTTGCTCTTCAGCAATTCTCCGTTCGAGAAAATGATCTGCTCGCCGGAATCGCTCCGCACTCTCGTCGTTTTCAACCCGATGCTCTCGACCTTGCCGCGATAGTTCTCCACTGAGATTGAGTCGCCGACGACGAACGGTTTGTCCATCACGATCGCGATCGCGGCGAATAAATCGCCAAGAATGTTCTGAACGGCGAGCGCGACGGCCAAACCGCCGATGCCGAGGCCGGTGAGTAGCGGACGAATCTGAATGTTGCGCGACGACAGCGCGACGAGTGCCAGGACGATCCAGATCGTGACGCGCGCGGCGGCGCCGAGTGCCTTGAAGCTGGTGATGCTGCCACCATCGCTCGCGTGCAGCTCGACGTAGCGCTGCAGATAGTGATTGATGATGATGTTGGTCCAGATCACGCCCTGCATGAACAACGCGAGGGTCGCGGCGATATCCGCCTTCTCCTGCGCGCTCGGCATGTTCAACAGCCTGGGCAGGAATGACGCGAACAGGGCTATGAAGAGGAACAGCGAGCCCCGAAAGATCTTGATTGCGAGAGTGTTTTTCATGTCAGTAGCGAGTGCTACTACTGACGGGCAGAGCCCCTCAACTGCAACTAGTTAGCGGCCAGCTCAACACCCTCGGATTTGCGCTCTTTCGCCAGTGACTCGATTTCATCCGTAGAGTCGCAGGCATCGCAGTTGTGGCAGCGCCAGTCGGCATCGACCTCCTCGCCAAAGTGCTCGAGGATATAGCGCGTACGGCACTGGGTGGTCTGGCAGAACTGGATCATGGTGCGGAGCTTCTCCTGATCCATCTCCCGCCGCTCCTCGTAGTCCTGGAGGTCGGCGCTGAGATCCACCGCGCACAGGTTCTCGCCGAGTCGCTCCCATTTGCCGCCGCGGTGCTCGCGCACCAGACCATGCCGCTTGAGCAGCGCGAAAACGATTTTGGCTTTGCGGGATGGTATGCCCGTAATCTCGACGATGTCCTCCAGCAGGACGGGCGTCTTGAGCGGATACTTCTCCAGCGCCAGCGCCACCTGCGCCGCTTCCTGCACTTCCGGGTACTTGCCGCCGAGGAAGTACGACTGGATGCGCTTGTCCTCGACGCGATACAGCACGCGACATATAGCGGGCTGGCCATCGCGTCCCGCTCTCCCCGCCTCCTGGTAATACGCCTCGATCGAGCCGGGGAAATGGTAGTGCATTACCCAGCGCAGATCCTGCTTGTCGATGCCGAGCCCGAACGCATTGGTGGCGATGATCGCTTTGAGGTCTCCCGCCATGAATCGATCCTGGACCTCCTTGCGATCGGCGGCGGGTCGCTTTCCGTGATAGAGTCCGATACTGAAGTCCTCCTTCAGCATGTCGTACAACCGCTCCGATTCCTTCACCGTCGCGACATATATCACCCCCGCTCCGTCGAATTCACGCAGCGCGTTGCGCAGGATGGTGTCCTTGATCTGATCGTTGACGGTGCGCACGACCTCGAACCGCAGGTTCGGACGGGCGAACCCGGTGATGGTGATGTGCGGATTCTCCATCCCCAGCTGACGAATGATGTCGCCCTGAACATGCTCGGTCGCCGTCGCGGTGAGCGCGAGAATCGGCGGACGTCCGAGCCGCTTGGCAATGCCGCCGAGTGAGAGGTAATCGGGGCGGAAATCATGACCCCACTGACTGACGCAGTGGGCTTCGTCGACGACGAACAGGCTGATGGGGCGGGAGAGAAGATGCTCGAAGAAAGCGCGGTCCTTAAAACGTTCAGGCGTCAGATAGAGGATTTCTCCGACGCCTTCAGCGATAAGTCGATGCGCTTCGCGGGTCTCCGATGTCGATAGATGCGAATGCATCGCGACCGAGCTGACGCCCTGCGCGGATAGCTTGTCGTGCTGATCCTTCATCAGAGCGATCAGCGGACTGACTACAATGGTCAGTCCGGGGAGAAGGAGCCCGGGCAGCTGGTAAATCATCGACTTGCCGCTGCCGGTGGGCATGACTACCAGTGCATCTTTGCCGGAAAGCACGGCATTGAGCGGCTCCCACTGTCCAGGCCGGAAGTCGGCGTGGCCAAAGCGTTCCCGGAGCAGCTGTCGGGCTGACTCTTTGGTTATTCGTTTTGACACTCTGCCGGATACAGGCACAAAGCATTCCCTAATGGAGATCTTCGTCGCCACCGCGCCCGGGCTCGAATCAATCGCTGCCGGCGAGGCGAAACCCCTGGGCGCGAGGGGAAACCAGGAACAGGGAGGGATCTCTTTCAACGGCGATCACCGGCTTCTTTATCTCGCCAACCTCCATTGGCGTACCCCCAGCCGCGTGATTGTTCGACTTGGCCGCTTTCACGCCAGCACATTCTACGAACTCGAGCGCCGCGCAAAGAAGATAACGTGGCAAGCATTTCTCCCCGCCAATGCAGCAGTGGATTTGCGCGTGACGTGTCGCAAGTCTCGGCTCTATCACTCCGACGCAGTCGCGGAGCGAATTCTGTCGGCAATCTCGGCGGCGAGCGCTGGCGTCCACGTTGTGGGCGCCAGTGCCGAGAACGATGAAGATGCGGAGAGCGGTTCCTACCACGCCGAGGGGATTACGCAGCTTTTCGTGGTTCGCATCGTGAATGACCAATGCGAGATCAGCGCAGATAGCTCCGGAGCGTTGCTGCACCGTCGAGGCTACCGACAGGAAGTGGCGAAGGCGCCGCTGCGGGAGACGCTTGCCGCGGCAATGATTCTCGCCAGCGGTTGGCGCGCCGGCGATCCGCTGCTCGATCCGATGTGCGGATCGGGCACGATTCCGATCGAAGCGGCAATGATCGCTCGACGAATAGCGCCGGGTCTGCGCCGTGAATTCCAGTTCATGCGGTGGCCCAGCTTCGACGCTGGCCTCTGGAAAGAGCTGGTGACGAACGCCGAGAGCGAGATAACCACGGTTTCGGCGTCGATTCGCGGAGCGGATCGCGATGCAGGTGCAATCGCCGCCGCTACGCGAAACGCGGAACGCGCGGGCGTCGCGTCCGATATCGAGTTCGCGACAAGACCAGTGAGCGCTTCGCTCGATGCACTCGAGGCCCAGGAACGCCGAGAGGGCTGGATTCTGACCAACCCGCCGTACGGGATCCGGGTTGGCGAAGGCGCCGATCTGCGAAACCTCTACGCCCGCCTCGGCGCGGCGGTCAAAGACAACCCGGACTGGCGGCTTGGCGTGTTGACCGATGACGCTCGACTGGCGCGCCAGGTCGGTGTTCCGTTGCGATCGCGGTTCGAGACACGGAACGGCGGAATTCCGGTGAGCTTTCTGGCGAGCGAGAAGCCTGGAACGCGCGCTAGTAATCGAGCAGATTCTGACAAATGACCGCGCGCCCCGGAGCCTTCGAGAACACGCCCCTCAATTGGTTAGATAATGGTCGAACCGGGACGGTTATTTCGATCAACACCTCGAATGGCGGAGTGCCGAAAAAGTCCGTCGATGATGCGCAGGTGTCGCGATTAGGGCTTGTTGGTGACGCCCATAACGACGTCGTAGGCCACGGTGGGCCGGACCGCGCTGTCTGCATTTTCCCGATCGAGCTGATTCGATCGCTGCAGCGGGAAGGGCATCCAATCGACGTTGGAACAAGCGGTGAGAACCTGACGGTACAAGGAATAGACTGGGACTTGGTTCTTCCGGGTGTGCGGATTCGCTGCGGGGACGAGGTCGAGCTGGAGGTAGTCTCCTATACGAACCCCTGTAAGACCATTCGGGAATCGTTCATCGAGGGCGAGTTCAAGCGGATTTCGCAAAAGGTCAATCCGGGCTGGAGCCGAGTCTATGCTCGGGTCCTGAGAGAGGGAAAAATCCGCCGCGGCGACCCGATTCGAGTCATCCCTTCAGGGGTCTGAGACCGCCGGCTGAACCCGCCTCAGCAACGGCCCCGCTTTTGAACAATAGAAATAACCCTCCAACGCCGGATTCAGCCGGCGGTTAACGAGGCTCCCCATCAACCGGGGGCCGCAGAGGGAAGCGAGTCAATTAAAGGAGTTTTGTCGTGGAGATAGGCGACACCATCGATTTGGAAGAACAGGGCGAAGAGTCTGCCCAGTCTTCAAGTCCCCCGTCGTCCCGTCGCAAGAATGGCAACGGGCGAAACGTCAGGGGACGCAACGGAAAACGAACTGGAAATGGTGACGGCAATGGGGCCGGCACTGCGCGCAAAGGCAGCGAGCGCGAAGTAGGTCTGCTCGGACCGGACGGCAAGGTCAGAGACACCGATCTTCGCCGGTTGCTGAGCGCGATGCGCGATCTGCGCGACGGCGATTTCGAAGTTCGCCTGCCGATCTCGGAGGAGCCGCTACTGGCCGAGATCGCGGACGTATTCAACGGCATCGCCAAGCTGAACGAGCGGCTGTGTCACGAGATGATTCGTGTCAGCACCACCATCGGTCGCGAGGGGCAGATGAACGATCGCGCCTCGATCGGTCCTGTCACCGGCGGCTGGCGCACCACGGTCGATTCAGTCAACACACTCATCACGGATCTGGCTTCGCCCACGACCGAAGTCGCACGCGTGTTGAGCGCTGTGGCAGAAGGAGATTTGAGCCGCAAGATGGTGCTGGAGATCGATGGCAAACCGGTGCAGGGAGAATTCCTGCGCATCGGTACCACCGTCAACACGCTGGTCGATCAGCTCGGCTCGTTTGCAAACGAAGTCACGCGCGTGGCGCGCGAGGTGGGAACCGAAGGCAAGCTGGGTGGACAGGCGGAAGTGCCGGGCGTCGCCGGCACCTGGAAGGATCTGACGGACAACGTGAATACACTGGCCGGGAATCTCACCAGCCAGGTGCGCAATATCGCAGCAGTCACCACCGCGGTCGCGAAAGGAGACCTGTCACAGAAGATCACAGTCGAAGCAAAGGGCGAGACACAGGCGCTCAAGAACACCATCAACACGATGGTCGATCAGCTCAGTGCGTTTGCGTCTGAAGTGACGCGCGTCGCACGCGAAGTGGGAACGGAAGGGAAGCTGGGCGGTCAGGCGCAGGTGCCGGGAATCGCCGGTACGTGGAAGGATCTGACCGACAACGTCAACGCGATGGCGTCGAACCTCACGGGGCAGATCAGAAACATCGCCGACGTCACGACCGCAGTCGCGAAGGGCGATCTGTCCCGCAAGATCACCGTCGATGTGAAGGGAGAAATTCTCGAGCTGAAGAACACCGTCAATACGATGGTCGATCAGCTCAGTACCTTCGCCGAAGAAGTGACGCGCGTGGCGCGCGAAGTCGGTACGGAAGGAAAGCTCGGGGGACAGGCGAACGTGCCGCAGGTAGCAGGCACGTGGAAGGATCTCACCGACAACGTGAACTTCATGGCGTCGAACCTCACCGGTCAGGTGAGAAACATCGCCGACGTCACCACTGCAGTCGCGCGCGGCGACCTGTCGCGAAAGATCACCGCCGACGCCAAGGGCGAGATTCTCGAGCTCAAAAACACCATCAACATCATGGTGGATCAGCTAAGCTCGTTCGCGTCGGAAGTAACGCGCGTTGCTCGCGAAGTAGGTACGGAAGGAAAGCTTGGTGGTCAGGCGGAAGTTCCGGGCGTCGGTGGGACGTGGAAGGACCTTACCGACAACGTGAACACTCTTGCCGGCAACCTGACCAGTCAGGTCCGTAACATCGCCGCGGTGACGACAGCAGTCGCACGCGGCGATTTGTCACAGAAGATCACTGCCGACGCGCGCGGCGAAATTCTCGAGCTGAAGAACACCGTCAACACGATGGTCGATCAGCTGAGCACCTTCGCGTCCGAAGTAACTCGCGTCGCGAAGGAAGTGGGAACCGAAGGAAAACTCGGCGGACAGGCGGACGTCCCGGGAGTCGGTGGAACGTGGAAAGATCTCACCGACAACGTGAACGCGATGGCGTCGTCGCTCACCGGTCAGATCAGAAACATCGCCGACGTGACGACAGCCGTCGCGAAGGGAGATCTCTCCAGAAAGATCACCGCGGAAGCGAAGGGCGAGATTCTCGAGCTCAAGCAAACCATCAATACGATGGTCGATCAGCTGAGCGCATTTGCATCCGAAGTAACTCGCGTCGCGAAGGAGGTCGGTACTGAAGGCCGACTCGGCGGACAAGCCGAAGTGCCGGGCGTCGCCGGCACGTGGAAGGACCTGACGGACAACGTGAATTTCATGGCGTCCAACCTCACGGGTCAGGTCCGTAACATCGCCGACGTCACGACGGCGGTCGCGCGCGGCGATCTCAATCGCAAGATCACCGCTGAAGCCAAGGGCGAGATCCTCGAGCTCAAGAACACCATCAACACGATGGTCGATCAGCTCAGTGGGTTCGCATCGGAAGTAACGCGTGTTGCGCGCGAGGTGGGAACCGACGGCAAGCTGGGTGGCCAGGCGAACGTGCCGGGAGTCGGCGGCACCTGGAAGGATCTAACCGACAACGTGAATACGCTGGCGGGAAATCTTACCGGCCAGGTGCGAAACATCGCCGCAGTTACGACTGCAGTGGCGCGCGGCGATCTGTCACAGAAGATCACCGTCGAAGCGCGCGGTGAGACGGCGGAGCTGAAAGACACCATCAACACCATGGTCGATCAGCTCAGTGCATTTGCTTCCGAAGTGACACGCGTCGCCAAGGAAGTAGGCACCGAAGGCAAACTGGGCGGCCAGGCGAACGTGCCAGGCGTTGCCGGCACCTGGAAAGATCTGACCGACAACGTCAACGCGATGGCCTCGAACCTGACTGGTCAGATTCGAAACATTGCCGACGTGACGACCGCAGTCGCGAAGGGCGACCTGTCGCGCAAGATCACCGTCGACGTCAAAGGAGAGATTCTCGAGCTCAAGCAAACCATCAGCACGATGGTGGACAGCTTGAGCGTGTTCGCGGGCGAAGTGACGCGCGTTGCGCGCGAGGTGGGAACCGAAGGACGACTGGGCGGACAAGCCAACGTGCCCGGAGTCGCCGGCACGTGGAAGGACCTCACCGACAACGTGAACTTCATGGCGTCGAACCTCACTGGCCAGGTGAGAAACATCGCCGACGTCACCACGGCGGTCGCGCGCGGCGATCTGTCGCGCAAGATGACGGTCGATGTGAAGGGCGAGATCCTCGAGCTGAAGAACACCATCAATACGATGGTCGATCAACTCAGTACTTTCGCTTCAGAAGTCACGCGTGTGGCGAAGGAAGTAGGAACCGAAGGAAAGCTGGGTGGCCAGGCGAACGTACCGGGCGTTGCGGGAACGTGGAAGGATCTCACCGACAACGTGAACGCGATGGCGTCGTCGCTGACGAGCCAGATCAGAAACATCGCATTGGTCACGACCGCAGTCGCGCGCGGCGACCTGTCGCAGAAAATCTCTGTCGAAGTGCGTGGCGAAATTCTGGAACTGAAGAACACCGTCAACGCGATGGTGGACTCACTGCGCGTGTTCGCTGACGAAGTAACGCGCGTGGCAAAAGAAGTAGGCACTGAAGGCAAGCTCGGTGGCCAGGCTGAAGTACCGAATGCATCAGGCACGTGGCGCGCGCTGACCGACAACGTGAACGCCATGGCGAACAGCCTCACCGTGCAGGTGCGCGCAATCGCCGACGTAGCAACAGCGGTGACGCGCGGCGATCTCAGTCGACAGATCGCGGTCGAAGCGCAGGGCGAGTTGGAGCAGCTGAAGGACAACCTGAACCAGATGATAGTCAACCTGAAGTCGACGACCGAGAAGAACGCGGAGCAGGATTGGTTGAAGACCAACCTCGCCAAGTTCTCGCGCATGATGCAGGGACAGAAAGATCTCGAGCAGGTGTCGAAGCTCATTATGTCCGAGCTGACACCGCTCGTCTCCGCGCACCATGGCGCGTTCTACATCATGGAGGAAGAGAACAGCACTCCGGTTCTCAAGCTCATTGCGAGCTACGCCTACAAGGAGCGGAAGCACCTTGGCAACCGGTTCTACCTCGGCGAGGGTCTCGTCGGTCAGGCGGCACTCGAGAAGAAGCCGATTCTCCTCACCAACGTTCCCGACGATTACATACGGATCTCGTCGGGGCTCGGCGAAGCGCCGCCGCGCAACATTCTGGTGTTGCCGGTTCTATTCGAGGGCGAAGTAAAGGCAGTCATCGAGCTAGCCTCGTTCCTGCCGTTCAGCCAGATCCACCAGTTATTCCTTGACCAGCTCGCCGAGACCGTGGGCGTCGTGATCAACATGATCTCGGCGAACATGAGAACGGCGGAGTTGCTCGAGCAGTCGCAGAGCCTGACCCTCGAGTTGCAGAGTCAATCCGAGGAGCTGCGCAAGCAACAGGAAGAGCTCAAGAGATCGAACGCCGAGCTCGAGGCGCAGGCGCAGACGCTGCGTACTTCTGAGGAGCTGCTCAAAGACCAGCAGGAAGAGCTGCAGCAGGTCAACGAGGAGCTGGAAGAAAAGGCGTCACTGCTCGCCGAGCAGAATCGGAAGGTCGAGCAGAAGAACGAAGAAGTGGAAGCAGCCCGACTCGCTCTCGAAGAGAAGGCGGAGCAGTTGCAACTCAGCTCGAAGTACAAGTCGGAGTTCCTGGCCAACATGTCGCACGAGCTGCGGACGCCGTTGAACAGCCTGCTGATCCTGGCGCGGCTGCTCAGCGAGAACAAGGATGGCAACCTGACGCCGAAGCAGGTGGAGTTCGCGCAGACGATTCTTTCGTCGGGCAGTGATCTGCTGACGCTGATCAACGATGTGCTCGATCTCTCGAAGGTCGAAGCCGGGAAGATGGATGTGAATCCGGCGGACGTTCGAATCAACGAAGTGAAGGAGTTCGTCGAGCGCAGCTTCAATCCGGTCGCCGAGCAGAAATCGCTCGCGTTCCGGGTGGAAGTCGGTCCGGACCTGCCGCAAACGGTCTACACGGACGGCGCCAGACTGCAGCAGGTGCTCAAGAACCTGCTGTCGAACGCGTTCAAGTTCACGCAGGAAGGCGAAGTCACGCTGACAATGCGTCGCGCGGAGAAGGGACGCAGGTTCCAGAATCCGAATCTGGACTCCGCGTCAGATGTGATTGCGTTCGCGGTTCAGGATACAGGTATCGGAATCGCGAAGGACAAACAGCGCCTGATCTTCGAGGCGTTCCAGCAGGCAGACGGGACTACCAGTCGCAAGTACGGCGGTACTGGTCTCGGGCTTTCAATCAGCCGGGAGATCGCGCGGCTGCTCGGAGGCGAGATTCGCGTCGAGAGCGCCGAGGGCAAGGGCAGCACGTTCACGTTGTTCCTGCCGACACAGTTCGCGGGAATGCCTCGGGACCGCGACCGTGAAGCATCCCAGAGCGCGGATCGTCGCGAGTACGCTTCCGCAGCCGCCGCCTCCGCTCGCGAGGGGTCAGCGCCGGTGAGGAATCAGCCGAACGTCACCAGAGGTCCGCGGCCGAATCAGCGCCGGAAGGTGGTCGGTGACGCGATTCAGTACCAGCCAGAGCGCCGAGCGGTGCCGCAAACGGTGATCGCGGATGATCGTGACGCCGTCGAGGAAGGTGATCGAACGGTGCTGATCATCGAGAACGATCAGAACTTTGCCAAGGTTCTGCTCGATATGGCCCGCGACAAGGGGTACAAGGGCGTCGTCGAGCTGGATGGCGAAGCCGGGTTGAGGGCGGCGCGTGAGGTTCGCCCCGATGCGATCACCCTCGACATCGACATGCCCGGGCTCGACGGGCTGCAGGTGCTCGACAGACTGAAGCGCGATCCGGAAACGAGGCACGTGCCCGTGCACATCATTTCGGGCGTCGAGCAGAAGCGCGAAGGTCTGAAGGCTGGCGCGATCGCTTATCTGGCGAAGCCCGTCAGCAAGGAAGGACTGGACGCAGCGTTTGCGCGGATCTCGTCTTTCATCGACACCGTGCCGAAGAGACTGCTCGTAGTCGAGGACAACGAGGCGCAGCGGCAGAGCATCGTCGAGCTGATCGCCCACGAGGACGTGGAGATAACTGCAGTCCCGTCTGCTGAAGATGCACTGCAGAAGATCGGTGAAGAGCACTTCGACTGCATGGTCCTCGACCTCGGCCTGCACAGTGGGCAGATGACTGGCTTCGATCTGCTCGAAAAGGTGAAGGCCGATCCGGAGAACCACGATCTGCCGATCATCATTTACACCGGTAAGGAGCTGACCCAGAAGGAAGAGACGGAGATCAGGAAGTATGCGGAGACCATCATTCTCAAGGACGTAAAGTCTCCCGAGCGTCTGCTCGATGAGACGGCGTTGTTCCTGCACCGAATCGAAGCGAAGCTGCCGGAACAGAAGCGGAAGATGCTGGAGCATCTGCACGACTCCGACTCCGTGGTAGCGGGAAAGACGGTGATGGTCGTGGATGACGATGTTCGCAACATCTTTTCGCTGACCAGTGTTCTCGAAGATCACGGCATGATCGTGAAGTTCGCCGAGACCGGTAAGCAGGCGATCGAAGAACTCAAGAAAGATCCAAACGTCGATGCAGTGTTGATGGACATCATGATGCCCGAGATGGATGGCTACGAGACAACGCGGGCCATCCGGGCGCTCGATCAGTTCAAGGCACTGCCGATCATCGCGCTCACCGCGAAGGCGATGAAGGGCGATCGAGAGAAGTGCATCGCAGCTGGTGCGTCCGACTACATAACGAAGCCGGTTGACACAGAGCAGCTGCTGTCACTGTTGCGGGTATGGCTGTACAGGTAGCCGAAGCGCCTCGGGCTGGTCCGGACCCCGATCCGGCGCAGGCATTCAAGCCCGATCTCGAGCGCATCGAGATCGAGCTGCTGCTGGAGGGGATTTTCCGTCATTACGGATTCGACTTCCGCTCGTACGCGTACGCATCGATCAGGCGTCGCTTGTGGAAGCGCATCGAGGAGGAAGGACTCTCCAGCGTGAGCGCACTGCAGGAGAAGGTGCTGCACGATCCCGCAATGATGGAGAAGCTGCTGCTCGATCTCTCCATCAACGTCACAGCGATGTTCCGCGATCCGGGTTTCTACGTGACGTTCCGCGAGCACGTGGTGCCGTTGCTGCGAACCTATCCGTTCATCCGGATCTGGCACGCCGGCTGTTCGACAGGTGAAGAGGTCTACTCGATGGCGATCCTGCTGCGCGAGGAAGGCCTGTACGAGCGCGCGCGCATCTACGCCACCGACATCAACGAAGTCGTGCTGCAGCGGGCGAAGGCAGGAATCTTTCCGCTGGAGCGGATGCAGGAGTACACGGACAACTACATCAAGGCGGGCGGCAAGCAGTCGTTCTCGGAGTACTACACTGCGAAGTATGGCGGCGCGTTGTTCGATCAGACGCTGACGAAGAACGTAGTGTTCGCACAGCACAACCTCGTCACCGACCGATCGTTCAGCGAGTTCAACGTCATTCTGTGCCGCAACGTTCTCATCTACTTCGACAAGACGCTGCAATCGAAAGTGCACAGCCTTTTCTACGACAGTCTGGCGATGTTCGGGGTGCTGGTGCTGGGCAGCAAGGAAACACTGCGGTTCATGGCGCACGAGGAGTGTTATCAGCAGATCGCGCCGCCCGAAAAGATCTTCCGGAAGGTTCGCTAGATGCCCTACTCCATTGTCGCGATCGGGACGTCGTGGGGCGGATTGATGGCAATGTCGAAGCTGCTCGGCGAGCTGCCGCCCAACTTCTCGATTCCGATCGTGATCGTGCAGCATCGCAGCAAAGACTCGGACAGGTTACTGTCGCAATTACTTCAGGACGCTACGCCACTCACGGTGTGTGAGATCGAGGACAAGGATCTGCTCGAGCCGGGCAGAGTATACGTCGCTCCCGCCGACTATCACGTCATGGTCGAGCGCGGTTATCTGTCCTTAACAGTCGAAGCGCCGATCAGGTACAGCCGACCTTCGATCGATGTTATGTTCACATCGGCGGGAGACACCTATGGCAAGGAAGCAATCGGCGTGGTGCTGACCGGCGCGAACGAAGACGGTGCCCGTGGATTGGCGCACATCGTCAGGCGCGGCGGCAAAGCCCTGGTGCAGTCGCCAAAGGCGGCCGAGATCCCGATCATGCCCGAAGCGGCGATAAGAGCGGTTCCTTCGGCAGAAGTCCTCTCGCTTCCCATGCTTGGCAAGCGGCTGGTGGAACTCTCACAGGAAACCGCCGACGCGCTCACTGCCAGGAGATCCCGCGCATGAGCGGCGACCCACGTCAGAACGGCGCTTCGCGCGACGATCGCGTCAACATCCTGCTCGTTGACGACAGGCCGGAGAATCTGCTGGCGCTCGAGGCGATTCTCGAGCCGCTCAACCAGAAGCTGATTCGCGCGAACTCGGGGCCGGAGGCGCTCAAGCGCGTGCTCGAGATGGATTTCGCGACGATTCTGCTCGACGTGCAGATGCCGGACATGAATGGCTTCGAGGTCGCTGAGATCATCAAGTCACGCGAGAGATCACGCACGATTCCCATCATCTTCCTCAGCGCGATCAATAAGGAAGAGGCGTACGTCTTCAAGGGCTACGCGATGGGTGCCGTCGACTACGTCTTCAAGCCGTTCAATCCGGACGTGTTGCGGATGAAGGTGGCGGTGTTCGTCGATCTCTTCATCAAGCAGCGCGAAGTCTCGCGCCAGGCAGAGCTGCTGCGCGATGCAGAGAAGCGCGAGCTGGAGCTGGAGCATCGAACGTCGATGCTCGAGGCAGAGGCACGCTCGGCGGCGAAGCTGGCGCAGATGAACGAAGAGCTGCACCGGCGTCAGGTGGCGCTGGAACAGGCGATGGGTGCGCGCAATCGCTTCTATGCCTCGATGAGTCACGAGCTGCGCACGCCTATCAACGCCGTGATCGGCTACAGCACGCTGATGCTCGACGGGATTTACGGGCCGCTCAACGCGAAGCAGAAGGAAGGACTGCAGCGGACTCTCAAAGCAGCGCGCCACCTGCTCGAGCTTGTGAACGATGTGCTCGACCTGTCGAAGATCGAAGCCGGGAAGATCGAGCTATCGGTTCAGCCGGTATCGTTCCCGTCGCTGATCGAAGACCTGTTCGTGACGGTGAGACCCCTGGCGGACGAGTACGGCTCCGCGCTGGCTCTCGAGATGGAGACCGAATCGTTCAACATCGTCAGCGATCCACGGCGAGTGCGGCAGATCATGATCAACCTGCTGTCGAATGCGATCAAATTCGGTGAAGGGAAGCCAATCGTGGTGCGTTGCAAACAGACCGAGCCGGGCGGGCTGGAAATCGAAGTCGTCGATCAGGGAGTCGGGATAGCGCAGGAAGACATTCCGCGGATCTTCGAGGAGTTCGTTCAGGTGTCCGAATCGAAACAGCCGGGCACTGGTTTGGGTCTCCCAATTTCGAGGAGATTGGCTCAGCTGCTGGATGGGTCGTTGACGGTCTGTTCGAAGCCTGGGGAAGGAAGCACTTTCCGTCTCAATTTGCCGCCCTCTTTAGAGGACGTTATGGCGACTGAGCCGGCGTTAACGGCAGCTACGGTGGGCTAACTACACCCTTTTATTGGCATGTCATCTGCCCTTAAAGGGGCGCCGTCGCGTTACGCGGGGGTTTAACCTGGAGGCTTTAAAATGTTCAAAAAGTTACTAATCCTTCCGGCCGCGTTTTTGGCATTCGCTTGCTCGAAGAGCGATAACAAAATGACCGCGGCGGATAGCGCGCTCAATTCGGATCTTTCGACCGCGGCAGCGAGCCGCCCGTACACTCCGCTCGACAGCATCACCGCTGCAGAGCGCGCTGGCGTAGCGAGCACGACTGCACCGGTTACTTCGTTGAGAAGCACCGCATCAACGCCGCGCACGACGACGGTTCGCAGAACTTCCACGGCGCGTCGCAGCAGCTCAGGCGGCAGCTATTCTTCGGCGCCCGTCTATAGCGCTCCTGCTCCGGCTCGTCAGCCGGTGGTTGAGAAGCACACCAAGCGTGACGCTGCCATTGGTGCGGGTGCTGGTGCAGTGATCGGCGCGGTCACCAGCAGGAACAAGGTGAAGGGCGCGATCATCGGTGGCGCGGCCGGTGCAATTCTCGGCGGCATCATCGGCAACAACGTCGACAAGACGAAGAAGTAAATCGCGTTGGAATTACAGAGCCCCGCATCGGGAACGGTGCGGGGCTCTTTTTATTGCTCCGCTTGTTTTCTGGCTGGTGGCGACTTACGATGGTCCAGCGATGCATTTAGAGAACGACAGAGGTACCGGTCAGAACGCGGTCCCTCCACTACCGAATCCCACCTCGCCGCTGCGCGCATTGTGCATAGCGCGCCATTGCATTTTGAGCGAGCACATCGCGCGATATTTCGGCGAACTTGGCGTTGTAACCACCAACGCCGTCGGCCTCGAATCAGCATTGAACGGGAGCGTGGACTGGATCCCGGATGTCGTGATTTGCGACTACGACGTCCTGACTTCGGTCTCGCTCGAACAGTGGGAGCGTGACCAGCTGCTTTCGCGAACCCCTGTCGTCGCGGTGAGTCTTACCAGACATGCTGAAGAGCTGCACTTGCTCGACGTCAACGGCATCGCCGGCTTTCTCTATTTGCCGACGCTAGACCGGGTCGCGGCACTACGGATTCTTCACGCCGCCGCAGCCCGCCCGAAGTACCTCCTTCGTTTGCCTGGAGTGCCCGCGAGGCCCGTCGAGCACAGTTAAATTTCAGGTATGAGTAACGACCCGATCACGGGCGCATACAACGACGCGTTGATCGCCGAGGCGTACGAAGCCTATCGGCGCGACCCATCGTCAGTCGACGAATCCTGGCGTCAGTTCTTCCGATTTGCCGAAAGCATTGCCGGCGCTCCATCGCCGGCTGCTGGTCCTTCCGCAGCGGGAGAATTCGATCCCGCTTTTCTTCGCGATGTCGCCGCTGCTGCCGAGCTTGTCGATGCGATTCGCAGCTACGGGCACATGGCGGTCCCACTCGATCCGCTGGGGACGCCGGCTGAAGGGACCCCGGAGCTGACTCCGGAATTCCACGGCCTGACCGAAGACGACCTCCACAGCATACCCGGTATCGCGCTCGGCGCTTCGGGCGGTAGCGCCGCCGATGTCGTCGGGCGTCTGCGCGAGCTCTACTCGTCGAAGATCGGATTCGAGATCTCGCACGTCGGTAAAGCTGACGAGCGCGAGTGGCTCAAGTCTGAAATCGAAAGCGGTCGCCTGAATCAGCCGCTGACCGTCGACGAAAAGAAAGGCATCCTCGAGCGCCTGACGCGTGTTGACGGTCTCGAGCGGTTTCTCGGCCGCGCCTATCAGGGCTACAAGAGATTCTCGATCGAAGGCACCGACATGCTGGTACCGATGCTCGATGTTGCCATCGAATCGGCAGCTCAGCTCGGCGCGCGTGAAGTCGATCTGGCGATGGCGCATCGCGGTCGCATCAACGTCCTGACCCACACCCTTGGCAAGCCGTACGCGACGATCTTCGAGGAATTCGAGGGCAAGCACGCGGCGACCAACGCCGTCAGCGAGACGGGCGACGTCAAATACCATCTCGGTGCCGTCGGCACTCGGCTGACCGCGACGGGCAAAGAGATGGCGGTGGTACTGATTCCGAACCCGAGTCATCTCGAAGTGGTGAATCCGGTGCTCGAAGGAGTGGCAAGAGCTCGCCAGGTATTGGCGGGAAGCGAGGCGCGGGAGGGGGGAGGCGAGAGGCGGGAGGCGGGAGGCGAGAGGAGAGAGGCGGCAGGAGGGCCTAGTCGCGATGAATCGGCTGTGGTTCCGATATGTGTTCACGGGGATGCCGCATTCCCTGGCGAGGGTGTCGTTCCCGAGACTTTCAACCTCTCGGGACTGAAAGGGTACCGCACCGGTGGGACGCTGCACATCATCGTCAACAACCAGGTCGGGTTCACCACGGACCCAATCGATGCGCGGTCGACGCGTTATGCGAGCGATCTGGCGAAGGGATTCGAAGTGCCGATCGTCCACGTCAATGCCGACGACGCGGAATCCTGCGTGCGTGTCGTTCAGTTCGGCATCGAGTATCGCGCCAAATTCGGCAAAGATTTCCTGATTGATCTCGTCGGATATCGGCGTCACGGACACAATGAGACCGACGAGCCGGCGTTCACCCAGCCGACGCTCTACAAAAAAATCAAAGCGCATCCGTCGCCGCGCGAAGTGTGGGGCAATCGACTGATCGCGGAAGGGGTGGTGACCGCCGAGGAAGTGAAGAAGCTCGACGCGGATGCGGCTGCTGAATTCGATCGGATACTCACCGCGATGAAAGCGGGCGAGCTGCACCCACCCGAGCACAACCCGGCGAAAGATGCGGAGGCAGATCAGTCAGGTGCTGGCAGCGGGGACACCGCCGTCGACGCGGATCGTTTGCGCGCGCTGAATGAGAAGCTGCTGCAATGGCCGGCGAATCTGAAAGTGAATCCGCGTCTGGCGAAGACGCTGATGCGTCGCGCTGAAGCGTTGGGTGAAGCTGGTGGAATCGACTGGGGTCACGCGGAGGCGCTGGTGTTTGCGTCGCTGCTCACCGATGGCAAGTCAATCCGTCTGACGGGTCAGGACTCGGAGCGCGCGACGTTCTCGCATCGGCAGGCGGTGCTGCATGACGCCGAGAGCGGCGAGACGTATTTCCCGCTACAGCAGATCGCCGAAGGCGACGGCAACGGAAAAATCGAAATCTTCAACAGCCCGTTGTCGGAGATGGGCGTGCTTGGCTTCGAGTACGGCTATAGCACGGCCGCCGAGGACACTCTCGTGTTGTGGGAAGCGCAGTACGGCGATTTCGTCAACGTCGCGCAGCCGATCATCGATCAGTTCATATCGGCAGATCGCGCCAAGTGGGGACAGGATTCTTCGATCGTGCTGCTGCTGCCGCACGGATACGAAGGCCAGGGCCCGGAGCATTCGAGCGCTCGTCTGGAGAGATTCCTCCAGCTGTGCGCTGAAGGGAATCAACGTGTCGCGTATCCATCGACGCCCGCGCAGTACTTCCACATCCTGCGTCGTCAGGCGCAGCTCTATGAGCGGCGGCCGCTGATTCTGATGCAGCCGAAGAGTCTGCTGCGTTTGCCGGAAGCCGCGTCGAAGCTGACGGATCTCACCAGCGGCAGCTTCCGTCCGGTGATCGATGATCCGGTCGCGTCTCAGAAACGCGAGGAAGTCACGCGCCTGGTGTTCTGTACCGGCAAGATCTACTACGACATCATCGCCAAGCGCGCACCGTTCATCGCGGTCGTTCGCATCGAAGAGCTGTACCCATGGCCCGGCAACCAGATCGCGCAGATCGTCGATCTGTATTCGGCGATCGAGGAAGTGGTGTGGGCGCAGGAGGAACCGAAGAATCAGGGCGCGTGGTCGTACGCTGCGCCGCGTTTACGGATGTCGACCGGCAACGCTTTGCCGACGCGCTACGTTGGTCGCCCCGATCGTTCGAGTCCGGCCGAGGGATATGCGGAAGCGCACAAGAAGGAGCAGGAGCGCATCATCGCAGAGGTGGTCGCGCCGATGCCGCAGCTGGCTGGAGCAAAGGGCCGTCGCGGCATGACGGTGAAAACCTGAGTTAGTCTTCACGGCACAATGCACAAGGCAGTAGCTATCGCCGCGCTGGCAGCGGCAATCGTCGTCCCATCATCGGCGATGCAACCGCCGGCTCGGCGATTTGAAATCGCCGCGGCGGATACCGTGGAGCGAATGCGCGTGTTGTGGATTGCCGCGCATCCGGATGATGAAGACACCAATCTGATTGCGTGGCTGGCGCGCGGCCGGAATGTCGAGACCGCGTACATGTCGCTGACGCGCGGGGACGGAGGGCAGAATCTGATTGGTAACGAGCTGGGTGAAGCGCTGGGTGTGATTCGCACCGAGGAATTGTTGGCTGCGCGCAGAATCGACGGCGCGCACCAGTATTTCGGTCGCGAGTACGATTTTGGTTTCTCGAAGAGCGCGGAAGAGACGCTACGTCACTGGCCGCGCGATTCCGTGCTCAATGACGTGATGACGGTGATGCGCGCGTTTCGGCCGCACATCGTGATCACGACATTTTCGGGAACGCCAAGGGACGGACACGGGCATCATCAGGTGTCGGCGATCATCGC
>DASTGU010000032.1:0-11736 GCA_035718845.1 Gemmatimonadaceae bacterium | reverse complement strand
ATTCGCGCCGCGCGCGTCGCGGAGTGCTTTGCAGCGGCGAAGTGGTACAGGTATCCGCGCTGCCGTCCCGGCGTCAGTGCTTCAAAGGCGCGCTTGAAACGCGGGTCCTTTCGGAATCGTTCGCGCAGCTCCTCGGGCACTGGATAATCGGCCGTCGTCTTCGGCTTCACGCGCAGCCCCGCCTTTTCGACTTCGATCGCTTCGCGCACGTACCTCTTGATGGTCGCTTCCTTCGCCTTGATCTCTTTCACGTTGGTGAACTTCATCACGCGTCCCGCCTGCACCTGGCCGAGCTGCACCAGCAACTTCTTCGGATCCTTGAGCAGCGCTCCCTGAAAGAAGCCGAGCGCGAAGTACTCTTTAAAACCCTGCAGGATGACGATGTTTTTTCCATCGACGGTGCAAGTGGGCTTACCCCACTTACGCTCCTCCTTCATCCCGAGCCCGGCGAGCACGCGCCGCATCGCGGCGATCTCGGCGTCCCATTGCTGTTGATGAGCCATCTCCATCAGAAGGCGATCCCCAATCCTGCGGTGTACTCGCGCACGCTATTGTGGAATCCTGAATTTTGACCCGAGTCCCAGGCGCAACGCCTCATCTCCCCGTAACCCTACGCACTCGGATCGATCGGATTAAGCCAGTACACTGATTCATCCGCCACAAAGGGTTGCGAGGCCACCTTGCACCGATTCGTGTGAACCTTGCCATGGCGATCGCGATACTCCACGTCGTAGGTGTACGTGTCGCGATCGAAATCAAACCAATCCAACGAAATCTTGATATCAGTCGCGTGATATCGGCGCAGGCTTCCTTCGATTTCTGCCTTGCACATTTGGTGGCGCTCCCAGGCAAAGAAACCCGCGATGCCACCAAGGATCACACACCCAATCAGCAAGAAAGACAGTGACATCGGTCCTCAGCTTTACAGGGACTCGAGTAAGCTACGCCGGAATCATCCCGATCAATGCGAGCCACGACTCGCCTAATGCAGATCGGCTGCCACCGTGCTTGCGCGTTGGACGTCCGTGCGGCTGCGCTGAGTATGACGACAGCGACACGAGCGCGGCGGCGAATCGGAGTGTGATGATCATTGATCGATGGAGTCTGGCGACGACGAAGGTGGCGAGTTCCTTCTGATAAAGTCCTTGACCTCCGGCTGCATATCCCCAGCGAAATCACTTGCGGTCGCAAGGATCTCCGCGGCGATAGACATGCATTGTTCATGGGTCGGCGCGGGGCTACCCTTTGTTGGACATCGTATCAAGTGCAAAAACTGCCGTACGTCATGCCAGGAGCGCGATTCGGTAACCCACGGCGCTGGTGGTGTGACTCGCAAACAGTCTCTCTCGTGCATAAAGTCACTACAAAGATCGCCTTGACTCGGTGCCGGCATACTTTGTCAGCCTGGCCTGGTTCCGAGCCAGAGTTCCTCGTAAGACAGTAATGCCAGGCGGCGTCGCTGTGCGCGCCACTGAGCTGGAACATACCTGGCGGGTGTCTTTCTTGAACGATCGAAACGAGTTCTCATTGCTGAATAGAATCGGGAACGAACAGTATTTGCACGACGCGGACCCGAGCGTTGCGTTTGTCTGGTGCGTCCCGCTCGCATGTGGTCCTGGCGCGGAGCAGCAGTTCTCGGAACTGCTGGATCCGATCGAGGCCGCGCGCGCCGCGCGTTTTGCAACGCCCGACGAGCGGCGCCGCTACGTGGTGTCGCATGGCGCGGTTCGATTGATTCTCTCCGCGTTCATCGGCCGTGACGCGCGCGACATCCAGATTGCCGTTGGAACCTGGGGCAAGCCCCACGTGGCTGGACCGGGACCTAATTTCAGCCTGTCGCACGATGGCGACGTAGCGTTAGTCGCCGTCACGAAAGACGCGGCGATTGGCGTAGACGTCGAACGCGTGCGCCCGGAGCTGCGACTCGATACCTTCGTGCGACCTCTCATGCAGATGCAGGATGTTGTCCGTATCGATGCGCTGAAAACCGCGGACCGAACTCGCGCCTGGTTCGCAGCGTGGACGCGATTGGAAGCTGTCGCCAAGGCTTACGGTAAAGGTCTCGGCGACGACATTGCCGCCGACGCTGGCCTGTCGGCGCGGTTCCGGATCTGGAACCTGGATGTCGACGATATGCGAGTAGGTGCTGTAGCGACGACGGCCTCAGTGGCACATGTCGTGTACGAGGAATTGCCAAGCGCGCCATCTGCGCTCGCACGCCTCGGTTGGGCATGACGCACGACTTCCGCTTCGACACCGCGTTCGAGGCGCAAGCAGCGCGTACGCCCGATGATATCGCGCTCCGGTTCGCCGATCGAGCTATCACCTATGGAGAACTGGACGCGCGGGCGAACCGAGTGGCGAACGAGCTGCGCGCCGCAGGGATCGCCTCCGGATCGTTCGTCGGGCTTTATGCGGAGCGCTCGATCGATTCAGTCGCAGCGATGCTCGGGATTCTCAAAGTCGACGCCGCTGTCGTCCCGCTCCCACCGTCCTGGCCCCCGGATCGTCTGAACCAGATCCTGCGGCACGGCAGGTTCGACGCCGTGATAGATGCGGAATCAACGCGGCTCATAACAACCGCCGAGCCGCGCACCTTACGGCTCGAAAACGCGCTCACCACGGGTAGCGCTACAGCGCCGCCCCCTGTCGAGCGCGGCGGCAATAGCTCTGCCGCCTTCGTGATTTGCTCCTCGGGCTCTACAGGCACGCCGAAAATGATCGTGCGTAGTCACCGCTCCTTCCTCCACCGACTCGAATGGACGTGGGCGCAGCACCCGTACTCGGCGGGCGACGTGTGTGTGCAGAAATCCTTCCAGGCCACCACGCACGCGGTGTACGAGCTGTTCGAGCCGCTGCTGCGCGGTGTGGCGGTGAGGATCGTTGCCGATGAATCTCTGCGTGACCTGGCCAGCTTCTGGGAGTTGCTTGCCCAGGAGCGCGTAACGCGCCTCCTCATAGTTCCATCGATGCTGCAGGCATCGCTGGATCTCCCCGGATTCGTGCCCCCGCCGCTCCGCGTCCTTGTCCTGATGGGTGAGCACGTCCCCGCTGCGCTCGCAGCGCGAGCCGCGGCTGCATTTCCAGCGAGCACCAAAATCTTTTCCATCTACGGGAGCAGCGAAGCCAGCTCGACACTTGTCACCGATCTGCGATCGTCAAGTTGGACTGCCGAAGATCCGCCACTGGGAAAGCCAATTTCGCCCGACGTCGGCGCGTCCGTGCTGGACGCTGACCTTCAGCCAGTCGCACCGGGTGGCATCGGGATGTTGCACATCAGCGGCTCGCCGCTGTTCAGTGGCTATTTCCGCAACGCCGAAGGCACCGAAGCGGTGCACGCGACCCTCGGCAGCGAACGCCTGTATCGCACCGCTGACCAGGTGCGCGTGCTGTCTGATGGAAGTTTTCTGTTCGTTGGACGCGCAGACGACGTCGTTAAACTGCGCGGTTTCCGCGTTGATCTCGGCGAAGTTGAGCGCTGGCTATCGCGCGCGCCGGGAGTCCGCCTGTGCGTCGTCGCGCCCTACCCTGATGCGACCTCGGCGACGACGCTCCTCGCATTCGTGACTCCGTCGGACGTTGAGACGACGACGGCGTTCGCATGGCTGCGCTCGCAGTTGCCAGCGTATATGCTCCCGTCGGCGATCGTACCGCTCGAGCGGTTTCCCCAAACGCCGAGCGGAAAAATCGACCGGCGACGACTGGTCGCCGACTATCGCGGTGCTGCCGCCAGGTCGCCCGCTGTGAGCTACGAATCCGACACCGAGCGTGCGATCGCGACCGTTTGGTGCGAGCTACTCCAGGTGCAGACCGTCGAGCGCGACCGTTCTTTCTTCGAGATCGGTGGCACGTCCCTCACAGTGTTCGCTGCCGCGCACCGACTGCGTGAGATGTTGGGCCTGAAAACAAAAGCGCTTGGGGCGACGACGCTGTATACGTATCCCACGGTGGCAACGCTTGCCGCGGCAATCGATCGCGGCACTGAGGCGGACGCAGAGACCGTCCTCGTCCCGTTACGGCAAGGCGACGGGTCGGGGCGCCCGCCGCTGTTCGTTGTGTCGTCGGCTGGCGGGACGCTCGGCGCTTATGAGAAAGTGGTGCGTGCGCTGAGAACGCCCCGCGATGTGATCGGCTTGAGAGATCCGTTCCTCGCCGGGGATCGCGATCCGACGGAGGGATTCCAGCGCTGGGTGCGGCGCTACACAGAGGCGATCCGCCGTCGGCAGCCGCGCGGGCCGTACAACATCCTGGCGTACTCGTCGGCGGGCGCGTTCGGATACGAAATCGCGCAGCAGCTGCGTGCAGTGGGCGATGAGGTTGCGCTGCTTGCGCTAGTTGATCCAGTGGGAATGGACTACGCCAGTCGACTAAGCTTCGGGCATTGGGCGCTTCCGGCGCGATTCATGTCGGGGAGGAGGCGCCGCATCGTGCGAAGGGCGGGAATGCTGCGTGCCTTGGTGCCTCGGGCGCTGCGCGCGAAACGCACCACGACGAACGCCAACGATTGGACTCTGTCTGCAGAGGAGTTCGAGGCTCATGCGTCGTGGTCCACGCGGGATCGTGACCACATCCTGCGGTTTGCTGCTTTACTCGAGCTTAATACCGGGCGACCGTTTGCGATTCAGGAAACCGAGCTCGATGCCATCGCACCGTCGCTGTATCTCGACGTGCTGCTCACTCATGTTGCGCGCGTGGATGCGAGCATCGATCCCGACATGATCCGACGTGCATTGGTCCAATACGACCTGCAGGTCAAATCCCAGCACCACTATCGGCCGCAGCGCTATGACGGAGCAATTTATCTATTCGACGCCGATGGTCCGTTCAGCGGTCTCGAGGCCGCCCAGCTGCGTCCGTATGTGCGGAGGCTTCATGCGCGCTCGCTGCCCTTTGATGGATTGTCGGCGCGCGAGCGCGAGCTCCTTGGGCCGTTCCCCGAAGGTCTGCGCGCCCACTACGGTTGCATGCGGAACGATAAGTTCACGGAGCGTCTAGCCGCCGAACTTTCGTCTGCGCTGGAGGCGTCGGAGTCGAAGGGCGTTTAGCACGCGAACTTCTGCGGCTTACCTCCCGGTCGCGTCCAGCCTCTGCAGCAGGTCCTGACGCAACATGTCCGCTTGGCTATAAAATTGTGCGATGACCACGCCACTGCCAAACTCATCCCGCCGAACGCGAATCATCGGCTACGCCTGCGGCCTCGGCGCGGGCGCGATCTGGGGTACCACCGGCCCGCTGAGCACCGCGCTCTACGCGGAGGGCGCCGCGATTTCAGCGGTGGGATTCTGGCGGCTCTTACTCGCAGTACTCGGCTTCACGGTTTATGGATTGTTCGCTCGTGATCTCTTTCGAATCGATAAGCGTGGAATCTGGCTGATCGCGATACTTGGAGGCGCGCTGGTCGCACTGTTCGAGGTGCCCTTCCAGTATGCGATCGCCGGACTCGGCGTCGCTCCCGCCGTCGCACTGCTCTATACCGCGCCCGTTACCGTTGCGATCGCCGGACATTTCATCCTCAAGGAAAAGCTGACGCCGATTCGCATCGCGCTCGCCGTGGGTGTGATGATCGGAGTTTGGCTGACCGTCAACGGTGAAGCTGGCGACGTGTCGCAACCAACAGCGTCGCGAGTTGTCGGAATACTCGGCGGGCTCATTGCGGCGGCATCATACGCGGCAACCGCGATCCTCGCTCGCTACGTCGTGCCGCGGTACGGATCGAAGAAGATGTTGTACTGGGAGCTCGTCGGCGGGCTGGTATTTCTCGCCGTGCTCTTGCCACTGTTTGGAAAAACGCCGAACGCGCCGAGTAACGTCGCGGGTTGGGTATACGTGGCAGCGCTGGGTATCGGAGCTGTCGTCGCGGCGAATTTCCTGTTCTTCGGCGCGATGAAGCGAATCGATGCGGCGCCGGCGAGTGTTGCCGCGAGTGTCGAGCCGCTGGTTGGAGCGTTGCTCTCTCTACTGCTTTTCAATCAGCAGCTGCGTTGGTTCGGCTGGCTGGGTTTGCTGATGGTCGTTGGAGGAGTTTCTGGTGGATACGCCGAGGAAGCGGAGACTTAGCGGGCCGGAGGATTCTATCGGTGAGGCCCGGACTCAGCGTCTGGTCGAGGAGCAAGGTGGAGGTACCAAATGCCCTGTCCACACCAATAACCACCTTTGCCGACTCCTGCGAGAGGCTTATCGCCCAAATCGTCGGCTGATCGTGTGAAATAAAGGGGGCTCCATTCCAATACTCGGCCACTCCAGCCGTTGAACTTCACCGATTGCACCGTCACGCGCTCGTGTTGGGGTGCCCGTGTCCGCGCGTATGCGAGCAGGTCGTCGAACGTACGGCCACGAACGAATTTGTCCGACGTCGCGAATTTCGCGACGCTGAACGCGAAGCGGCCGTTGGGAGTAGACGAGGCCTTCGCGAGTCCGGCTGAATCCGCGTCAGCGAACGCTGTGAACCACGCGTTGATGGCGGCAATTGCCGACGCGGCGCTGCACCCGCGCGGTGCATGCGTGGTGTCACCACGAATCTTCAATGCTGTCGATTGCTGCGCGGACGCGGATCCGCTGACGAGGAGTTGAAGACCAACAGCGGCGCAGACGATTCGAACCATCATTCACTCCAATGCAAGCGCATAGCCCAGTCAGCTGTGAGCAACTCTGACACCAGCGAGCCCTCACTCCGGGTGCGGCTATCGAGTCACTCGACGATTGGCGTCGCGGCTGCGCTTGATGAGGCGCGTCAGGACTTTGGTATCGACCTCCTCAAAGCGCGGTAGATACAGACAGCCGCCACCGACCTTATGTGGGCCGAGCGCACTAAGAAGGCTGGCGTTTGCCTTGAGGCCACCCATCAGATAGATGACTAATGCTGTCTTGCGCGGCGAGAAACCGACAGGAAACCAATCGACCGTTCGCCCACGGCTTCCTTGATACGTCGTCGTGCCGTATCCGACGATGCTCTCGCCCCACATCGCAGGCTTCTCTCCAGTGGCCTTCCGCATTAGTGCGGCCAACGCTTTGGCGTCGCGTTGGCGCTGTCGATCGGTGATCGCAGCGAGGAAGGCAGCGACGCTAGCGGTTGTGCGTTGGGTTTTATTCTCGGCCATAAGCTTTCGATCGATGTTTAACGCGCGGTTCGGCTGCGAGTGATATAGTCATCGGGCTCCGGCGATGCTTTCAACTTAGCTCGTGCCATATGACCACCAGGACAATGACTCCGAGGACAGCAAAAGCGGTGTCGAATATGTCGAGGGGCTCGCGCGTAATAGCCGCGAATACGACTGGCAGGAGAACGAAGCCAAAGGCCAGGTAACCTCCCAGGCGCTTAGCGCGCGCGAACAATAACCCGGTCCATATAAGCCCACTCGCCGCGATCGCTTGGACAAGAAGGCTGACGAGAACCAGCATCTTTGGCGCTGCTGGCTCATGGCTGAAGACAAATCGGGCGCCGGCCGCGACGACAAGCAGTGCGTACACCACCCCGTTAAAGACGAACCACGCTGAAGCGAAACGGAGTAGGCCCGACTGTGCGCTACTCACCGGGGCGAAATTGAGTCTCGGGTTAGGGCCTTTTCCCGCAAGCTCGGTTTTCAACTGCTCTCGAAGCTCTTCGAAAACGGATCCGTCTTCAAGGCGTTTCCGGATTGCTGCCTCCTGCGCTCTTCGAGCGTCGATCTCGAGCTCGAAGCACTCGTGACAAAGCTGCTCGGAAGTCCTGGTTTCATCGCCCGAGGTATCGACAGTGACTGTGCTCTGCGCGCCAGTTGCGTCGCGCAAACCGCATCGGTTGCAAAGCATACTCACGGGGTGCAGCAACTACCGTTAGGCGGCGGTGGCGGCGACGACGGTTTGACGAAGCGCGACGGCCGTCCAGATCGCTCCGGCCAAATCGATCACGGCGAAGAGTAGCAGCGACCGCGGCATGAAGGACGCAACCACAAGGCCGCCAAGCAGCACGGCAAACGCGAAGCGCCCCCAGATAGAAGCGCGAATGTAAGGAAGAAAGTCGTTACGTGCGCCGACGATATGGTAAGCACCCACGATGATTGCGAGCGCGCCAACGACTCTTACCCAGCCATCCGCGGCCTGAGGGAAGCCCAGCGTAGTCAGAACCAGTCCCGGCATGAGTAGCAGCCCTCCTCCCGCGGCGACAACATAGATCCCAAACACGAAGAGGCTTTTCGCTGCGCTACTCATAGAACCTCCGGTTGATAAGTGGGTCCGCCTACCGCCCAAGTTCAGCTGCGAGCCATCCGGTATCAAGCCGCAGCGTTATCTCCGCTCCTCCCACCTCATAGCGCACCGATCGCCAATGCGAGGCGAGCGAGTCCCTCCTCAAGTACGCCGGCGTCCATCCCGTAACCAATTCGAAAATGATCTGGCGCGCCGAAAAAGTGTCCCGGCACGACCAGCGTATCGTACTCGGTAAGTAGCCTCTCCACCAATTGATCGACATCGCCAGTCAAAAGTCGGACGAATCCGACTGTTCCCGCCTCCGGACGCACCCACGACAATCTTGGATTTTGCTCGACAAACGCAGTGACGGACTTCCGGTTGTGCGCGATCCTTTCGCGGCCCGAGTGTAGCAGCCCTTCCGCGTTGTCGAGCACGCGGGCGGCAAGTCGCTCAGTTGGGTGCGACATCGAGCTGGTGAAAATTCCGTTCAGCCGCTTCATCCGATCGGCGAGCGTTGGTTCCGCGAGAATCCAGCCCGCCCGCAGCGGCCCAAGACCGTACGCTTTGGTTAGACTCCGGGTCGTAACGAACCTCGGCGAAAGATTTATCGCGGAGCGAGGCTCCTCATTCGATCCGTATATCCACTCGAGATAAACTTCGTCGACCAGCACGCGGAAATCGTGGGTTTCAGCCAGGTCAGCAAGACGCTCCAGATCCGGCCGCTGCGTCAACGCGCCACTTGGATTGTGGAGATTCGAGATGATCACTGCCCGGACTCGCGGCGTCAGCGCCCGCTCGATCCTATCGACCTCCAGTCGATAGCCGGCTTCCTCTCGACGCTCGAAGGTACGTACATCGCACTGCAGATACGCGGGCACTACTCGCAGCGGATCGTAACCCGGTGTCTCGAGCAGCACTTCGTCCCCAGGCTCGAGCAGTACTGCACACGCCAGGTGGTTCGCCATCGACGTCCCGTGCGCGAGCACGACACACTCCGCAGGCACGTCGTAACGACTGGCGATGCGGTCGAGCAGCGGCGGCCAACCGTACTCGTTGTCGGCAACCATCGTAAAATCATCGACGGATGGGGAGACGAGACGGACGTCGCACGCGGGAACGCCGCTGATCGCGAGATTGTAGGTGACATTCCCATGCGCCTTCGCCCATTCGAGGTAACTACTCTCGACTGGTCGGTTGCGGCGCGCGCCTGCACCCGATGCTCTCATTTCCCGAGTGCGACCGCCGGCGCTCTATTCTGCCGCCGCCAGAAGAGAAACGCCGGTATGCCAAGTGCCATCAGCACGGCTCCAAGAACTGCGTTGCGTGGATTGGACCAGATTACGCTCACCACCACGAAGGCGGCGACGAGATCGAAAAGCGCCGGTAACACGGGGTAACCTGGCGCCCGATAAGTCGTTTGCGTACTCGCTGCATCGCGCCGTCGATAGCGAAAGATCGTCGCGACGATCAGTCCGAAAAAGATCCAGTCGCCGAACACGACGTAGTCGAGCAGCTGACCATAGGTGCCCGAGAGAACGAGCGCGCTCGCCCACACAGCCTGGATCACTATTCCTCCGGCCGGTGTGTGATACCGAGGATGAAGCCTCGCGGCGAACCGAAAGAACAATCCGTCAGCCGCCATCGCCTGCAACATTCGCGGTGCGGAGAGAATCCCGCTGTTGACGAATCCGATTGTCGAGACGACGATTCCAGCTGCCATCAGTGCTCCGCCGATCGGACCCATTATCGCACGCATCGTATCCGCCGCTGGCGCCAGGCTCGAGGCGAGACCATTCGCGCCGAGCACTCTCAGGTAAGCCAGGTTGGCGAGCACGTACACTGCGACAACCACACCTATTCCGATCGTCATCGCCTTCGGGATGGTGCGTTCCGGATCCCTGATCTCGCTCGCGATGTTGTTGGAGTATTGCCAGCCGCCGTAAGCAAAGAGCGCGGGAATCAGCGCATATCCCAGAGCGCGAATAGTGTCGAGGCCGTGGATGGATTCAGTGGCGGTTTGCTTTACCGGATGCATGGCGTTGCCGGCGAAAAAGATTCCCGCCGCAATGAGTGTCGCCAGCGCCAGCAACTTCAACACAGTGAAGATGTTCTGGGTGATACTGCCAGACCGCACGCCGAAATAGTTGACGCCGGCCAGTGCGACGAGCAGGCCTACCGCGAGTGGTTTGACAAACGCAGTGTGGAGCTGGAAGAGATCGGCGGCATAGAGCGCAAAGGTGACGGCCACCGCTGCGATCCCGCCGCTATTGATGATGAACAGAAACGTCCAGCCATACAGAAACGCGGGCATTGGTCCGAACGCTTCGGTCAAATAGATGTATCCGCCGCCCGCTTGTGGTCGGCGCGCGCCGAGCTCGGCGAAATAGAGGGCGCCGACGAGCGCGACAGCGCCACCGATGGCCCAGGTAGTGAGAATGAACGCCGAGGTGTGTACGCGCTGGGCGACGATGGCGGGATTGAGAAATATTCCGGCGCCAATGATACCGCCGATGACGACCATTGTCGTGTCGAACACGCCCAGTCGACGGATGTATTGAGGGCGCGGAGCGGCGGCCATCAAAAGCGACGCCTTGTCAGCTTCATCGCCACGTTAGCCAGCGCCGGCGCCGAGACGTTACGAGCGCCACCGCACCTCCGGGTGCTCGGGGGACGCCCACTCGTGACAGAGGTCCGCGAGGTAATGGCAAAGCGCCTCCGGCGAGACGACGTCGTGCGGGATCGGGATCTCGAATTGGGGACCCCGCTTTCCCTCCGCCCCGCGGTAGTAGATCGCCCAGCCGTCAGCAGTCTGCGTGGCAATGAAGTCTCGCCCGAAGATCTCAAGCTCGCGCACAAACCTCCAGCGACTGGTAACGCCGCAGTTCTGCTGCGAGCGACTCTACCATAGATCCAGAATAGCAGTTGCGCGCCGCAGGCGCGACGCCTGAAAGGCGATCAACCCAACCACTCGAAACGCGCTCGTCTGCAGCAACTACCGTTAGACGGTGACGCGGGCGCAGATCATTTAGCCGAGGCTGGAAGATCCGACATGTGAAGATGTACGATGCGCCAGCCAGAAATGTCGCGAGCGAGAACCCAGGTAGATGCGGCGATTCCCGACGCGAGGTGGCCAGTGCTGTCGGCGAAACTGTATGAGAGTTGTCCACGCCAAACGGCGGCGGTTGGCGATAACACGTCGATTTCGTGCGCCAAAGCGTGCATGTCAACAGACCGAAGTGTTTTGTAAAACGCGCGAGTGCCCGCTTGGTGTTCTTTCCAATCTTCCGGTTTGCCGTTATGGAGAAGAGTAGTATTTGCACTGAAGTATGAGTACATCCGATCCAGGTCTGGGCGGCTGCTGAGACCAAATACACTGTCCATCACGGTCCTCACGGAGTCCGCGATCGCCGAACGCTGAGCCGCTGAAAGCGCGGGCTGCGCGGCAACTCCTCGAGGAGTTAGTCCTACAACGATGGCGAGACCTGCGAGAGAGATCATTCGCATATACCCTCCCCGGTGAAGGTGTGTAGGCATCCGTCTAACGCCCCAGTTCTGCTGCGAGCGACTCTA
>DASTGU010000031.1:0-4494 GCA_035718845.1 Gemmatimonadaceae bacterium | reverse complement strand
TGCAATCGCGGGCCCGGGCAGTGCTCAAACGCGTGTACAGCCCGTTCTCGGATTTCCCGAGACCGGTCTCGACGACCCGGCTGCCTATCAGGGTTACCAGACGCGTTTCTTTCGCGACACCAAAGGCAACGTCGTCCAGATTTACCTCGACGCGCGCAGCGGACGGGTCGTGAATCTGCTCGCTGACGCGGTCGACGAGAGCGCGGGTTTCACCGTCCGCGACGGCACCGGCAAGCCGATCCGACTCGAATGGGGATCGCCCGACGCCGTGATCTCTCAGGACGGTGAAAGTCGCACTGTTGAGTACCAGCTCGTCGCCAACGCTCCGCAGCTCCAGATCGGCTGGATTCTGCTCGGCTCGATGCGCGTCGAGCGCGACCTCGGCTATTCCGGACGCGGACTCGAAACCTACGACTGGCCGACGTTCCACGTCCGCGAGGAAGAAGAGCTGGTTGCGAATCTCGATCGACTCGACCCGGCGGAGAAACAGCGGCAACTGGGAATGATCGGCGCCGGCTTCGTCTCAGAGCTCCGCGCGCGGTTGGAGCCGGACATCATAACGACCGGAACGTTCGGCACCCGCGGCGTAACTGCGACGAAGACGACCCTCGATGGCAAGAACACCATGCAGCTCGAGATCGTGCCCGATCCCCGAGACGCTTCGCTCGCGGTCAATCTGCCTGTGGTTCAGATACGAGCACTCGCCAATCGTGCGATCCGGCTGACTGTACGCGTCACCACCGATGGCCCCGCGCTCGATCCGTTATCGCGCGACCAGATCTTCAATGCCCCATTCCTCCGCTTCCTGAACAACGCTCGGGTTGCCGCTGGCCGCGTCAGCGCAAACTCACGCTCCGCACGCGACGCAACGACTGTCACCCGCTACCGTTTGCTCGAGCGCGATGTCCGCGGCACCGAGCTACTCAGCTCGAAGCAAAAGCTGATGGCAGGCCTGCCGAACTACGCCACGTACTTCGGGCGCGACATGATGATGACGTCGCTGATGATGCAGCCGGTTTGGACCGACGCGATGCCGGAGTTCGTCATCGCCAGTGCGCTCCGAAAGCTCGGCCCGGAGGGAGACGTCAGTCATGAGGAAGCGCTCGGCGGTCAGGCGATTCGCGAGAACGCGGGGGAATACAACGCGCACATGGCAGAGTACTTCCGCCTGCGCGGGCGCAGCACGACTGCGGCCGATACCGCGCTGCGAAACGCGCGGGCGCTGTTGACCAATCTGCAGACGGTTCGCGAGAACTATCACATGCGCGACGACGAGTTCCAGCTGCCCGTCGTCGTCGCGCGCTATCTCAGCAATCCCGCAGTCTCTACGGCGCGCAAGCGCGCATTCCTGCTGGACGCATCGGACGGCCGAGGTCCGCGGCTCAACCTTCTGCTCAAAGAGCTCGGACTCGTCGCCACACTCGCTGCGCCCTACGCGCGCGATCCAAACGTGCAGAATCTCGTCGCCTCGCCACGACTCGACGCCACGCATTGGCGATCGATCAGCTGGCGCGACAGCAACGCCGGTTACGGCAACGGGCGCTTTGCGATGGACATCAACGCGATCTGGGTTCCGCAGGCGCTGCGGTCGGTCTCGGACATCCTCGCTTCGCTGCGCACCCTCGGCTTCACGCCGCAGCAGTTGTCGTCCAGACTCCCCGGCGGGTTCGCCGGCAGTGTGCTCGGCGATTACATGCGCGATTCGACATCACTTGGCAAGGCGGTTCGAAACTGGAGCGGCGCCGTCAATCACTTCGTCGTGACACTAACCCCAGAGCAGATTCGCCCCGCTGTTCAAGCGAAGCTCGCGTGGCTGCCGGCGAACGAGCGTGCGTACTGGACCGACGTGCTGGCGCGAACTCGCGCCGACAGCAGTGCTTTGACTTTCCTTGCCATCTCGTTGGATTCAGCAGGGAAGCCAATTCCCATCGTCAACACCGATCCGGCTACCTGGCTATTGCTGCGCGACGCAAGCGATGTTTCTGCGCCTGCCGTCAGTGCTGTGAGGCGGGATGTCGCAGCGATCGTGCGCAATTACCCGGTGGGATTATTTGCCGACGGACTCGGTCCATTCGTGGCGAACGATGCCTTCGCATCGCCGAGCGTGTGGGAGGCGTTCAAGGCAGACACCTATCACTCGCCGCGCGTGGTGTGGGGCAGAGAAGTCAATCTGATTCTGCTGGGCCTCGCGAATCAGATCAACGCGGCGCCGAGTGGGAGCGCGGCGAGTCCTGAGGTGAAACAGTACACCGATGAAATGAGAGCGGCGCTGCGCCGGGTGTACGATGCGGTTGAAGCATCCGGCCTCAAGCACAACGAGCTGTGGAGCTTCGAGATCGAGAACGGCAAGCTCAAGCCGATTCGTTATGGGGCCAGCACCGACGTCCAACTCTGGAACGTGACCGACTTGGCGGTCCAGTTCGTTCTCAGGCCGCTTGGCGTCTATTAGGAATTTCGCGGGGCGCTTACTCCCGCTCGCCTTGGTCGCTGCCTGCGCTGGGGCGCCAAAGACCAACGAGACCGTTCTCACCTTCTCCGGCTCAGCGCTCGGCGCGGAAGGAACCCTCGTCGCGAAACAGCTCAAGCGATTCATGCAGCTCAATCCGGGAATCCGAGTCGAGCTGCAGCGCACGCCCGACGACGCCAATCAACGGCATCAGCTGTACGTGCAGTGGCTCAACGCGCGCGTTGGCAATCCATCGATCCTGCAGCTCGATGTCATCTGGACACCGGAGTTTGCAGCAGCAGGGTGGGTGCTACCACTCGACAAGTACGGCCCGGTAAAGACCGACTTCTTTCCCGCCACGATCGCGGCGAATACGTGGGCCGGTAAGCTCTACGCTTTGCCGTGGTTTGCCGATGTGGGACTTCTTTATCGTCGCACCGATCTCGTCCCGCGCGAGCCACAGAGTCTCGAGGAGCTCGTCGCCGACGCGCAGCGCGGGATGTCGCACGGTGGACCACGCTACGGATTCGTCTCGCAGGCGGCTCGGTATGAGGGGCTCATCACGGGATTCGTCGAATACCTCGGCGCATTCGGCGGGCGTATCATCGACGACAGCGGAGAAGTTGTCGTCAATCGGCCCGAAGCGGTGCGCGCCCTCGAGTTCATGCGCGACGAGCTGTACAAGTGGAAAGTCGCGCCGCTAGACGTGCTGACGTGGCACGAGGAGGAAGCGCGATTCGCGTTTCAAAACGGGAACGCCGTCTTCATGCGCAACTGGCCGTACGCGGTCGGTGCAATGAGCGACACGTCTCAATCGAAAGTCATCGGCAAGTTCGCCGTGACGCCGATGCCGAAGTCTGCGACGGCTCCGAACGGACATTCGACGGCCGCGCTTGGCGGAGCGCAGTTGGCGATTAACGCGTACACCGACCATCCGGACGCTGCGTACAAACTGATCGCGTATCTCACGGCACCAGAGCAGATGCTCGAACGGGCGCAGGCGGTTGGCCAATATCCGACTCGTCCCGGTCTGTACGATGATGCGCGCTTGCGCGGGGCGATCAATATTCCGCTGGAAAACGCGCGCCGAGCGATCGAGAGCGCGACGCCGAGGCCGGTGACGCCGATTTACACCGAGCTGTCGGAGATTCTGCAGATCCAGCTGCACCGCGCGCTGGTGCGACAGGTCGAGCCGCGGCAGGCGCTGGATGAAGCGGCGGCACGGATCAACGCGCTGATCGAGCGCACTGGCATGCGGAAGTTGATGCGGGGCGCGACGTGAGAAAGATCTCGCGACTCGGCTCGGAGGCAAAGCTCGGTTGGTCGCTGGTCGCGCCGGCGCTGGCGGTGATCGCGCTGATTGCGATCTTCCCGCTCGGCTGGACCTTCTGGGAATCGCTGCATCTGCACGAGCTGCGGATGCCATGGCTGGGGAAGCCGTTCATCGGGCTCGCGAACTATGTGGAGATCGCCAGGGACCCACGCTTCTGGGCGGCGCTCGGTCACACGGCGTTCTTCACAGTGGTGTCGATCTCGCTCGAGCTGTTGCTCGGACTGTTCCTGGCGCTGGCGATGAATCGGGTATTTCGCGGACGCGGCTTCGTGCGCGCGGCGGTGCTGGTGCCGTGGGCGATTCCGACGGTCGTCGCCGCGCTGTTGTGGCGGTTCATCTTCGAATCCCAGGGCGGGATTCTCAACGCGATGCTGGTGAACGTCGGCCTGCTCAAGCAGCCGATGGTATGGTTCATCGAGGCAAAGACGGCGTGGGTACCGGTGATTCTCGCCGACGTCTGGAAGACGACGCCGTTCGTCGCGTTGCTGCTATTGGCCGGTTTGCAGAACATCGATCTCAGTCTATATGAAGCGGCGGCGGTCGATGGCGCCAATGCGTGGTGGCAGCTGCGGCACATCACGTTGCCGCTGCTCAAGCCGGCGATTCTGGTGACGCTGATTTTTCGCACCCTCGACGGCTTCCGGGTCTTCGATCTGATCTATGTGCTGACTGGTGGCGGGCCGGGAACGTCGACGGAGCCGGTGGCGTTGTACAC
>DASTGU010000030.1:0-26561 GCA_035718845.1 Gemmatimonadaceae bacterium | reverse complement strand
GCCGTCGCTCGATGATTCTCGTCGGCGCGGCTGCAGCAGGCGTAACGATGTTCACCGTGCTCGCCGCGGTCCCGATCGATCAACGCGCGACGCCGCGCAGCACGCCCAGCGTTGCGATGAGCGACCAGGCGATCGTAAGCGCGCCAGACATCTCGAACATGTCTCCGCACGAGCGCGCATCGCGTCTCTACGATCGCGTGATGCGCCTTCACGAGCAGCAGAAGCGCGACAGCCTCGCGTTCTTCATGCCGATGGCGCTCGCCGCTTACGGCGCTATTCCCGACATCGACGACGATGGCCGGTACGACATGGCGCGCCTCGCCATGATTGCCGGCGAGCTTCCGACCGCGCGTGTGCAGCGCGACGCCATCCTCCAGCGCAACCCGACGCACCTGCTCGGACTCCTGCTGGCAGATGATCTCGCGCGGGATGCAACAGACGCAAAGCGGATCGAGGCGACCTTCGTCGGCGCGGTAAAGCGCGAGCGCGCACGGGCGCTCCCGGAATACAGCGCGCACGCTGAGGAAATCGAGAACGCGCTCAAGCGATCCGGACCCAGCAAGCGCGCACCGTCGGCACAACGGCAACCGCTTTCACCCCGCTCAGCGCGCTGTCGAACGGCGGCTGGCTTGGAGCGAGTGCCGACTTGAATATCGGACGCTGGTGGTACGTGCTCGTCTCGGCGACGCGTGACAAGGTCGGTATAGATGATACGCGCGTGCTGTACTGCAGCTTGATGTTGCGGTTTTAACGGAGCACGGGCGCGCGTACTGCTTTTCCCGCGGCGCCGCCGTCGACTGGCTTGCCGTTCGTGACAACTGACACGCCGTTCACAATCACGTGCTCGATCCCCACCGGCGGCAGCGACGGCTCGCGATATGTCGCACGGTCCTTTACGCTCGTCAGGTCGAAGATGGTGATGTCTGCGTCCGCCCCGATCTGCAGGCGCCCCTTCTGTCGCATCGAATGCACCCTCGACTCCAATAGCTGCGCCGGCATGATGGTCATCTTGCGCAGCGCGTCCATCAGCGACAACGCGCCAGTCTCTCGTACATACCGACCGAGCACGCGCGAGTACGTGCCCGCGGTGCGCGGATGACCGGTGCCATTCTGCCAGTATCCGTCGCTGGCGATCATCGTGAGCGGATCCCTGATCGCCTCGACGACCATCTCCTCGGTATTGGTGTGCACCACGATCGGGCCGCCAATCGTGGTGTAGCGCGCAAAACTCTCGCGATTGAGTCTTTCGCCGGTGCGCGGCCACTCGATGTCGTCCAGCAAGTCATCGCTCGCTGATTTGTAGGTATCCTGAATCGTCGCCGACTGAATCTCAGTCATCCCCGCGGCATAGGGATACGCTTCAGTCGTAACCTCGTGCCCGAGCTCGCGCGCGGTGCGAATCATCTCCAGCATCACCGGCGTTGCGGACAGGCTGGAGCTGTTGACGTGGACCACGTGCAGCGGTGCATTGGTCTCGATTGCCAGCGACAGCGCTTCCTTCAGACCATCGACGCCCGGCGTGATGTGCACGTGGATCGGCGTCTTCGTGCGCGAAGCGATCCGAAACACCGCCAATAATTCCTCTCGGGTTGCGGCGGGCGTATATGGAAATCCGGCGCCGATATCCACCGCCCCTTCGGCCAACCCGGTCTCGATGCGTTTGGCGATCTCCTTGATGTCGGCGGCCTTTGGTGCGCGGTAGGCGCCGTCGCCGACCGGCATGAAGGTGCCGGCGTCGCGCATAACCGCCATTCGGACTTTGATGTGCCCGATGCTGACGCCGTAGTTGATCAACTGACCCGGCTCTCGTTCAGCGTACCAGGCGGCAACGTCAGCGGTGCCGAGCTCGAGCTCCAGCGTGGTCGTCACGCCGTCGAGCGATCGAAAGCGATAGGTCTCAGCGGTGACGCCGTGATCGTGGAGATCGATGAATCCCGGCGCGACGACTAAATCAGCCGCATCAATCTCATCGCGACCGCGCAGAGGCTCGGTCGTGATCGCTTCAATACGGCCGTCGACGATCCCGATGTTGCGAGCTTCGTCCAGGCCGGACGCCGGATCGATCACGCGTCCGCCGAGGATCACGCGATCGAAGGTTGTCACGGCGAGCGCGCCCGGAATCTGAGGCAGACCGGGCTGGGCAGCTCGAGTCGCTGCTTCGTTGCGGTCAAGCGACTGCTTTTCTCATCGCGCGCGAAGACGACAATGGAATTCGATTTCTGATTTGCGACAAGCAGCCACCGACCGGTTGGGTCGAGAGTGAAATTCCGGGGCCAGTCGCCCTCGGTAGAGATGTTCTGCTTGAGCGAAAGCGCGCCGGTATTGTTGATCGACAAGGCGGCAACGCTGTTGTGCCCGCGATTCGAGACGTAGACCGTGCGGCCCGAGGGCGCTATGTGGATGTCGGCGGGATAGTTCTCGCCTTTCCAATCGGCCGGCAACGTCGATTGAGTATCCACCGCGGTGAGCGTTCCGCGCTCCGAGTCGAAGCGTAGTGAAGTCACCGTCGAATCGAGCTCGTTGGACACGAACACGAACGGCGCTGTCGGATGCAGTGCGATGTGTCGCGGACCTGCGCCGGCTCGCATAATGGCATCACCGCCTTCTACATGTCGCAACGCTTTTCCGTCGAGATCGAGGCGATAGACGAAAATGCGATCCGCGCCTAGGTCAGTGGCGAGAGCAAAGCGGTTGGATCGGTCGGTGAGGATGCAGTGGGCGTGCGGCTCGCCCTGGCGATCTGCAACGGGTCCGCTGCCGTTGTGCTTGATCACCGACGCCGCGGCCTCGAGCGCACCATTCGCCTGGATCGGCAGCAGTGACACACTGCCGCCGTCGTAATTCGCGACCAGCACTGCCCGACCTGCCCTGTCGACACTGACGTAGCACGGGCCGGTGCCTCCCGAAGCCTGCTCCCCAATCTTGCTCAGCGCCCCGGTTCTACCAGTGACGCTGAACGCAGTCACACCCCCGCTTGCCTTGCCGCCGAAATTGCCAACTTCGTTGACCGCGTAGAGTGTGTTGCCGTTGGGATGGATCGCGAGAAACGACGGGTTCGGTCCGGCGTCGACCGAATTGAGCAGGCGCAAGTGTCCGGTTCGCGTGTCGAATCGAACGAGATAAATGCCCTGCGACCGATGTTCGTCGGTGTAAGTGCCGACGTAGAGAAGTTGTTCCTCCAACTGCGACTCCTTACGCAATGAGAGTCCTTTCCCGCGCGCGAGCCCGACGAATCCGAGCGCCGACGTTGCGAGAAACTCCCGTCTAGATGTTTTGCGACCCATAGTCATGGTTGCAACAAAGTGGCAGCGAGGCGAGGGAACCGCCACCTTTTGCAGCCAATGTCCCCGCCCTTAACGCCGCCTCAATCCGATACACACGATCTCCGCCGAGTGATCGGACTAACTGGCGGAATCGCATTGATCGTTGGGATTACGATTGGCAGCGGGATCTTTCGCACGCCGCCGACCATCGCGCGACTGGTGCCGAATCCGCTGGTGATAATGGCGCTGTGGATCGCGTTCGGCCTGATCAGTATTTGCGGCGCGCTAGCGGTGGCGGAGTTGAGCACCCTTCTACCCAGAGCCGGCGGTGTCTACGTGTTCCTGCGCGAAGCTTACGGCGACGCCGCCGCGTTCGTCTTCGGCTGGCTCTACGTCCTGGTGACGACGCCGGCCGCTGTCGCTTCGCTCGCCACTGTCTTCGCCGAGTTCCTGCTGAATCTCCTCGGCGCGACCCCGAGCGTGGTGACGGTGCAGCTGACCGCGATCGTCGCGGTCGTCTTGCTGACCCTTGCCAACATCCTGGGCGCGCGTATCGGCGCGGGTGTCAGCGAGGTGACGACACTGGTGAAAGTGATTGCGCTCGCGGCGATCATCCTCGGTGCATTTCTGCTTGGCAGAGGCGATCTCTCACATATCACCGCTGGCGGAGCAGTGCAGGGCAGTGGACTCGCGCGAGCGGTTGCTGCAGTGATCTGGACGTATGATGGATGGATCGCGGTGAGCATGATCGCCGGCGAGGTCGTCGCGCCAGAGCGATTGATGAAGCGAATCATCGTCGTCGGCATGCTGATGGTCGTGACGCTCTACATCGGCGCCAATCTCGCTTATCTATACACAATGCCGGTGAGTGTGATGGCGCAGCAGAAGGAAGCGATCGCGCGCACGGTGATGACCGGGATCGGCGGTCCGGCCGCCGGGGTCGCAATCATGCTGGCGATCATGACCAGCATTTTCGGCGCGCTCAACGGAAATCTGCTGGCGAAGCCACGCGTGGCGTACGCGATGGCGCGCGACGGTTTGATCTTCCCGCTGTTGGGGAAGACCCATCGGCGATGGTCGACGCCGTGGGCGGCAGTGCTGATTGTCGGCCTCGTCGCGATCGTGATGGTGGTCGTGCTCAAGGACTTCGATACTCTCACCACATATTTCGTGGTGGTGGAGTGGGCAGCACTGATCTTTGCGGTGGCGGCGGTGTTTGTGCTGCGGCGGAAGCTTCCGCAAACACCGAGAGCGTTTCGCACACCCGGGTATCCTATAGTTCCGCTGCTGTTCATCGTCGGCACCGCGATTGGCCTGACGGCGATCGTGTGGGGACAGATCAACGTCGGCAACTTTTCGCCGATTTATGGGCTGGGTATTGCAGCAGCTGGATTTCCGATCTACCACCTTTGGAAGCGAATGAAGAGGAGCACATGAGACATCCAGTGGTCACGGATAAGGCGCCGAAGCCAATTGGCCCGTATTCGCAGGCGGTGACGGACGGAGATCTCGTTTTCGTGTCAGGCCAGGGTGCCACCAACCCGCAAACCGGCAAGAAGGAGCTCGGCGATGTGCGCACGGAGACGCGGCGGACCTTCGAGAACCTGCGCGCGATCCTCCAGGCGGCGGGCTCGTCGATGGACCACGTGATGAAGTGCAACGTCTATCTGCGCGACATCAACGACTTCTCGGCGATGAACGAAGTCTACGAGACCTTCTTCGCGCCCCCGTTCCCAGCGCGCACGACGATCCAGGCCGGTGCGCTGCCGGGCGGCATCGCGGTCGAGATCGAGTGCATCGCCAAAAAGATTCCGTAATGGACGCGCTGGATCTCGACACACCCGCACTCTACGTAGATCTCGACGCGCTCGAGCGCAACATAGTCGGGATGCAGGAGCGCTGTCGGGAATGGGGAGTCGCGCTGCGGCCGCACGTGAAGACCCACAAGATCCCCGAGATCGCGCAGATGCAGCTCGACGCCGGCGCAATCGGGATCACCGTCGCCAAGATTGGCGAGGCGGAAGTGTTGCCGGGCGACGACGTGCTGATCGCGTATCCGCTGGTGAAGGCAAAGTTGCCGAGGCTGAAAGAGCTGGCGAGGTCGCGCAGGGTGAAGGTGGCGGTTGATTCGGTGGAAGTCGCGCGCGGGCTCGAGGGAATCGAGACGCTGGTGGAGATCGATGTCGGCATCGGCCGCACCGGCGCGCAGACGGCGGAGCAGGCGGTGGAGATCGCTCGGGCGTGCACCGATTTCCGCGGCATCTTCTACTGGCCGAACTGGCTGGACGAGTCGGGCTTCCGCTCCGCGTGCAGGAAGATCGACGCAGTGCTCGGCGCGCTCGACAAATTTGGACTGAAGGTGGGGATTGTATCCGGCGGCTCGACCCCCGGCGCCGCAAAGACACCGTTGATTCCGCAGACGACGGAGATTCGGCCCGGCACCTACGTCTTCTACGACGGCAGCAGTCTCGAGAACAGGCTGTGTACGGAGGACGAGTGTGCGCTACGCGTGCTCACGACGGTGGTGAGCACCTCGGTGCCCGGCCAGTGCGTGATCGACGCCGGCTCAAAAACCTTGTCGAGCGATCAGACTGTTGGCTCCGGCACTTATGGACATTTCATCGATCGTGACTGGACGCCGCGCAAACTGAACGAGGAGCACGGCTACGTGGAGATCCGCGAGCCGGCGCGAATCGGGGAGAAGGTGTGGTTGGTGCCGGCGCATGTGTGTCCGACGGTGAATCTCCACGATGTCGTGTGGTATGGGCGGGGTGGACGTGTGGAGGGGAGTTGGAGGGTGGCGGCGAGGGGACGCGTGCGGTAATTGTCTCGGCGTCGAGAGCCGCGCGTTCACTGACATCCACAAACTGAAGGCCGGGAGCTGATAGCTGTAAGCAGCTTAGCGCCCAGCTCTTATTTGATTTGTTCTGCGCGCAGATCCGGATGAAAGCGTGCTTCCAACCTTAGCACGGCGCTAAATAGCTTCTAGCTACCAGCTCCCGGCCTTCAGTTTTGTAGATGCCAGTTATCCGCTAAGATCTCTAGTCCGAGATACGCGAGCACGCAGCCACCTGATCTGCCCCCGATGATTGATCTCGTCCTCGGCGACATGAAACCACGCCCAGTGCGCATTGATCCGGGGCGCCGGCACCACTGACCGATCCAGCCACGCATCATCCCGCGCAGCGAGCGCCTTCAGCGTTTCCTCCCGCACCGCCGCCAAGTTGTTCAGATAGTGCTCGAGCGGATAACCGCGCAAAACGTGACGAGCCTCGTCGCCCAACTTCAACGCAGTGCCGAGGACCTCGTTCTCCTGCGTCGACAGCAGCCGTTCCCCGAAGGTGAGTACCTGATACGACCGCTCGACGGCCGCGATGTGCGATAACAGCGCGCCGATCGAATTGCTTTGCTGATCCTGAAGATGATCGAGATCGGCGACTGTCATCCCCTCGACGGCGGCGAGAGTCGTCGAGCGCGCGTAGCTCAGCATGCCGACCAGTCTGCCGATCGCGGGCGCGTAGCCGGGAATCGGCTCGATCCTGACTGGCGAGGGATAAATCATCGGCTAATTCCGCGCGACGACGACACGCATGTAAATGCCGCGATCGACCTTGCCCTGGCCCTGCGCAAATCGCCGGTTCCAATCGAGCATTCCCGTGTCCTCGCGCACCGTAAATCCGACCGATCGCAGATCGGCCGCCATTTCCTCGCGCGTCCACGAGCTGATTTGCGGCTCGCCAATCAATCTGAATATCAATCGAGCCACGAAGCGGCGGTGGGCGTTGTGATAGTTGATGATCACAGTCGACCCGCGCGCGCTTCGCCTGGCGATTGCGCCGAGTGTTGCGAGCATCGCGTCGCGAGTGAGATACATCACCACGCCCTCCCAGATCCAGCACGTTGGCGTCGAGCGATCGTGTCCGGCGCGATCGAGTGCGGCGTCGAGCGATTGCTTCTCGAAATTCACCGGAACGAAGCTGACCTGACCAAACGCAGCAGGCAGCTCGCCGGTACGCGCGCGCTTTTCTTTCTGCGTCGCCGGATGATCCACCTCGAATACCCTCACGCCGGCTAGCTCGCGCATCCGCCACGCCCGGCCGTCGTAGCCGGCGCCAAGTATCACGAGCTGCTTCGCGCCAGCGGCGATCGCATCGCGAACAGCATTGTCGATGGCGCAGGTGCGCAGCGCGATCATGTCCGCCATCGTGCGCGCCATCTCCAATCCGATGCTGCGCTTCTCGCCTCGCGCTGCCTGTCCAACCTTGGTGAGGCTGCGCTTTCCTTTGTCGGTTAGAAAAACGCGGGCCGTCGGATCGTGGAAATCCGGCACGTGCGACAGGCCGATGTCCGCCATCGCTCGCCCGTGAGCGACGAAGTGAGCGGTGCGGCTCGGCCGCTCTCCTTTCACCGTCTTACTATGCTACGAGTTATCCGCAGATCGCGTCCGCTCTGGTTTTCGATACATCGTCGGCTCCCCCGCGCCGATGGATCTCTCCATGCGCTCGAGCAGACTCTGCACCGTGATTGGATGTTTTGCTTCGTAACGTTGAGCGAGCAGCATTGTGCCGGCGGCGGTGATTCCTCCGAACACCGCTGAAAACACGGCGTCGTCTGTCACCAGGTTCCAGCCGACCATGTTCCCGTCGGTAAGGAGGTTCATTGTCTGGAGGAACGACGGCACGAATAGCCCGGCGAGTACGGCGCCGCCGAGTCCGAAACGAATCCAGCTGATGTCGCGCAGTCGCTTGCCGCGGTAGGCGAGACTGATGAAGACGAAAAAAGCGGTACCGGCGATCCCGCCGATGATTCCGATTCTGATGCCCATGCCGAGGCCATCCAGTATTGCTCTTCCGAGCGGAATACTGTCGAAGAAGCGCAGTGCTGTCGCTATCGCCGTTCCAACTCCACCCCAGCCGAGGCCCCAGACGATTGCATTCCTGAATGCGGCGCGCAGGCGCATGAACCTGTTTTCATCGGACATCTCACTCTCCGCGACCAGATCCGGTCAACCTACTTTGCGCCGTAAAGTAGGTCGGATTCGTCGCGTTTTCAAGCGCCGGTCATTTGCCGGAGGTGTTAAGCGCGACTGCTGCGCGAATGAGAGCCCTGAGCGCACTCTCCTTGATCTTTTCGCCTTCGTGGAAGTCGATGGCGCGCCGGGTGCCGCCGCCGAGGCTGGAGTTGAAGAGACCGGATGGATCCTTGAGCGACGCGCCCTTGGGAAACGTCATCTTCACTACGCTCTTGTAGCTCTCACCGGTGGTGATGATGCCGTCGTGCGACCAGACCGGATTCTCCCATTTCCACTCTTCGACGACATCGGGATCCGCCTCTTTGATCAGCGTGCGAATGCGGGTGAGCATCTCACCGCGCCAATCGCCGAGCTCCTTGATTCTGCCGTCGATCATTCGCGACGCAGATTGCGACGGGGTTTTCTTCGCCGCGGTCGATGTTTTTGCTTTGCTTGCTGTCTTACGGGCATTCGGCATCACGGAGCTCCTGCGAATTTGAGATCGATCGAGCTAATCAATGTCCATTGCATTCGCGCGCCAAGACTTCGCGAAGTACGGCAGCGCGAACATGTACCAGCCGCTGAACATCAAGAGGAACAGCGGCAGCAGCGGCGAATACGTGATCAATGGCGGTGGCTGCTTCCCGTGGCCAACGCCGAGTGCGATGAAGTTGGCGATGACCGTCAGGGTGAACAGCATCGACAACCAGCGGTGGCACTGCCGTATCCATTTGCTCCACTTCATGAGTTGCTCCTTTGATGAGCGCGACGTGAAAGCAGCAGGTTCACGGTTACCACTTCGGTGCTTCGAGACCGAACTCCTTCGCGTACTCTTTGTTGAGCCGTTGCCAGCCGCCGAACTTCATTGCGTCGGGTCCGACTAGCCTGCCGAGTGGGTGACCGTCGAGCAGGTGATCGAGCACGTCGAGGCAGATGTGCCAGCCGGCGGCGCCCATCGAGATAAAGCGGCGATCGATATTCGTCCACAGGGTGAGGCGTGTGCCCTGGCCGATCGGCTCGAGCTGCCAGCGCATGTCGAATCCGCCCCAGTTGTACTCGAGGAGCTTTGGCCGATCGGCGCGGGTGATCGTAGTCTCGGTGACGTGAGGCTGCGGCGCGCCGACCGTAGTGAGCTTCACCGTGCTGCCAGTTTTGCCCATGTTGCCATCGGCGTCGAACGGCGCCCACTGGTGCAGCTGCGCGGGATCGACCAGCGCCTGCCAGACTCTATCAGGCGAGTGTTTCAGCTCCCGGACGAGAACGAGTGTCCACTTGTCGCCGTCTTTCTCGACACGCGCGTTGGGCGGTCCGGGCATGTACTGCTCGCGAGCGATCATCATCTTCTGCTCCTTGTCTTTCGTTTTGTAGATGTTGATGGATGCATGCGGGCGAGGTGGCGTTCCAGCGCGTCGACGTGGGTCGACCAAAAGCGGCGGAAGGGCGCCAGCCACTCCTCTACTTCCTGGAACGGCTCCGCCTTCAGACGATAGAGCCGACGCTGGGCGTCGACGGTGGATTCGACGAACCCTGCTTCGCGCAGCACCCGCAGATGCTTGGACACCGTCGGCTGCGGCATCCGCAGCCTGCGTTCGATCTCGCCGACGGACTGCTCCGACGAGACGAGCAGGCCCAGGATGGCCCGGCGATTGGGCTCAGCGATGATCTCGAACACGGAATCCATTCTTGTGAATATACGCTACGCAGCATATACCTGTCAAGGCATATAACAGACCCTCGCCGGCATTCCCCGATACCACGCCCGGTCAAACCTCGAGAAGATCCTTGCCGACGATAACCGGACCCCGAAAATGCGTCTGCGCGGCGCTGATCCACATTTCGTCCGTGATCGTCGGATCGTCGGGTGGCACCAGGTGCGAAAGGACGAGCTGCTTGACCCCCGCAGCCTGAGCAACCCGCCCGGCGTCTTCAGCGGAGGTGTGGCTCGCCAGAAGATGCTCCTTCAGCCTCGGCGCGTTCGGCAGCCGAGCCGCGATTCGGTCGACAGCCGGCAAATACATTGCTTCGTGTACGAGCACATCGGCGCCCCGGGCGAGCTGGATCAGATTGTCCGAAGGCACGGTGTCGCCGGAGATCACGATCGAGCGGTCGGCGGTGTCGAAGCGATACGCGAATGCCGGCTGCACGAGAGGATGGCGCACGAGCGTCGCGGTGACCTTGACCGCGGCATCAGAGAAGACTGGACCACCTCGAGTGATCTCGTGCGGATGTACCAGCGGTGTGAGCGGGGGATGTCCCTCGTCGGCACGACGCACCTTGATGTCATACTCGTTCATCTCGAAGAAGAGCCGAGTCATCTTCCCGAGCGGTGGCGGCCCCCATGTATCGACGCGGGTCTCGAGTCCGACAGCCCATGCCAGCAACATCAGATTGCCGTAATCGGCGTTGTGATCTGAATGCTGGTGGGTGATGAGAATGTGGCGTAATCGCGTAAGTGGCACGCCGGCAGACACGAGCTGACGCGCGACACCGTCGCCACAATCCACGACGTACGCAGAGTCGTTGACGAGAATGACCTGTGAACAGGCCGCACGTTGTCGCTGAGGCCGCGGCCCGCCGGCGGTGCCGAGTAAAATCAGCCGTGTTCGCGCGGAACTGGATCGGTTGAGGACGGTCGACCAGGGCCGCGCTGCAAGAATGCCCGCACTTGCGGCAACAAACTGTCGGCGATTCATGAACACCCCTTGATGAGTTGCAACGTCCGTTAGCAGGGGCGAAAATCTAGCACTGCTCGCTCTTACTGGAGACGTTGTGGGATGAGGCGCACTGGGCACGTTGTATTCGGCATTATTGGCGTCTGGCTCACTGCCTGCGCTTCCGGCGCTGGGCATCGCGCCGCGGAGACCGCCGCGCCTCTCGCTGAGAACCGGAAACCACGCGTCGTCGTCACGACGGATCCCGAGCTCGACGACTCCAACTCGCTGATCCGATACCTCCTTTACAGCACCGATTTCCGAACCGAAGGAATCATCTACGCCAGCAGTCAGTTCCACTGGAAGGGCGACGGCACCGGGAGGAAGCTGTCGGTTCCGGGGCGAGAGTACACGCGATTCGGATTGAATCTCTGTCCGTGCGAGTCGTGGCGCTGGAAGCCCGGCGAGCGATTCATCGACGACGACGTCGACATCTACGAGCGCGTTTACCCGAACCTGCGGGTGCATCGCGCGGATTATCCGACGCCTGCGGAGCTGCGCTCGAAAATCCGCTGGGGCAACATCGGGTTCGACGGAGACATCTCCAAGGAAACCGCCGGCTCAAATCTCATTCGTGATTTGCTGCTCGATGACGATCCGGAGCCGATCTATCTGCTGGCGTGGGGCGGAGCGAGCACCATCTCTCGTGCATTGAAATCAATTCAGGATCGCTATCAGGGGAACGCGGATTGGCCGGCGATCCGCGCGAGGGTGTCGCGCAAGGCGATTCTCTCGCTGTCCGGCGATCAGGATGACACCTATGCGAACTACATCCACCCCAATTGGCCGGGCATCCAGAGTCTCGTCGCGGGGCAGGGCGGGGTCGGCGTCGGTTATGGCGCATTCGTGTTTGCGTCCGCCGAGAACGCGCCGTACTTCAACGTCGATTGGACGCGACGGAACATCTCGGTGCAGGGTCCGTTCGGCGAGCACTATCGCGTGTGGGGTGATGGCAAGCAGATGGTGCCCGGCGATCGCTTTGACTATTTCGGCATCGCTGGTCAAAGCGCCGCCGAGCTGCGCGCGAAGGGCTACGTGGTGTGGCTGCCGCCGCGGCCGAAGGGCGAGTTTCTTGGCGAAGGTGACACTTTCACGTTCTTCAATCTGATCGACAACGGACTCGGCGCTTATCGTGATGGTACGGACGGCGGTTGGGCGGGGCACGTCATCGTGAATCCATCGTCGCTGAAAGCAGCGCCTCCAGCGCAGAGCGGCCCCGGATCCTTCGAAGCGTTTATGAAGAGCCTCGAGGGAATTGGTCCGGAGGGGCCCGCGACGCGTGCGCCATCGCCGCAGCCGAACTTCGTGCCCGCGGCGCAGAACGATTTCGCCGCGCGGATGAAGTGGTCGGTGACGCCGCGGTATGCGGACGCCAATCACGAGCCGGTGGTGACGATTCGCGGTAGCTCTCGTATTTCAGCACGGCCAGGCGAGACGGTGCAGCTCGCTGGCGCAGTCTCCGATCCGGACGGCAACGCGGTGTCGGTGCGCTGGTGGCGGTGGAAGGACGTCGACACTTATGCGGGAGACGTCGCTCTTTCAAATCCAGACTCGCTGGTTACTGAGGTGCGAGTACCAGACGACGCCAAGTCTGGTGATACCATTCAGCTGGTGCTCGAGGCGACGGACAACGGAACGCCGCCGCTAACTCGGTATCAGCGGGTGATCATTGCGATAACGAAGTGAGTCGTTAGAGGCCGTCCGGGAGTCGAACCCGGCCGAGGCTCCGGCGCCCCTGACTTTCGTGGGAGTCGAACCCACTGCGCCGGCCTTCCTCTGGCGAACCGCGCCACGGCGAAAACCAAAGCTAAACAACTAGCAGGATAAACGTTCGCCGACAGTTCCCGTTTTTGACCGTGCCGCTCCCCAGAACTTCTGTTGCGGATCGCGTGGCACGAGGACCGTTGTCAACCAGGCCGAGCCCGTCGTCCGAGCACTGCCGGGACACTTGCGAGTCTCCTCGTAGTGAACGTCGACCCGCGCAGTGTCGCCGATGATGGCGAGCGGGCCAAACTCCAACGTTCGGACGACGGTATCAGCGGGCATTACCTGACGCATGCGCAGAATCGTGCGCAGTTGCGTGCGGATCAGCTGCTCCTGTGGTTCATTGGACGGCAGCTTTACCACCCACGGTTGCGGCGAAGGATCGGTAGCGCTGGCGACGATATCCGCGCTGAGAGCGCCGATCGTGTAAATGAGAACGCGCTGCCAGGCAGTCGAGTCAGTGGTGAGTGCTGCGAGCTGCGTGGTGGATGTCTCCTGCGCGCGCGCAATGCTTGGCCAAACCGCGATCGCGAGGATTACCGAAAGCCTTGCAGCGCTACCCTTCATTCCTTTGGATCGTTTTTGCGGCTGATTGTTACGAACGAAGGCGAAGCTGAAGTAAACAACAAAGCCCGCGCTCTGTGGAGCGCGGGCTTCTCCGCCATATCAGAATACTAAACAGCAGGGGGCTTGTATCAAGCCCCGGGAGTACCGTTATAGTCGGCGGCTCATCACGATTGGAGTGTAGATGACGGAGCATGAAGTGGTGGTCGCTGGCGGAGGTCCGACCGGACTGATGCTGGCCGCCGAGCTGAAGCTGGCGGGAGTGGATGTCGCAATCGTCGAGCGGCGTGTGAATCAGGAGCTCGCTGGCTCGCGCGCGGGCGGACTCCATTCACGCACCATCGAAGTCTTCGACATGCGCGGGATCGCCGATCGATTTCTCTCGCAGGGCCAAACGATGCAGATCGTGGGCTTCAACCTGAATCGTCTCGACATGAGCGATTTCCCCACTCGGCATCCGTACGGTCTGGCTCTCTTTCAGAATCACATCGAGCGCATTCTCGCCGAGTGGGTCAACGAGCTCGGCGTCACGATTTATCGCGGACGCGAAGTCACTGGCTTTGCACAGGACGAGACCGGCGTCGACGCGCGCATCTCCGATGGGAGTACCATACGCGCTGAGTATCTCGTTGGCTGCGACGGTGCGCGCAGCATCGTGCGCAAGACAGCGGGCATCGAATTCCCCGGCTCGGATGCGAAGACGAGCTGGATCATCGCCGAGGTCGAATACGCCGAAGAGCCCGCGTGGGGACTGCGTGAATCTGCTGCCGGTACTCACGCAATCGGCAAAGGAGATCGCGGGCATGCACGGATGGTGCTGACTGATCCCGAAGTGAAATCTGGCGAGCCGACACCGCGCGAGCTCAGCGCCGCGCTCATCGCCATCTATGGAACGGATTTCGGTGTGCACACTCCGATCTGGCTGTCACGATTCAGCGATATGACTCGCCAGGCCGCGACATATCGCGACAGACGAGTGCTGTTGGCCGGCGATGCGGCGCACGTGCATGCGCCGATCGGTGGCCAGGGTCTCAACATCGGCGTGCAGGACGCGGTGAATCTCGGATGGAAGCTGGCGCAGGTGATCAAAGGCATATCGCCTGACACTCTGCTCGATTCCTATCACGCCGAGCGCCATCCGGTGGCGGCTCGAGTTCTGAAAAGCACCATGGCGCAGAGTGTACTTCGTCAAACCGACGCCCACACCAAGGCGCTCGCCGACTACATCGCTGAGTTTCTCGCCGCGGACGAGACGCGCAAGAAGATCGCGGCGGAGATGTCGGGGCTCGGCGTCCACTATGATCTCGGACAGGGGCATCCGTTGCTCGGGCGCCGAATGCCTGACCTCGATCTCGTTACATCGAGCGGATCCACGCGCGTGTTCACGCTGCTGCATGACGCGAAGCCATTGTTGATCAATCTCGGTGACCGCGGGAGCACCGACATCGCGTCGTGGGCTAATCGCGTCAAGTTGGTCGAAGCGAAATACGACGGCGTGTGGGAGTTGCCTGCTATCGGAACCGTGGCTGCGCCAACTGCCGTTTTGATTCGCCCCGACGGATATGTGGCGTGGCTGGGAGAGGGATCTCCGGCCGGGCTTATAGAAGCGCTGACTAAGTGGTTCGGTCCACGGAGTAGTTAAGGCGATTCAAGTCGCTGGCTCCAGCAGATAGAACACGTCGGTGCGCAGACGCGACTCGTCTTCAGTCCAATGGCCGTACACTTCCCAACTCGCACCGGCTCGCCGACGGCCATTCACACGACACCATTCTCTGATGGCATCGTGTGCGCCGCCCAACTTCGCGTAGTTGCCCCAATGGGTCGTGGTAGCAACTTCACCGTCCGGCAGCGATGTCGGCTGCACGGCGCCGACAGCAGCGAACGGCGCTCTTATGCCGACACCGAACGCGACATCCAGCTCTGACGGGCGATCAGGAACGTGGTGATAGAGGAACACATTCTGTCCATCGAGCTGAACGGCGCCGCTACGCGCGGCGGCGTATACCTGGTCGAGGTAGCGGCCGAAGGTTTGAGACACGGCGCCAACGGGCACGCGCGCGTGCACGGCAGCGATCGTGCGGGGCACGGCCATCTGTTGCGAAACGACGTACTCGCGCGGATCCGCGGTTGCCATCGCGCTGAATCACTCCGCTCCGAAATGTGTCGCTGCCAGGCGCGCATTATCCGCACGACTGGTGGGCAACTGCCAAATCCAAATCGCAAACGGAAACAGCGGCAGGATTACGAGGAGCCACGCAATCCATACGTGCTTCATGAACGACGTGTCAACTCCGGGCGGCAGCGTCGGGGGATGATGCACCATCCACCAGATCGCGATCGCCGTCACGCCTTTCTGCCACAGGAATGCCGCCATCGCGAAGACCAGCCACGCGACGATGAATCGCACGCTTGAGGATTGAGCTCCGATCATAATCCCTCCGTGATCGGCGAAGGTTTGAAGCCCCAGAAGGTGAGATAGACGCCGAGTGAAAATTCCCAGACGGCGATCGGCAGCGCGGCGAGAGCAGCGGTCGGACTGACCGCGACGGTGAAGCCGACAAAGCTCCTGATCCACCACAACCCTAACAGAGCCGCTCCCACAAGCCCCAGCAAAGGAAGCCAGCGCGGCACCAGGCGTGACTGATAGAGCAGGGATCCAAGCAGTACGCCGTTGATCGCGGGGATGCAGCTTTGGGCGAAGAAGAAGGTCCACTGGTACTGTGCCGCAAATCCCTGCGCAGTGGGAAGCGCACCGGCGCCCGCGCCGAGTTGTCGAAGTGTCACGATCGACATCAGGCTCACGATGCCGACGTAGATCGTTGCTGCCTCGAGGGTGCGCGCTGCAACGAATCCGACGGCGCGCGCCTGACCTTGCCGCCGTAGCACCGGATAGAGCGCGACGGCAGTTCCGATGCCGGAGATCGCGACGATCATCTCCAATATCACGCCCACCATCACAGGAGTGTCCGGGCCCGGACCGGTGACCCAGTTCGGGCCACGTACTCCGCGGTAAAGACCGAGGGTCGGGATCGAAACAAACGTCAGCAAATAAAAAATGCCACCAGCGAGGGAGTATTTGCGTAGTGAGGTCACAATAAACCCTCGCTCAGGGAGAGATCGATATGTCGGACGATCGACGAAATCATCTTGTCCTCGCCTACTGTGCGGTTGCCGTGATCGTGAGCCTGTACGCTGTCGGGATCGAATCGCACGGCATCATTCGCCACATTGTGCAAACCGCGCCGCTTTGGATAGGGGTGTGGCTCGCCTGGCGAAATTCGGAGCTCACCAAGTGGGCGCTGCTCCCGTGCTTCGTGCTCTGGCTGGTGCTGATGATCAACATCTGGTTCCTGCTGCTCGGCCTGCCGCATTTCCTGAGCGGCGATTTCACTCCGATCGAGATCGTGTTGACCGTGATTATCGGTGTGGCGTGCATCATTGGCGTGATTCGCGGAATCAGTGTGCGCTCGGCGGTGCCTGCGTCGCGAGCGGCCGCAGTCACTGCGGCACTTCTGATCATTCAGCTACTCTGCCTGCGTATCAGTTTCCTGCCGGGCGTAGCGCGCGATCCGTGGTATCACGCCGATCGCCGCCACGCTGTGTACCGCTCGTCGAGTCGCGCGCGAAGCCGGTCGTAATTCTCCCAGGTGTTGGGGACGTGGTACAGCGACGGATAATCGCTGCCGAGCACCTCGTCGTAGTCCTGCAGGAAACTCCCGCGCTCGAAGTCGAAGTACGCGCGGGAGAATGCGTTGCCATCATCGCTCAGCATGTAGTCGATCAGGCAGCCGTCCCAGCTCTCGTAGACTTCGGGACCCGTGATCTCACGGGCCTTGAAGCGTGTGATCAGTTCCGCAGACTCGTCGCGAAACATCTCGGAGTAAAGATCGTTGTCGATGATCCAACCGAGGTAGAGACCGGTGTGGACGAACGCCTGGTCGTCTGGGAGATCCTCTGGGTAGTTCCCGCCGTAATGGTATTTCGCCTTGTCGTACACGAACGGGTCTGGCATATGTCCTACCTTCTCGGCAAGTACTGCATCGCCACCGCACCCGACCTGAGTTTCACCTGGCCAATGAGCTCGAGATCGAGAAGCCTCGACAGGCCGGCGAACAACGTCGGGCCGTGACCGACTACTCTCGGGTGCACGATGAACTCGTACTCATCGATCAGATCGAGCTCCGCCAACGCCTTTGGCAGAGTCACGCCGCCGACGAACAGTCCCTTACCCGGCTGCGCTTTGAGACGCCGAACCGCATTGCCGATATCGCCGCGAATGAGCTCGGCGTTCCAATCGACGCGATCGAGGGTGCTCGACACCACGTATTTCTTCGCCGCGTCGATAGTGCGCGTGAACGGCTCCATCCAGGGCTCTATCCAGTCGGGCAGCGCTCCAGACGGCGATATCTTCCACGCGGACTCCATCATCCCGTAAGTCACTCTGCCGAATATCAGAGCGTCGGCGCCCGCGAGATTCTCGGCGGCGTGACGATGCAAATCTTCATCGGGGATCGCCGTGCGATGGTCAACGCAACCGTCGAGGGTGACGTTGATCGAATAGCGAAGCGGTCTCACCTACAGCGCCTCCACGCGGACGGCGGTGCCATAGCACAAAACTTCGGTCACGCCTTTCATGATTTCGTTCGCATCGTAGCGAATGCCGATCACCGCGTCGGCGCCCGCCCCATGCGCCTGCACCAGCATCGTATCGAACGCCTGCCTGCGGGTTCGCTCGGCGAGCTCGGTGAACAGCGAGATGTTCCCGCCGAAAATCGTCTGGAGTGCTGCGCCGGCGGTGCCGAAAACTGATCGCGACCGCACGACGACACCGCGCACCACCCCGAGGTTGTCGACGATCCGGAATCCGGGCACGTCGAAGCCGGTGGTGGTCATGTTGTAAGGAATGTCTGCTGCCTGGGAAGGGATGATGGCTGGCATGGTCAGATACCACGGTGAGTGATACCTGAAAACTTACCACCCGCGGGAGATGCATATTAGAGAAGTCCAACCTACTTCTTCCATTCAGTATTCGATGAACACCAAACTCGCTGTCGCTCTCACTCTCGGCGCTGCGGCCCTCTCAGTCGCGGCGACGCCCGTAAAACCCGATCTGCTCTCCGGACTTGTCTGGCGCAATGTCGGCCCCTTTCGCGGCGGTCGTATTTCCGCCGTCTCCGGGGTGGTCGGGGAGCCGGGCACGTTCTACATCGGCCTGCCCGCGGGCGGCGTGTGGAAGACCACCAACGCCGGTGCGACGTGGTGGCCGATCTTCGACAACGTCAAAGACGCCGAGGTCGTGGGGGCGGTGGAAGTCGCGCCATCGAACGGGAACACGATTTACGTCGGCACCGGCGACTTGATCACCGGCGGCGGAATCGCCGAAGGCAACGGCATGTACAAGAGCACTGACGCCGGGACGACGTGGACGCACATCGGTCTCGAGAAGACGAAGCAGATCCCGAGCATCGTCGTCGATCCACGCGACGCGAACGTGGTTCTGGTCGCGGCGCAGGGCGATTTCCGGCACAAGACGCCTGACCGCGGAGTCTATCGTTCTACCAACGGCGGGAGCACCTGGTCGCGCACGCTGTTCGTGGATGATTCGACCGGAATTCAGAAGCTGGCGATTGCCTTTGACCAGCCGGACATCGTCTTCGCGACGACGGTGCGTCACTACACGGCGCCGCCGCCGGGTGGGCCCCCGGTTGTCCCGGCGGGCGGATTATTCGGTGGAGGAGGCGGCGGTGGTCGCCCGCAGGGTCCGACGGGCACTGCGATCTATAAATCACTGGACGGTGGCGTTACGTGGAAGGAGCTCACCGGCAGCGGATTGCCGCGCATTGCCGGTCGCACATCGATCGCGGTGGCGAATGGCACCAATGCGCAGCGCGTGTATTTCGTCACCAATATCGGCCTCTTCCGCTCCGACGACGGCGGCGCGACGTGGAAGCAGATGGATGCGCAGGACACTCGCATTCGCAATGGGCAGGGCGGCTACAACTGTGGCGTCTATGTCGATCCGAAGAATCCCGACATCGTCTACGTCTTCAACACCGCGTCGTACATCTCGCGCGACGGCGGCAACACTTTCACCGGTTTCAGAGGTGCGCCGGGCGGCGACGATCCGCAACAAGGCTGGATCGATCCCACCAACGGCAAGCGCATCATACTCGGCTACGATCAGGGCGCGATCGTCACCCTGGACGGCGGCCAGACCTGGAGCTCGTGGTACAATCAGTCGACCGAACAGGTCTATCACATCTCGACCGACAATTCGTTCCCGTACTGGATCTACGCGTCGCAGCAGGACGCCGGCGCAGTGCGCACGCGGGCACGAGGCAACCTCGGTGCGGTGACGCCGCTCGACTGGAATCCGGTGAATGGATGGGAATGGGGCACCGTGCTGCCCGATCCGCTCGACGCGAACAGTGTGTATGCGACTGGCAACGGCGTGATCAGGATTTCCTATCCGAGCGAGCAGTGGGTGAATGTGAGCGCGGCGCAGGACCAGTCGCTCCATCTACGCGTCAACAGCGACGCGCCACTGCTGTTCGATCCCTTCGATCCACACCGCTTGTTCGCTGGCTACCAGTATCTGATGGCAACGACGGACGGCGGCGTGCACTGGACGAAGATGTCGCCCAACCTGGCGTATCCGGGGAATTTCCCGGTTCCCGCGGATACCGCGACGCCGAAGCCAGGCGAGCCGATTCCGGGAACGATCATGTCGATTGGCGCATCTCCTATCGCGCGCGGCACGATCTGGGTCGGCATCAATACTGGCCTCGTGAAACTCACGCGGGACAATGGCAAAACGTGGAGCGATGCGTCGAGCTTCAATCGGCCGGGCCAGGTCCACTCCGTCGAACCTTCGCACACCAACCCCGCCGAAGCGTATGTGACGGTCGACGCGCGCGGTTGGGCTGATTACAACCCGTACGTCTATCGCACGCGCGATTACGGGAAGACGTGGACGTTGATCACCAACGGCCTCGCCACCGGTGAATCGAATGGCAGCTACGCGCGCATCCTGCGCGAAGATCCGAAGCGACCCGGTCTGCTTTTCCTCGGCACTGAGAGCGCGATGTACGTCTCGTTCGACGACGGCGATTCCTGGCAGTCGCTGATGCTCAATTTGCCGACGACGTCGTTTCGCGACATCGCGATCCACGGCAATGACCTGATCGTGGGAACGTACGGTCGTGGGATTTTCGTGCTCGACGATTACGCCGTGCTGCGGCAGATCAACAACGCGACGGCGAGCGAGGCCATGCACCTCTTCAAACCCGACGGCGCAGTGCGTGTCCGTCGAAACGTCGGCGCCGACACACCATTCCCACCCGAAGTGCCGCACGCGCTCAATCCGCCCGACGGCGCGATCATCTACTACTGGCTTGGATCGAAGCCGAGTGGGAGAGTGACGCTGGACGTGCTGGATTCGACCGGCGTGGGGGTGCGTCACTACTCGAGCGATCCGATTCCGCCGGTGCTCGAAGCGGCGCGTCCGCCGCATCCGAACTTCTGGGTGAAAGTCGAGCAGCCGCTACCGACGGACGCCGGCATGCACCGCGTGAACTGGGATATGCGCTACGATCCACCCCCGGCATTCGAGCACACCTTCGAGATCAACGCCAATCCTGGTCTGACGCCGGCATCTCCCGAAGGCTCGCTGGTGCCGCCGGGTACTTATACCGTGCGTCTCACCGCGATGGGAAAATCGCAGTCGCAAAAGGTGACTGTCACCAGCGATCCACGGTCGCCGGTGACTCTCGCCGCGCTGAAGGCGCAGGACGTGTTGATCAGAAAGTTGCGCGCACTTGAGCAGGTGGCGTTCGATGCATTCAAGCAGACGGATACCACGCGCCTGCAGCTGCGCACGATCATCGGAACTGATTCAACGAGCGCTGCCGCGAAGGCCATTCGCGAGTACATCGCCAAGCTCGACACGCTGGGTGGCTCGGCAACGGGCGTCGGCTTCAACTTTGGTGGTGCCGGCTTCGGCGTCGATCGGCGTCCAACGCTGGTGCAGTCGGTGAACCGGCTTCTCACCCAGCTCGGCAACTTCGAGAACGGCGACGTCGCGCCGACAGTGGCGATGCTCGCCGCTTACCAGAAATCGTGCAACGATGTCGCGAACTCCATTGCTGCGTGGCGCGCGATCAACGGCGCGGATTTCAGCGCGTTGAACTCGACGCTGAGTGCGGCGGGCAAGACTCCGTTGGCGAAAATCGTCGCAGGTCAGGCGCCGGCCTGTACTCCATAGGCTCCGCGCGTACGACTACGCATTGCGCACCGGATAGCGCAGATGCGTGACGCCGTTGCCGGCGATGACGGTCGGGTTGCCGAGAACGGCGGGCGCGTTGGTGAGATGATCGAAGAGCCGAATGCCATCGCCGAGGAGCACTGCGGCGATGTCGACGGAGACCTCGTCGAGGAGGGCGGCATTAAGTAGCTGCTGAATGGTGTCGGCGCCGTGTACGGCGACGTTCTTGCCGCGTGCGGCGGCTTTCGCTTGCCTGACCGCGCTCTCGATGCCGTCGGTGACGAAGTTCACCGTGGAATTCGGACGCGGCCAGCCTTTCGGAATGTCGTGGGTTACGACGAACGCTGGTCCCCACGCGTGATTTCCGCCCCAGCCCTCGGCTTTGTCGAACGTGCGGCGGCCGGTGAGCACCGCGCCGAGCTCCGACCACAGACTGCGAAGGTGCTGCGCGCTGGGCGCCGACACGTTGAACGTCATCGGATCCGACCCGCCCGTTTTGAATTCGACATTGCCCGAGCCCATGTACCAGCCGAACACTTCCCCGACGCCGTCGTTGCGATCCGCGACGAAGCCGTCGAGTGACATGGACATAACTGCGACAACCTTTGACACTGCGTGCTCCTTAGTGGGTTCCTATATCAGGGCGACGAACACGCAGCCGCAAAATCGACATGCTCGCTCTGGCGCACCACCTCGTTTGACCCGACGTTCGCTCATCTCGCCCTGACCGCAGACTCATTTTATCGGGCTATAGTCCGTCGCCACCATAAAGGTGTTGTCGACGTTCACGCTCACCTGCATCTCCGTCCGTGTTTTCACCCAGTCCGGATCGGCGTTGAACGCCGCCCACGCCGAATCTCGCGCCGCTGCGTCGCGGTAGGCGAGGATGTAGACGAGTTGATCGAGCCGCGCCACCGGCTGCCAGAATCCGATGACAGTCATCCCGTGCTTCTGAAAGAGCGCGATCGTCCGCTCACGAAACCGCTTGTGCAAGACATCGGCGGAGCTGCCCGCATTTACGGTGTAAGTCCGAAGCTCGAAGCAGCGCGAATCTCTCGCAGTGTTCTTGATGTCGAGTCCCGGGCCGCATGGCGGCGTTGGTGGTCGCTGCGTTGCCACGTGCGCGGTGGCGCTCTTGAAACATCCAGCAGCAGCGGCCCAGCCGATTACGGCGATGCTCAGATAGATCAGTCGTGTGTTCATTCTTTTCTCCGCCCTATTGAGCCGCAGCTTCATGCAGCAGCATCCATGATGTGCCGAATCTATCCCGCAGCATCGCGAAACGATTTGCGAAGGGTGTCTTCTCGAGCTTCATGAAGATCTCCCCGCCGTCGCCCAACACCTTGTACAGACGCTCCGCCTCCTTCTCGCTATCGACCGTCAGCGTCAGATACGAGCTCCGCATCGGTTCGGCCTGCGGGATGTCGGCGCCCATCAGCACAACGCCGGCGATGTTGATCCGCGCGTGCAGCACCTTGTCTTTCCAGTCGGCCGGAATGTTGGGATTGGGCGCGTCGCGATGCCGCGCAATGCTGGTGATCGTTCCGCCGAGCTGCTGCTCGTAGAAGTGGAAAGCTTCCTCACAACGTCCGCGATAATTCACATAGATATCAAGTCGCATCTTCTTCCTCGTTCACCAGTTACTGTGCCCGTTTGCCAACTTGTTCGGCGAGCGCGACGATGATGCCCTCCGGCCCGCGCATGTAACAGAGTCTGTACGCGTTCTCGAACTGTACGATGTCGCCCATCAGCTCAGCGCCGTGTCTGCGCAAGCGCGCGACGTCGGCGTCGATGTCTTCGACGAGGAACATGATCCGACGTAATCCCAACGCATTCACCGGTGTGTCCGTCGGCCCGAATGTGACCGCGTCAGGTGTGTGAAACTTGTCGAGCTCGATTTTGCCGTGCCCGTCAGGAGTGCGCATCGTCGCGATGGTGCAGCGAACGTTCTCGAGCCCGATGGTGCGATCGACCCACGGACCCTCGACATCCATCTGACCTTCGAGCTCCATCCCGAGCTCAGTCAGGAACGCTTTCATCCGCTCGAGGTCTTCGACCACGAGCAGAATGTTGTCCATCCGTCTAATCGTCACCCGCGCCGCGCCTTCTCAATCGTAGCGATGTCGATCTTCTGCATTTGCATCATCGCGTCGAAGGCGCGCTTGGCAGCGGCGGGATCAGGATCGGCGATCGCCTTTGTCAGAGCGACGGGCGTGATCTGCCATGACAGTCCCCACTTGTCCTTGCACCAACCGCACGCGCTCTCCTCGCCGCCGTTGCCGACGATAGCGTTCCAGTAGCGATCGGTCTCGGCCTGATCGTCAGTCGCCACCTGAAATGAGAAAGCTTCGGTCGGCTTGAACGCGGGACCGCCGTTGAGGCCGAGGCAGGGAATGCCCATCACCGTAAACTCGACGGTGAGCACGTCTCCTTTCTTGCCAGACGGGAAATCTCCCGGCGCGGGGTGCACCGCATCGACAGACGAATTTGGAAACGTCGCGGCGTAGAACTTCGCCGCGTCCTCGGCACCGCCGTTGTACCAGAGACAAATCGTGTTCTTGGCTGGCTTCAAGATTTCACCTCTCAATAGTTTCGCGTGGAGTTACCGACGCTTCGACAGTACGACGTGGGTTGCGTTGGGCGTGGGCACATGGGACGTGCACTCATAGCCGAGTGCGGGTAGATCGATGCCGAAGTAGAGATTCTCGCCGGAGCCGAGCAGGATCGGCGAGATCGCAATGTGCAGATCGTCGATCAGGCGCTCTTTCAGATATTGGCGCACCGTCGAAACGCCGCCGCCGATCTGCACATCCTTTTCGCCGGCTGCGGCCTTCGCTCGTTCCATCGCCTCGTGGATACCACCAGTGACGAAGTGGAAGATGTTGCCGCCCTCCATCTCGAGTGGCGGACGGGCGTAGTTGGTCAACACGAATACCGGCGTGTGGTATGGCGGGTTCTCGCCCCACCAGCCACGCCAATCGTAGTTGGGCCAGTCGCCGCGAACCGGACCGAACATGTTGCGGCCCATGATGTACGCGCCGATGCCCTGGCCAAAACGCGATGCCATTTCATCGTCGATGCCGGTGCTGCCACCGTCCTTACCGGTAACCATGCGGCGGAATGTGCGGGTCGACACATACCATTTGTGCAGCTCCTCGCCTCCTTCGCCAAGCGGATTCTCGAGAGTCTGGCGCGGGCCGGCGCCATAGCCGTCGAGGGAGATCGTAAAGTTGTGTACACGTACGCGGGTCATTCATACTCCAGCTTGAGGATGCCGTTCGGGAGTGCGGCTTCTATGCTTACGACGTAGAACGGGCAGGAAAATCGACAATAAGCCCAAGCTAACCGGCTTGTCGATTTCAGCCACCTTCGTTCGACGTTAGGTAGAGGCGAGCCGAAACAGTCGGCTTCGCCAGGTTAAACCCCTGTGGAGACAACGACTATGCGGTACATGTTCATCGTGAGCGGCCCCGAAAATCTCGCCGCGTCCGGCCCGCCGCCGATGGAGTTGATGGAAGCGATCGACAAGCTCGGCCAGGAAGCAACCAGGCAGGGCAAGATGGTTTCGTTCGGCGGGCTCAAGCCGACGTCGGCGGGCGCGCGCATGCGTATCACGAAGGGGAAGATCGTGACGACTGATGGTCCGTTCAGCGAGTCGAAGGAAGTCATCGGCGGATTCTCGATCTTCAACCTGGCGTCGAAGGAGGAAGCGCTCGAGGAAGCGCATAGATTCACCGAGCTGCACCAGCGTTACTGGCCGAAGTGGGAAGGCGAGATCGAGATCCGTGAGATGTACGAGGAGCAGGACGATGTCGTCGCGACCCAGATCGAAGCGAGTCGTAGTGCCTCGTCTCCCCGCAAAGCCGCCAGGAAAGGTTCTTCATCCGCGAAGGCGAGAAGCAAATGAGAAAGCTGAAGATCATCGAGCACATCTCGCTGGACGGCGTGATGCAGTCGTCCGGCGAGGACGGTTTCCCCTACGTCGATTGGACCGCGCCTTATCGCACGCCAGCCGGCCGCGAGGAACTACTCGCCGCGCACGGTGCGAAATTCGATCTAATACTCGGCCGTCGCACCTACGATATGTGGTCGGGGTTTTGGCCGAAGGCGCCGAGTGGTCCGTTCGCGGACAGATTGAACGCGGCGAAGAAGTACGTCGCGACGCATCGTCCGCAGAGTCTCGAGTGGGGTCCGTTCGAGGATCTTGGACGCGATATCATCGCCGGCATTCGGCGCGTTAAGTCGCAGGACGGACCGGATCTCATTCTCTCGGGCAGCTGCACGCTGACATCGCCGGTGCTCGAGAACGGATTGGCGGACGAGATCGTGCTCGCGATCTATCCGACCGTGATCGGGACGGGGAAGAAATTCTTTGCGGAGGGAACTCCGGCCCGCTCGTTCGACTTGGTGAGCACGAAAGCCATGGCGTCGGGGATTATTCTCGCTACATACAAATTCGTGGGGCCGTTGAAGGCGGCGTAGGTCGAGCTCGCTTACTCCGTGATCGCCCGAATGACTCGGCACGGATTGCCGGCGGCGAAAACGTCAGCGGGAACATCGCGGGTTACGACACTGCCGGCCCCGATGACGGCGCGGTCGCCGATTGTAACTCCTGGTAGGATGATTGCACCGCCACCCACCCACACATCGGATCCGATCACCACGGGCTTGCCGTATTCTTTGCCGCGACGCGCTGCCGCACTCAGCGGATGGAGCGGCGTGTAGATCTGCACTGCCGGACCAAACATGCTGAAGTCACCGATGGTCACGGGGCAGACATCGAGCACGACGCAATTGAAGTTGAAGAAGACGCGCCCGCCGAGGTGAATGTTCTCGCCGTAATCGCAGAAGAACGGCGGCTCGATCCAGACTGTATCGCCACCGGCACCAAAGAGGTCTCGCATGATTCTGCGGCGCTCATCGGTGTTGTCCGGGCGCGTCGAATTCAGCGTTTGACACAAGTCACGCGCGTGGTTCCGGCGCGC
>DASTGU010000029.1:0-2149 GCA_035718845.1 Gemmatimonadaceae bacterium | reverse complement strand
GATAGCTGAGATGGTTGGACGCAAGTCCTTTTCGTGAGCGGCAGAGGCAGCCGGCCGTGGAGTGGTGTCGACGGCTGATCAGCCTGAGATTCGCGGGTTGGCTACCGCATGACCCTCATCCGTCGGGGGCTGCCTCGGTCTAGCGGGCGGACGTGGCGGCGTCAGCCGCTGTCCATAGCTATTGCGAGGGTTCCCCTTTGGCCGGCGCCGCGGCCGGCTGCCTCTGCCGCTCAGTTCCTCAGGCTAGGAGTTTCTTTTGCTGGCCGATCGCCCAGACAAAGCCAGCCAGCTCACGCGCGATCGCGGTGATGACTTTCTGCCGGCTCATCCCGCGACCGCTCAGTCGGCAGTAGCGTTTGTGCAGCCGCTCCTGCGCCTTCCAGGCGATGCGCTTTACGTCCGGTGACGCGCCACCGCCGCGCTGGCGGATCGCGCGGCTCATCGCGGGCCGGAAGCGGTACGCCCAGGCAGACTCCGTGAGGATGCGTCTGACGTGCGCGTTGCCCGTCTTTGTGATCGCACCGCGTTTCTTCGTCTCCCCGCTCGAGTGCTCGGAGGGCACCAGCCCGAGGTAGCCCATCAGCTGCGGCGCCGTCTTGAATCGGCGCATATCGCCGAGCTCGGCCGCGAGGATGACGGCGGTGACGAGCTGGATCCCGCGCAGCGCCTGGAGGGCATCGACGAGCGGCTTTCGCGACCAGCTCTCCACCAGTTCGCGGATGTCGTTGGTCAGCCTCTCCACCCGATCGCTGCTCTCCTCGACGGCATGCAAGTAATCGGTGAGCACGCGCTGCTGCGCCTGCTGCTCGAATCGCTGTTGCCGCACCCACTCCAGGTGCTTCGTCGTCCAAGCGGTCTTACCCGGATAGATCCGGCCGTGCCTGAGTAGGAACTTGGAGAGGTGATGCCGCGCCGTTCGCTCGGCCCGCTTCGCATCTTCGCGAGCGCGCTCGAGGTCCCGCATCGCCTCCGTCGCGGCGTCCGGTACGGTGACCTCGGTAAGGTCGCCCGACCGCAGAAAGCGCGCCAGTTTCACGGCGTCACGCCGATCCGTCTTTACGCGGCTGCCGACCTGCACCGGCACGAGCGACGGCGCAACGACCCGACACTCGATGTCTGCCCGATTCAAATCGCGGCAGAGCCCATACCCGGTCGGGCCTGCCTCGTAGCAGCACGACAGCCGTCTTCCCCTGCCAAGCTTCTTCAGCCGCCGTATCAGTGCCGCCGTGTCATTCGGCACAACCGCGACGAGCGAGGGATCGCTCCCGCTGCTGTCTGCTATTGCGATCGCGATGCTGTCCTTGTGGACGTCCAGACCGACGAAGCGCACCATTTGCATGGACCAGCCTCCCGCTGTGGCTCTGCGCAGCTCTCCACAAGGTGGGTCGCGTAACCCACGCTCGCGTGAGCGCTGGTCCAACCATGCTGTCTAGTCCACCGGCTGGCTCCGCGGCGTTCGGCGCGCGCGACGCCTTCGGCGAGGAGCACCGTCCGCGCATTTCCGCGGCGTCAGCGGCCTGTCGCCAAGGCGTCGGGGGCTGACTATTTGATGCTCCCGATCAGCAGGCGTACCCCGTCGATCATCTGCCGGACCTGTTCCTTCGGGGACTTCTTCGGAAAATGTCAGCGGTTCGTGTGCTGCGTCGTTGCGCATCTTCGCCCAGCCCGAGATCGAGTCGCTGGTCGCGGCCGTGTAAAGAGGAGCGGCGGGGTTCGCCTTCCGGTACGCCGCGATCGCGTTGTTGTACGTCGCGATCCCGCGGTCCCCGCGCTGTTGCCACGCGATCGCATGCATGTCGAGGATCCCGCGAAGGAACGTTTCGAGCGCTCCGCCCGCGATGACCGCTGCTGCCGTTAACGCATCATCGTTGAGGAAGGCGTCCGCCTGAACGAGCAGATCGGCCTCCGTTTCCGCACGAACGAGATCGATCAGACCGCGGATGTTGTCGCCGTCGACGATCTGCTTTGCCGCTTGAAATGCGCCCTCGGCGCCGCGCGCTCGCGCGTCGAACTTCCGGTAGTCCGGACCGTGCGCAACGTTACCGAGGAGGTACTCGATACAATCCCGCATTTGCACGCGTCGTCGCGTGCGATGCGCCGAGCGTCGATTCCACAAGCGATTGTGCCTCGATCAGCCACGCGGTGCCTG
>DASTGU010000028.1:0-4312 GCA_035718845.1 Gemmatimonadaceae bacterium | reverse complement strand
TCTGTCCCGGAGCTACGACGATCTCGACGGGATTGCTGCCGATTCGTCTGATCGTGATGGTGACACCTGACTGCGGTACGCTGCCGATTGTAAACTGGCCGGACGCACCGGTGGTGGTGGTGAGCGCGGTGCCGCGCACGGAAACTCGGGCTCCCTCGAGTGGCTGACCCGTAGAGGCGTCGACGACCGTTCCCGTCACGGTGCGTGTTTGCGCAACGGCGGGAATGGGGCCCAGCAACAATGCGGCGGCGACCAGGGCACAACTCAAACGCATACAGCCTCCTGTACTGGTTGAGAGTGACAGACGCTGCCAGCTGCCGCGGCTCACCAGTGCACGGAGTTGCACTGGTGAAGCGCGTGGTCTGGGTAGGGTGGGGGTTACACCTGTACTGTCGCCCTGAGAATCTGTCAATAGAAGATTCCCGACGGGCCGAGTGAGGACGGTTGTAAGGAAGTACGCGGCCAAGTATTATCCGCAGTCCGCACGGACTAAACCGGCACGGGACGTAGCGCAGCCCGGTAGCGCACCTGAATGGGGTTCAGGGGGTCGCGGGTTCAAATCCCGCCGTCCCGATTGCTCCGCTCTGCGGAGCAATTATTCCGGCGGTAGGACACCGGCCACCCAGTTCGCGAGCACGCTCGTTGCGGCAAATGCGGCGCATGGCTGCTGATAGAAAAAAGAAACATCCGCTCTCAAATCGGGCGCCCAAGCTCGAGCAGATCCCCGAAAGCGGTAAGACGCCGATCACTCCGATCGGCAAGTCGCGACTCGCGCACGCCATCCATCACGGCGGCCGCATCTATCAGCTGATGGTCGAGTCCGTGCGCGACTACGCCATCTTCCTGCTCGACCCGTCCGGCTACATCGCAACCTGGAACGAAGGAGCTCAACGACTCAAAGGTTACGCTGCCGACGAAATCATCGGTCAGCACTTCTCGGTATTCTATCCGCCCGAGGCAGTAGCAATCGGCCACCCGCAGCATGAGCTCGAAGTCGCTACGGCCGAAGGGCGATTCGAGGAAGAGGGCTGGCGCATTCGCAAAGACGGCACTGCGTTCTGGGCGAACGTGCTCATAACCGCCGTTCGCGACGAGACCGGCGAGCTGATCGGATTTGCGAAAGTCACCCGAGATCTGACCGAGCGGCGAAACGCCCAGCTGCGCGCGATCGCCGACGCGCGGCGCGTCGCGCAAGCCGAATCGGCGAACATCGCCAAGAGTGAATTTCTCACCGCGATGTCACACGAGCTCCGCACCCCTCTCAACGCGATTGGCGGTTACGCAGAGCTGCTCAGTCTCGGACTCGGTGGACCGACGACCTCCGAGCAGCGGGATTACATCGAACGGATTCGCCGCAGCCAGCAGCACTTAATGCGAATCATCTCGGATCTGCTGAACTTCAGCCGCATCGAGGCGGGCCAGCTGAATTACGAGCTCTCCGAGTTCTCGTTGAGCGATATCATCGGCGCTGTAGTGCCGCTGATCGAGCCGCAGGCGCGCGGCAAAGACATTTCGCTCACGATCGATGAGGCAGACCAGGAGTGCCCGGCTGTCGGCGATCGATCCAAAGTGGAGCAGGTGCTCCTGAACCTGTTGTCAAACGCAGTCAAATTCACAAACCGTGGCGGACAGATTCGCGTCGCGTGCCAGGCAGAAGAGAAATTCGCCCACATCATCGTCCGCGACACCGGCGTTGGCATCGCCGATGACAAGCTGGAGGCGATATTCGAGCCCTTTGTTCAGCTCGGGCGGTCTCTCTCCAGCGCGCACGAAGGCACCGGACTCGGCCTCGCCATCAGTCGCGATCTCGCGCGTGCGATGCGAGGCGACCTCACCGTAAGGAGCGTTCCGGGCGAAGGCTCGGTGTTCACCTTCTCGCTGCCGAGACCGGAGCCAAAACGGCGAACACCGGTGAAGCGCGCTAAGAGGAAATGAGCTTCCCGACGTAAAAGTCGCCGAACTCGGCGTACTTCGCGCTTACTTCATCGAAGCGCATGTCCGTCACCAGCTTCTTGAAATCGAGGGGATCCTTGGCGAAGAGCGTGACGCCCCACTCCCACGCATCGAGTCCGATTGCGCCAGTGATGATCTGCTGTACGCGGCCCGCGTAGCGACGGCCGGTAAGACCGTGGCTGTACATAAGTCTGCTGCGCTCGTCGAGCTGCAGCGTGTACCAGTTCTGATCGGCATCACGCCGCTTCGACATCGGGTAAAAGCAGACGTACGGCATTTCAACTGGAATCGGCGGATACAGTCTGCGTTTGACGTGCTCGCTCTCTCGCTCCGCGGTGGCGCGACCTGCGAGAGTGCGCGTGTATTCGGCGTCTCCGACTTGTCCTCCCCGCGCAACTGCCGCACGCGCGAGATCAGCCGTAATGTGATATAGCCCTGCCTCGGTGACACTGAGGAAAGCGTAAGACAGCTCGGAGTCTATGAAGATCTCCGTGGCTCTCATCTGGTCTTCCGCATGCGCGATCGCGTCGAGCGAATCGCGAAAATGAATCGCCATCAGCTGAGAGCTGGAACCGATCAGTCGTACGAAGCAGCTCCAGCCTGCTTGTGAAGCAGGCTGTGACTTCGTTTTCCCCCTACCCTTCCCACCCGGACGCAGCGCGGCTTCGGCAGCATGCGCCAATCGGGTGAGCTCCCTCACGGAAGGAGTTGTTTCCTTGAAGCGGAAGATCTGGTGCAGCGCATACCATCCCTCGAGGGTCTCGGGGGGATGCGCGATTGGTTCATTCGCCATGGTGTAAAACTACGGTGTAAGCAGCCGACATTCACCGCTGGCGCGCGATCATTCCCTCGCTCTCGCGAGGCGATAGTCCCTGCCGCGTACCGCAATCAACAGCGTCGGCACCAGAAAGAGCGTGATCGGCGTCGACAACGCGAGTCCGCCGATCACCGCCAGGGCCAGCGGTTTCTGCAATTCGCTCCCGGCCCCAAGTCCCAGTGCGAGCGGCAGCAGCCCGAACAGCGTACACAACGTCGTCATCAGAATCGGGCGCAATCTCACCCGCGCTGCTTCAACAATTGCGGGTTCGAGCGCAATTCCCGATTGCAGCATCCGATGACGAGTGAAATCGAGCAGAATGATTCCGTTCTTCACGATCAGGCCAACCAGCAGTATCAGTCCCATGAAGGATGAGACGTTGAGCGGAGTGCCCGTTATCAATAGCAGCACCATCGCACCAACGAACGACAACGGCGCGGCCAACAAAACCACCAGCGGCTCGACGAACGATTGGAACTGCAGCACCATGACTGCAACGACGCTGGCCACCGCCAGCGCCAGCACCAGCAGCAGGCCGCGAAACGCTTCCTGCTGGCTGGCGTATTGTCCGCCGAGCTCCAACCTGATTCCCGCCGGCGGCGGTTTTTTCGCGAGCACGTCTTTGACATCGTTCATGACCGAGCCGAGTGAGCGGTCACTGACGTCGGAAGTGATGGCGATCATCTGCTGTTGATTCTCGCGCAGCAATTCGGCGCGGGTTTCGATCGGCTCGAATGTCGTAAGAGTTCCGAGGGGAACCGTCGCGCCCGTTTGTGCTGAGACGATCGGCAGCGCCGACAGCTGGGTTCGGCTGAAGCGCACGGAATCCGGCGCCCTCACCCGCACGCCGATCGCTCGATCCTGGAGCCGGACCTCACCGGCCTCGGCGCCCAGCAGCGCACCCATCGCCGCGTTGGCGACGTCCTGAGCGGTGAGTCCCGCGCGATTCGCCTCGGCTTCGTTGATGTGCATGTCGAGCTCAGGACTGGGCTCGCTGACGCCGTTGTAGAGATCTTCGAGTCCGTCGATCTTCTCGAGATCGGGCTCGAGACTCTTCGCGTACGCCTCCAGGCGGTCGAGATCTGGACCGAACAATTTGATTTCGACGGGTCGTGCCGACCCGGCGAGATCGTTGATGACGTCGGAGAGTATCTGCACGAACTCGACGCGCAGTCGCGGCAATGCAGTCTCGACTTTGACGCGAACATCGTCGATGACGTCGAAGATCGACCGGGAGCGCTGGCTGGCCGGTTTCAGACGCGCGACGATGTCGCCGGTGTTCTGCTCGGTCGCAAAGAGCCCTAGCTCAGCGCCCGTACGTCGCGACGTCCCTACGATCTCCGGAGTCTGCGCCAGGATCCGCTCCACGATGTGGATCTCGCGATCCGTTTCGGCGAGCGCGGTGCCGCCCGGAGTGTAGTAGTCGAGCACGAAGGCGCCCTCATCCATCTCCGGCAGGAATCCACTGCCGACGAATCGATGTGCGAGATATCCGGCGACGATCAGAATTGCGCCGGCGATCAGCATCAGGCGGCGACGATG
>DASTGU010000027.1:0-8285 GCA_035718845.1 Gemmatimonadaceae bacterium | reverse complement strand
ACCTGGCGCTCGCTGGTCGTCAGCATCTCCTCATTGGATTCGCGCAGGTAGATGCCGGCGAAAATGCTGATCAGAACGCAGAAAATCGCTGACGCGATTCCCGGTGCGTGGCGTCCCCAATGAATCAGCACCGAGCCGATTGCCGGTCCAACGACGGCGCCGAAACTCGTTGCAGCTGACAACCAGCCAAGACTTTTCGCGCGATCGTTGGGATTGCTGGCGTCCGCGACATAGGCCTGTACTACTCCGATGGTGCCGCCGCCGAATCCCTGGACGATGCGGGAGATCAACAGCAGCCAGAGAGTGCTGGCGTACGCGAAGATCACGTACGCGATCGCCGAGATCAGGAGTCCGGCCAGTAACGCGGGCCGGCGGCCGTACCGATCGGAAAAACGTCCCCACAGCGGAGCGCTGGCGAGCTGTGCGATCGAAAAGGCGGCGATTAAAACGCCGACGATCGTCGCGGACGCACCCATTTTCGTCGCGTAGAAAGGAAGCAGCGGGATGATCATCGCCAGGCCCAGCATGTCCACGAATGCCGTGATCATGAGGACCGTCAGCTTGCCTTTCATTGCGGGAGGAGGGAGGCGAGAGGCGAGAGGGGGAAACGCTACTTACGGGTCACGAGTGCGGTAGCAACGTCGCCGACGATTGCGAGTGATCTTGGTGAGATCTTGTCCATCGTGTCCTGCGGGGTGTGGTGCGGGGGATAGGTCAGATCGATGACGTCGATCACGCGCAAGCCGGCGTTGAGTAGCGGCACGTGATCATCGATCACGGCTCCTCCGCTCTCCTGCACGAAGACGTTGCCGTAACCCATGTCGGCCGCTGTCTGCCACACGCGCGAAACGACCTCCGGCACCTGCTGGAATGAATTCATCTCGTAGGGAATCCGCAGATCCTTGTCGCCGATCATATCCCAGAGCACGCCATATAACGGTTTGTATCCCGGGGACGGTAAATGGTTGGCGAAATATTTCGCGCCGATCAGCACATCGACTTCGGGTGGACCGAAGTCGCCGTAATCCTCGCCGTCGGTAAACAGCAGGTCGACGCCGACATTTGGCTTCGTCTTTTTGAGCGCGTCACCGAGCGCGACAAACATCCCGACCCCAGACGCGCCGTCATTGGCGCCGGGCACCGGTATCTTCTTCTGGGCTTCGGTGGCACCGGGCGCGTCGGAAGTTGGACGCGAGTCCCAATGGGTCAGGTAGAGAACACGCTCGGTGAGATCAGGGCGGAAACGCGCGAGGATGTTTCGCAGCGGAAGCTTCTTGCCGTCTTTGGTCGTGTACAGAAACGACTGCACGATCACCGTGTCCGCGCGCGAGCGCATCTGGCTGATGATCCAGTCGCCTGCCTTCTTCGCAGCCGGCGTTCCTGGGACACGCGGCCCGAAATCCACCTGCGCCTTGGCGTAGTTATAGGCAGCGGTTCCGCTGAAACCGGTCGCGGTCGAGCCGCTCGAGGCTGCGTTTGACTCCGACGCAGTCGCGGCACTCCCTTCTTTCACATCGCGCTTGCAGCCAATGAAAAGACAGAACGTCAGAATGAACAGCATTAATCTCACTTGAATTCCCCAGCGTAGAACTGCAGGTGCATCACTGCACTCAGTACAGTCTGCGTGAACTGCCGGTTAAGGTTACGGTCGAAGCTCTGAACGCGCGAGATGACGAAGCTCGACGACAAGTTGTCGGCGACATCGGTGTCAGCGCTCATGCTGAACGCACGGCGACCGTTGTCAGTCAATCTGCTCTCCCCGGTCAGCGCGAGTGGATTGAACACGAAATTCTGTCCCTGACTCTTCTGGTAGCTCACACGCGTCCGCAGATCGCTGCGCGGATTCCACGAGGCAGGTAGCCGCCAGGGCTTCGAGACGTCGATGCTGAAATCAGAGTTGTCGCCATTGCTGGTTAAACCGGGCCGATCGTCGAGACGCTTCGACAGCGAATACCCGACAGTTGCGGAAAGGGGCCGTTGTCCGACGAAAACGATCGATCCATTGAGAGGATAGCTGCGGATTCGCATCACGCCGCGGTCGTCGACGTTCTCGCCGAAGAGCGGTTGAGTGCCGTTCAGCTGACGCGTCTCGAGCATTCGCGCGTTAGCGCCCAGACTCGCGATCAGCCACTGCAGACCTTTGGGCTGGCCCGACCAGCGCAGCGAGAAGTCGGGAAACATTGTCTGCGTCCCGTCGACAATCTCCTGATCCTCCTCCAGCCGGCGTGTCCAGTTGCGAGTATTGATGCGCTGGTAGCGAGCGGCGAATGTCGCCCCAAGTGGCAGGTTCACCGTTTGGTTCACCGAGAATTGATTGACGAGACCGACGCTGCTGGCAAGCTCGCTACCGATCCGACGGAAACCGTTCACACCGCCGAGTCCAAACTGATACGCGAGTGAAGCGCCGGCTGCGCTCCCGTCGTAGACCGACAAGAGGCTGCGGTTGAAATTCACATCGAGTGGCTGCAGTCCGCCGAGCAGCCCGCGGAGGAAGCTGTTGCTATCGGTATGGAGCTTCACTGCTCGCGGGAGGTCGAGGGTGAGACCAGCAGTCGTCGTCTGCGAGTTTCCGAGCCGCCGCGGAATTCTCAGCGCGCTGGTGCTGTCCCCTTCTCTCGCCAGATCGAGGGTGTTTGGATCGCGCAGCATGTTGTACGATGTCCCGAAGTCGAGCCGCGGTCTGAACCACGCTGTGATCGGTGGTGAGATGTTGATGCCAGCCTGCATCGCGCGCTCGCGCTCGAGACCCGCGTCCGCGCCGAGCAGTCGATCGCGATCGCTCGTCGCCACGAGCCCTAGCGGCGAATCGGTGCCGTAGCCGCGCAGATCACGAACCGACGTGATATCCCACCGTACTGACGCCGCTTTGAATGGACGGAAAACCAGACTGCTGCCGTTGCGCCAGGTGCGAGTACGACCTTTCACCAGTCGCGCGGAGTCGTCAGCCGCTATCGCGGGTTTTAGAAACGACGAACGGTCGTCGTGGCCATTGGTGTAAGCCGACGTGATGTGAATCTCCGTCGGCGACCAGCGTGAGAGATCAGGCAGTAGCGCGCGCGACAAATTGAAGTCGAGACCGACAACGAAATTCTTGGCCTGGCCATCCTGGTACTCGCTGCGCGAGACGCCAGTGGTGTACGACGAATTCAAAGCGAGATTGTTGAGAATCGGCGACCAGAATGAGCCAGTCGATGGCTTCGTCCTTCGCAAGCCGAGGGTCATCGATGCGGCCGCCGACCTCGGCGTGCGCAAACCCTGGATCGCGTCGCCCTGGATGTCGGACTGTGAGACGAAGAACGGCTGCTCGGAGGCCGACGTGTAGTTGACGGTGAACGGCATCGAGATGCCCAGTGAGGCAGGTAGTAGCTTCTCGAGCCGGAACGCCGAGCTGACGTCCCAGTTGTTGTCGGTGAGGAACGTCGGCGACTCGGCGAGCTGACGGAAATTCGGATCGCGGCGACTGACGTTGACCCGAATGTCGGCGAAGTCGCTGGCGGAGATGCTCAGCCCCGCCTGCCCAGCGAAGCCGGTGGTGTTCACCACGCCGGCGAGCCGAATATCATCCACCCACAGCTCCAGGGTGTCGCTTGGAATCACGGGACTCGCGCCGGGTGGAACCGGCAACCGCAACATGCCGACCGCCAGCTCCTGTACCGCTGCCAGGTTCGGTGGACTCGTGCCGGGGTCGATGGTGTACACGACATAGCCACTATCGCAGGCCGCGTATCGTGAAGCGGGCGTCGCGCCGACCGGCAGCGGAGTATTGGCGATCATCACCGAATCGATTCCGGTGCACGTGTTGCGCTGCCCGCCTTGCAGGTAGGCGTTCTGGATCCTGGCGCGCAAAGCGAACAGTCTCTCGAAATCGACTGTGATCTCGGGGAGCCACGCCGCCTTGGTCGCACCCGAATTGATCGGCGTGCGATACATGTAGAAGTTGTTGTCGTCGCGCGCGATCTTGATGTAGAACTGCAGCTCGCCGTCCTTACCCCAACCGCTGCTCAAGCCACGCGCCCAGACGCGCAGCTGCTTGTAGGTCATGAAATTCTTTTCACCTTCGGGAAACCGGTAATACGATTCCGCGCGGTCCATCGGTGCGAGATCGGTGACCAGCAATCGCAGCGATCGCTCGTTGATCTGCACGCGCCCGGGCTGGTACGCGACGGTCTTGCTGGTCGGCGCGTCAGTCACGCCCGGCGGAGATTCGTAGTCGATTCCGGCGCGCACCCGCTTGTCCTGGGTGCCGACGACGCCGGACTGAACGAAGCCGGTCGATGTTTGAGCGTCGGCGATTCCGTGCAGGGTCCGATCGCTGACCTTGAGCCACGGCGCGCCCGTCAGACGCAAACGCGCTATAGGGACGGTGCTGAACTCGTTGTCGCCCTCTGCGTCACCAGAGATCATGGTGATGCGCAGCGCACGTGCGCGTCGCAGCAATGGATGCCCGAGGGAGTCATCGGGAGTGCGGAAAGGAACTCGGAAGAAGACCCAGCAGACGTTGTTGCGCGGACCGGTCGGCTGGCCGGTTAGCTGAGGCGGCGGACCGCACTGACCCAATCGCGTGCGCTTGGATGGATCCGCAAGGTTCACGATGTAACGGTACCACTGCTCCTGATCGCGCTCCGCCGTTGTGAGATTGAGTACGTTGTCGGCATCGATGTCTTCTTCGTCCAACCGATTGTTGTTGATGGTGCAGTTGGTCTTGGCATCGCCGAGGATCTGTCGGATTCCGTAGCCGCCGCGGCAGGTACGCGCGAATCTCACCGTCGTAAACGTCGGAGCTTTGCCTGGGACGGTGTCGATCTCGATCACCAGTGAATCCATCACGTCGCCGGGCAAGCCGTTGTCGTTGGACGCGACGTTGAACGCACGCGAGAAGGGATCACGCTCACTGTTGAGCGTATCGAGCCCCTGGATTTTCTTGCTGTGCCAGCTGGAATCGATCTGTCCCGGCAACGTGCCGAGTCGGATGATCAGCGTATCCGGACCAAAGCTGACCGAGTTCTCGGAGATCTCGCCGAAGTCGAAAACGAGAATCGGATTGTTCGCCTGATCGGGTCCAGTCGGAATCTGCGCCCAGAACTCCAGGTTCTCGGCGTGCGAGATATCCGCACCGCTCGGGTTGAGCACCGTTCTAATCGAGCGCCAGCGACGGCCGGCTGGCGCGTTGGGGACGGTCCAAAGAAATCGTCCGGCGGTGTTACTGAGCTGTCCAGCGATGCCGAGCGGATAAAGAGTCAGCCACAGCAAAGGCTCAGGACCAGCGATACCGACTCCCGACTGGGTGATCGCGGTATCGATCTGATCGATGCGATAGCGAACCGCACTGCCGTGCACGTCGAGACCATTGCTCTGCCAGGCGAGGGTCGTCGCGCGATCGAGATCGAACACGTTGGCGCCGAAGCGCGAAGGCACTTTGGTACCGAGCGCCGGCTGGCTGCTGAAATACCATTGCGGATCGTTGAGCGAGATCGGCAATCCGCCTTCACCCTCGAACGATTCGAGGTACGCCTGCTGCGACTTGTTGGTTTCCGGCCGACTCGCTGCGAGCTCGGCGGCGAACGAGATCCGCGATGGGACGGTGGTCGCGCCGTACGGAAGCCTGGAGACCAGGCTGGTCAGGCCATCCGGCTCGAAGTTGAATAGCGCACTCACTCCCGCGACGAGCGACGCGGATGGCTCGAAGCCGAGCGGAGGTCGCGTAAAGTTGGTGCGCTGACTCTGCGAGATAGCGGTGAAGTTGATTTGACCGTTGGTGAACGGCAGCTCGGCGGTCGCGCCGAAGATCGAAGTCGGCGTCTCCTCGAAGACGGGATTCTCTTCGTACTGCACAGTGACCTGACGCGGGCGTGGGAATAACGTGTCGGGTCGATTGAACGACACTCGACCGAGATCGTAATCGACGGAGTAATCGGTGCCGCGGGTGAGCGGAATTCCGTCAACGAGCAATCGCTCCGAATTCGGACGGATCTGCACGGTGCCGAGCATCAGTGCGCCGCCATCGCCGCTTCCCTCTGACTGAGCGCGCAGCCGGATGTGATAGACGGCCTCGGGTCGCTGCGCCGAGCGCACGTACTCGGGCGGCGTCGTGTAGATGGTGTCGTTGGTTGGATTGCCGCCGACGGCGAGACCGCTCGAGGCGAAGGGCTTCGCCGAGGGAAAAATCAGGAATTGATCCTGAATGGTGTGTGCACCGGTCGAGCCGAGGCTCAGCTCGAAATTCGGATCACTCGGCCGCGGCCAAATGCGGTTCTCGAGATCGAAGCTGGAGCTGTTGGTCGCCTGGGCGAGTCCGAACAACTTGAGATAGGTGTCCGCATTTCCCGCGACCGGTTTTTCCTGATCCTCGCTGCCGCCGGTGACGACTTTGAGGATGACGCTTTGGCGTCGGAGATCAGCGCCACCAAGTCGATAGACACTGCGGATCTCGCGATCGAACGCGGGATCGCCCGGTTGGACGTTGGGGTCCCAGACCAGGTTCGCGAACTGATCTCGACTCGGAGTGAACTGAAGATCGGGGGTGCCGCCAGTGCTGACGTAAGTCGTATCGCGGCCGTTGATGCGCACGCGATAGGCGACCACGAGGCGTTCGTTGTTGAGGGCGAGCGGACGCACCAGCGCGATCCAGAGCAGCGAAGGATCCGCGTAGTAGTCGACGCCCTCCCGCAGGTACTCGTACACCTGTCCGCGGCGCGATCTCGGATCGCCGATCAGTCGGAACTGAGGGCCGTTCGGGTTCGGCGGTTGTCCGCCAATCAGCAGGCGATAAAGAAAGATTTTCGTCGGCCGCAAAGTGTCGGGGAGCGATGCGGCGAGCGCCGACATGCGCCGAGTGTCGAGGATATCGATATTCGGATAAGCGCGGCCGAATACCCGTGGATCGAGAGTAAAGAAGAAACGGCGCGGCTCGAATTGATAATCTTCGATCTTGCGATCGATTGCCTGCAGGGTGCGATCGCCAACAGTGAAGACGCGATCGCGCACGATGTTGCCCTTCTGCTGCGCCATGATGGTCTTGAGGCGCATCGAGCCGATTTTGGTGAGCGCCTGCACACCGTAATTCCCGCTTGGAATACCAGCCGTTATGTAGCGCGAAGCGGGCGGCTGAAAGGTGACGTTCCCTACCTCGAGGCGCTGCATGAACTGACTCGGCTTGCCGTCGTAGTAGATCGAGATGTTGTTCGACGCGTCGAACTCGCGCTGGGTGTCGTAGTCGACATTGACGTGGACGCGATCGGCGACGATGCCGCCTGACTTGGCGGCGAACTGGAAGTCGACCTGAGGCAGCGGCTCGAATGCACTGCGGCAATTCGTCGAGGGGTCGAACAGAAAGGTCGACGAGCAAAGTGCTGTCTGAGTTTTTTCGTTGCGAAACTCGAGACGTCCGTCGAGCTGCAGTCCGAGGTCGGCGTATTCGCCGATGATCGGCAGCGGCTTGGTTGGAACCGTCGGCTTCGGCTTGGGCGGCAGCTCGCCCGGGTAAGAAGGCGATGGAGTCGCCGTTGCGAAGTTGCTGGTGGCGACCTCGCCCCACACCGCTTCCATGATCGTGCGCATGTTCTGCTGGAACGCGGTGGCTCGCGCCGCCTCGATTTGCGCCTGCGCCTGACGAAACGCTTCGCGATCACCGCGCGAGATGACCGTCGGCAACACCAGAGGGAGCGTATCCCGGCCGAGGCGGAGAGTGGGGATGCCGGGCGCGCCAGGCGTGCTCGTCGGGGGGGAGACGGGCGGTGCGGGAGTAATCTTGCGGGTGGTGTCGCGTGGGTCCTGGGCGTGCGCTGTTCGTGTCGTCAACAACAGCGACGCGCCGGCGAAAAAGACGAGCCCAAGCGCGCGCCTAACGGTCGCGCTTGATGTGCCGGCAAAGTGCTGTGACGAGCGAAGGTGCTGAAGCGTGGAACTCGTTGTCTGCGTGTCGCTTACCCGTGAGCGCACGGTATATTTCACCTTGTGAAGATACTGCACCGGTACGTGCTGAAGGAACATGTGGGTCCGCTGACATTTGCCCTCACAGCGCTGACCTCGATCCTCCTTTTGCAATACATCGGTAAGCATTTCGGCGAGCTGGTGGGCAAAGGCCTCCCCGCCTACGTGATCGCCGAGTTCTTCGCGTTGTCGATTCCGCTGACCGTAGCGCTGACCCTGCCGATGGCGGTGCTCGTTGCGACCTTGTACGCCTTCAGCAGACTGGCGGCGGAAAACGAGATCACCGCGTTGAAGGCCAGCGGCGTCAGTCTGAGAAACGTGCTCAAGCCGGTGCTATGGGCGGCAGTCGGCGTGAC
>DASTGU010000026.1:0-9895 GCA_035718845.1 Gemmatimonadaceae bacterium | reverse complement strand
ACATAACGGTGAATGACTTCCGCACCGAATCGCCCAATCTCGAGGACGTGTTCCTCAAGATCACCGGGCACTCACTGCGCGATTGACGATGACCGATCCGCTGCGTGGACTGCGGCAGCTGACCTGGCTCGAGGTCAAGATCTTCATGCGCGAGCCACTCGGCGCGATTGGCACCATCGTCGTGCCGGTGATCGCATTCATCTTCCTCGGAAAGGCCACCGCGGGTGAGACTGCCGCGCCGACCGAACCATTCGGCAAACTGCTCGGCCCGGGCGGCATACCGACGTTGTTGACGCTCTCGGTGGCGGTGAGCGCAGTGCTGTCGCTGGTCGCGATCATCTCGATCTACCGCGAGGGCGGGATTCTCAAGCGATTGCGCGCAACTCCGCTCAGGCCGTGGACGATTCTCACCGCGCACGTGCTGGTGAAGCTGCTGCTCACCGCAATGACGATGACGCTGATGGTGCTCGCGGGCAAACGCTATTTCTCGATTGGACCCAATGTTCCGCTCGGACGATTCGCGCTCGCCCTGCTCATCAGCGCGCTGAGTGTTCTTTCGCTGGGATTCGTTGTCGCCAGCATCGTCCCAACCGCGCGCTTCGCGCAGCCGATCGGCGCGGTGATCTTCTATCCGCTGATTGGAATTTGCGGCCTGTTCGTGCCGGTGAATTCATTGCCGACCGTGCTGCGCGTGATCGCCCGCGGGTCACCATTAACCCATTCGGCCTCCCTCCTTCAGGGGATATGGATCGGTGACAGCTGGGCAGCGCACACCGGCGACATCATCGCGCTGGCGATTGTGTTTGTCATCTCGATCGCGATTTCCTCGCGAGTGTTCCGCTGGGAGTAGCACCATCTGTCAACTCGCGTAGGTAACGCTCGGAGACTCCTGACCCGGGCTCCTGATATCGTCGAGCCGCGGTGCACGAACGACCTCTTCGACACGACCGGCACGTGTTGCCTCCTCGACTTCGACGAGCCTGCCTGATTTCACGTCGAAGATGTAGCCGTAGATCGGAATGTTCTTCGGCACCAGCGGGTGCTGGCGAATGCGATTCACATCATCGACGACGGCCTGCTTCGAATCGCTGATGGTGAGCCAGTTGATGAAGTGGCCTTCGTGTGATCCCGGCCCTTTACCGACGTCGCGGAAACCCTGCGCGCTCAGCTCGGCGGTCTCGAGACTATTCCCAAGCAACCCGTTCATGACTTCGTTGGTGAAGAACTCCATCCCGCAATTGCTGTGGTGGATGACGAAGAACTCGCGCGTGCCGAGGAGTTTGTAGGAGATCACGAGAGAGCGGATGGCATCGTCGGTGGCGCGACCGCCGGCGTTGCGAATGACGTGCGCATCGCCTTCACTGAGACCCGCGTACTTCGCCGGATCGAGCCGAGCATCCATGCAGGTAAGAATCGCGAAGCGGCGCGCAGGTGGAAGCGCGAGGTTGGTCTTGGCGCCGAAAGATCTGGAGTATTCGGCGTTAGCGGAGAGAACTTCGTCGAGCACTTTCGACATATGACGTTCCTTTCAGTATGTGAAACAAAAAGCCCCGGGCGTATGTGCCCGGGGTGCGCGAGTGAGCGGGTAATTAGTCGCTATGTCGCGTCAACACCGGGTGCGCCTCGGACACGCGCAGGTGCAGACGCACGGCGCGCAGATCGCAACACAGCGGACGACAGAGCGTGGGCAAGTCATTGTTCGAGTACGATGGGAGTGGTACCAGACGGTGTCAATGGAAAACGGTTGTAACCGACTTGTAAACTAAATCCTCTGGTGAACGTCGGGTGAGTAGCCAGCCGACGAGCAAGCCGAAGATGAGATTGGATGAGGTGGTTTCGACGAAATGCGCTATCCTCACCGAGTTCGGCATATAAGGATTCGGCAGTAGTAGTAACGCGTTCATCACGACCGCAAAGGTGTATGCGATTGCAAGCGTGACTTCGAGCCGGGTCGCTTTCAGCATGCGGATGATCACGACGGCGATGCCGGCCCAGCACAGTCCGCGCAGGAGCTGAAACGGGAACAGCCATGGCGTGCCGCGCGCGACGTTCTGCATCTGGGTGAAGAAGCTGTCGAGATTGCTGCCGGCGTCGTAATAGGCGCGGACGGCGGGCTGTCGCCAGGCGACGAAGTAGCCGAAGGTGAAGTACAGAATCACGTAAGCCACGGCGATGAGCCCGAGCTTCCAGGTCCATTCGCCGGCGGACACCGGAAGCTGCGGATTATCCTCAGCGCCGACCGATGTCGCTTTCCACCGGCGGAGTATTACAACGGCCAGGAGCGAGAAAGGGGCATCGATCAGCAGGCCCATCAGGAAGAGCCGAGGGAGCATACCCTGGGGCAGATGGGTGAGAAACACTGCTGACTCGATCTGCGGCATGAAGGTGGTGACACCGTAGAACACAACGAAGATCGCCGCGACCAGACGCCAGCCGCTCCAGCGCGATCGCAGAACAAGGAAGGCGACTCCAATCGCCTGGAGGAAGCAGACGATGAGGAGAATCAGCGCCGTCGCGGCCGCGCTCGCCTGCTGCGGTGCCTGCACGATCCCATGCATCGCGATGCCACTGCCGAGTGCGAAGCACGCGTACAGCGCGACGATGAGGAGGACGATTCGGAGCACCATCTAATGGGTTGCGCGCGCTGATGCTTCCTGGCGCCACCAACGGTCGAGCGCGCGCGGATTGTCGACGGGTAGATCGAGTGCGCGCGCGATCTCCCGCAGCATTGTTTCGTTATCACCAGTCGACTGATAGAGTCTGCGCACCGCGCCGATTCCGTGTTTCTGGAAAACGGCGTTAGCGATCAGAGCGCCCGTTCCGTAAAGGAGATCGGACGCGCGCAGCGGGTCATTGAGCTCGAACCCCTTCCTGAAAAGACCGGTGAACGTCAGCGTGGAATCTTCGCGCTGATATCGATACACCGCGCCATACATCTGCGCCGGCGTCCGTCCGCGAGAGCCACCGAGCCACGTTGCGACGCCTTCAGCCAGCAGCAGAGACCCGGCGCGAAGGTGGGAGCCGAGTATTGCGTGGACGAACTCGTGGTAGTACGCCTCGCCAATGTCAGGATTGCCCACCAGTAGCAGCGGTCCGAGAGTGCGGCCGCCGCTGCGCACCCCCGGGCCGGACGGCTCGATGAAGAAGTCGAGACCGAGCCCGCGCATGACATCGTCCATCGACTGGCCGACTATTACATCCAGGTGTGCGGGGGCAGGAACGTCGAAAAGTCGGGCGACCGAATCAACGAATCGTGCTGCGCTGTCGATGCGGGTTGGGTTGGGTCGTTGACCTGGCGCGTAGACGAAAGTGAGCGGGCCTTTGCTGCGTCGCTCCCAGTCTCTGGTGACGCGCGGAAACGCGGATGCGAGCTTGAATCGGAAAGGAGCGCGCGCGTCGCGAATTGCATAGAGGCGCTCCAGCGCTAATGGTGCGATTCCCGCCGCCGAGTCAGCGCGTGCATAGAGAATCTTCACCACGTAGACGCTGTCGCCCGGCGTAGAGATCACGCCCACCACAGTCGCCGGAAATCCCTGCTTCGTCTGGCCGGCGCCTATATCGCCGACGCGTCGGTCGAATTCGGTCGAGGTCGTCCACAGCCCGCGCGCGCGTGCGGATGTGTCTGGTTGCGCGAGATACGCGCGGACGAGAGAGACAATGTCGCGGACGTCGGCGACGGTGGTATCGACGCCGAACCCGGTACTCACTGATGGAGACGGTTGCTGCGCTTCGAGCGAGAGCCCACTCCCGAGTGATGCAATCGCTAAAGCGATAATCAAACGTGGTGCTTTCATCGCGCACTAAGTGTGAAGCAGCGGAAAGCCGCAAGCAATATATTCGTGGCGCTGCTCGAACATTCATCAGAGGGTACCGCTATGCACGCAATCCGCGGGTTCGTCGCATCGATGTCGGTGGCTTCAATGGTGATGGGATGCGGGGGTGGGGGCGGGGGTGACACGGTGAATTACAATCCGGCGAATGGCGTCGACGCGACTCCGCCGACAGTCAATCTGCTGATAACCAGGGCGGGCGCGCCGGACGTGGAGGTACAGGGGCAGCCGGGCGTGACTCCGAAGAAAGTGGTGGCCTTTGGGGCACTAAACACTAACGCTCAGCAGGACTTCAGCGTGCTTGCCACCGCCAAGGATCCCGAGAGCGGGATCCGGAACATGAAAATCGTGATGACGCGGACAGTGTGCTTCGCTACACAGAACGGACCGCCGCCCGCCTCTGCGCCGTTCGGGACGGTCACGCGCAAGCAGGCCAGCTGGACGGATCAGACACACGCGCCAACCAGTCCCTCGCTCGGCGAGACCGGCGTCATCGACGGGCGCCCGCAGGCTCTTTCGTCGGCGGGAATGAACGAAACGAATCTGCTCGTATTCAAGAATGCACAAGGAACTCTGCGAGCCGGAGTCGGTGTAGCGACCAAGTGGGGATTGGAAGCGACGAATTTTAACGGGCAGACCACATTCTCTGACGTCATCTATGTCACCGCCGGCGATATCAGCTGCGCTGCGCTGCCGTGAGTAAGGGGCGCCAGATTTGATTTCACGACGCGAGGCGCTCCGCGAGCTGAGCGCGCTGTTCGCGATTCCGCTCATTCGATGGCCGGAACGTCTCGCTGATCCCCTCGCCGGCACGATCGCCGAATATCAGGCTGGTCGTGCTCGGCGGGACTGGACCGCAGTGGAAGTGACGAGGCGGGCGCTCGAGAGCGCGCGAACGTGGGGCGCCACGCTGAGGGCGATCGATGAGCTCTCGAAGACAGCGCTCGATGATGCTGCTGCATCCGACGCGCGTCTCCGTCGCGGTGCGCTGCGCGGCCCGCTCGACGGCGTGCCGGTATTCGCAAAAGCGATCTACGACATGAACGGTTTGCCGACCACCGGATCCAATAAGGAGTGGGCGGCGTTATTTCCCGAGGTCGTCCATCGCGATTCGATCGAGGTCGCGCGGATGCGCGCGGCCGGCGCAGTGGTGCTCGGCAAGACTGCGGCTGACGATTTCGCGTACCACGGCAACGGCACCAGCTCGTTGACCGGCCAGGTTTTGAATCCGTACGACAAGACGCGCACGAAGACCCCGGGCGGATCGAGCGCGGGCTCCGCGGTCTCGGTTGCAACGGGAATTGCATTCGCAGGGCTCGGTACCGACGATGGCGGATCGAATCGCATTCCCGCGCAGTTCACTGGAATAGTTGGGATGAAGCCGACCTTCGGGCTGGTTCCGCGCACGGGTGTCATTCCGACGTGGCCGTATCTCGATACCCATGGGCCACTGGCGCGACACGTCGCCGACGCCGCGCTGTTGCTCGACGCGATCGCGGGGCCGGATCCATCCGACGGACTCGCGCTGCGCACGCCGTGGAAGCGCGGACAGCTCGCGTCGTTGAACGACAATGCTCTCAAAGGCGCGCGACTCGGCCTGGTCGACGCGCACTATCCGCGCGCGCAGATGTCCGCCGAGTCAATCGCGGTATTTGAAAGGGCGCTGACTGATTTGAAATCCGCCGGCGCAATTGTCGACTCGTACGTACCGCCGGTGACGCGAGTGAATTTCAGATCCGTGTTTGCCGACTCGGCAAAGGCGCGCGGTGATCTCGCGCCCAATCCGTACGCGCCCGCTCCGACTGCCAATGCACTGTATCGATATTTTCTTACCCACGCCGGGGATGCACGTCGCAATGTCGAACACGGACTGGCTCCGTACCAATCGTTCTACGACGTGCTGCCCAAAGATTGGCCCGGGATGGCGAAGCTGATCGTCCAGCCCTACGAGGAGGACCTCCCGTCATTGTCATTCGCGCGATCGCGCGCGGCTGCGGTGGCGCAGCTGGTCGAGAGTTTCCGCGTCGACAACATCGATGCGATGATCTATCCGACGATGCCCTATCCCGCGCCTCTTGCTACCGAGAAATGGCCAGACATTCGCACACCACTCGGCTACGGCAACTGGATGGGCCTGCCCGAAGTCTCCGTCCCCACCGGACTCGGCGCCGACGGAATGCCGGCGGGAAATATTTCCTTCGTCGGACTTCCCGGAACCGACCGGAAAGTTCTCGAACTGGCGCATTCATACGAGCGGGCGTCGCGACGCTTCGTCCCACCGCCCGCGCCGGCATGAGCAGTTTCAGATCAGCTGAATCAGCACTTCGACAGGCGCAGCTTAACGGTGATGTCGCAACGCTCGACAAAGTGCTCGATGAACACCTCGTGTTCACCGGGCCCGACGGCCTGATCTACGGCAAGCGCGACGACCTCGACGCCCACCGCACTGGCTCGATTCGGATCACAGAGCTCGCGCCAAGCGAGGAGCACGTTCAGGAGTTCGGCGACATCGTTGTGCTGAGTGTGCGGATGGAGATGCGCGGCTCATTTCAAGGCGAAGACTTCGCTGGTCCGTTTCGGTATACTCGAATCTGGCGGAAGACTGAGCGCGGTTGGCGAGTCGTCGCCGGACACGTGAGCGCTATATCACAAACGGCCTGAAGTGATGATCCACACGGCGGTGATGTGATTCCCGAATCGCAGCCGTGGTACGTCGAGGTGCCACCTCCACCGGCGCTGGCGAATCTCGTCGCGTCGCTGTGGGAGATGCGCGTCCCGGCCCACGCCGAGACGCGCGTGCGAATCATGCCAAACGCGTGCGTCGATATCGTGCTGTATTGCGCGGAGACGTCGCGCGGCGAAGGGACCGCGTCGATCGTTACTCCGCCGCACCGCAGTTTCGTGGTTGGATCGACCTTGCGCAGCTTCATCATGCGAAGCTTCGGCTGGAATCACGTCATCGGCGTTTCGATCTTACCGGCGGGAGTCGAGCCGATACTCGGATTGCCGGCGCGGGTGATCGGGCAGACCATCGCATTGCTCGACGATGTGATTGGCGCCCGCGCAAAGGAGCTGGAGGATCGCGTCCTATCCGGGTCAGCGGACCGCGCGCTCGGCCGCTTTACCGAGGAGCTCATTCGCCTCAGAAAATCGCGCGAAGCCAACGCGGTCATCGCACGGGCAGTCAATACGGTGCGTGGATCTGGTGGTACAACGCGAGTCGATGATATCGCGAGCTCGACCAACATGACCGCGCGCCATCTCGAGCGAAATTTTCTCGAGCACGTGGGGATCAGTCCAAAGCTATTCGCGCGGCTGGTGCGGTTCGATCGTGTGGTCCGCGACATCGCGTTGCGCGGCGGACAGACCTGGTCGCAGTTTGCGCTCGCGCACGGCTACAGCGACCAGGCGCACTTCATCAACGACTTCAAGGAATTCGCCGGCGTCACCCCGACCCAGTTCGAGCTGGAGTCGCGCGAGCAACTAAACGTGTCGGATTTTTCCAATACGTCGCGCCCGTAGGATCTTAACCTTGGCGGTGTGCACCCCACCACTGCCTGGAGGAGCGATGAATAAGGTATTAGCCGCCGTTGCCGGACTCGCGTTATCGAGCGCTGCTGCTTTCGGTCAGGACACCGCGAAGGTCGAGCCCATCGACGGGATCACCCATCCGCTGCGCGACACCGTGCTCGAACAGCTCGTTGGCCGATGGGAGGTCAATCGGACGATGGCCGGCAAATCGAGTGGGAGCATGGTCGACGCTCAATGGACACTCAACCATCAATTTGTGCAGCTGCACTATGTACCCGAGCGCGGATCAGCGCAGCCGTACGAGGCAATAGTGTACATCGGCTACGACAACATGAGTGAGCGCTACGTCGTCCACTGGCTCGACATCTTCGGCGGACGGATCTCGGAGACACTCGGCTTTGGCAAGCGCACGCCGAACGGGGTGCAATTCACCTTCGAGTATCCGGGCGGCCCGTTCACCAACACTTTCCGCTACGACCGGGAGACGCGGTCATGGAACCTACTGCTCCGTCAAAAGAATGCGCGCGGCGAGTGGACGACCTTCGCCACCGAGCAGTGGCGGCGACAGCAGTAGCGTGGTAAAACTGTAAGGGTGAGCAGACGACTGCGTTATCAGGTGGCGTCGAGCCTGGATGGATTCATAGCGAGGCCCGACGGTAGCTACGACTGGCTGGTCGCCGATCCCAGCATCGATTTCGGCGCGCTGTATAAGGAGTTCGACGCGGCAGTGATGGGCCGCAAGACCTATGAAGTTGGCCTCGCCGCCGGTGCCGATGGCTCGATTCCCGGCGCCGACGTTGTCGTCTTCTCGCGCACGCTCCCAACGTCGACCTCGCGCGGCGTGCGCGTCACCAACGAAGATCCGCGCGCGGTCGTCACCGAGCTCAAGAAAAGGAAAGGGCGCGATATCTGGCTCTTCGGCGGTGGCGAGCTGTTTCGATATCTGCTCGACGGCGGACTGGTCGACACCGTGGAGCTGGCGGTGATGCCGGTGATGATCGGCGGCGGGATTCCAGTCCTACCGCCGGGCACCGCGGCCAATCTCGTTCTCTCCGATATACAGCGGCTGCCGAGTGGAATTGTGGTGCTCGCGTACTCGGTGAAAGGATCGCGGAGCGCGCCACCCAGGATTCGCTTCGTCAAGAAGAAATCGAAACCGCGCAGGAAAACTGGCTCGGCCGTTCCGGCGAAGGGCAAAGGAGGACGACGCCGCTGATGCGCGATATCCGCGTCGCTGCCGTTCAATTCGAGCACAAGTCCGGCGACAAGAAGTACAATCTCGATCGAGTCCGGCATTTCGTGCGGCAGGCGGTGAAGTCGGAGGTCGAGATCATCGTATTCCCAGAGATGTGCCTGACCGGTTACTGGCACGTGCGCAAACTTTCGCGTGACCAGATCGCCGCACTCGCCGAGGCCGTTCCGGATGGGCCGAGCACCCAGGAGCTGTTGCGATTGTCGCGCGAGAATCGAATGACGATTTGCGCGGGCCTGATCGAGCGTGCCGACGATGGAAAGTTCTACAACGCCTCGGTCGTGGCGATGCCAGACGGCCACTGGGCTCGGCATCGCAAGATGCACGAGTTCGTGAGCGAGTTCATCTCCGACGGCGATCAGTTCACGGTTTTTGACACGCCGCACGGCTGTCGGGTCGGCGTACTCATTTGCTACGACAACAACATCATCGAAAATGCGCGCGCGACAGCGTTACTCGGCGCGGAGATTCTGTTATCCCCGCATCAAACCGGTGGCTGCAATTCCGTCAGCCCTCATGCGATGAAGCCAGTCGATCCAGAGATCTGGGCTCGGCGCGAGGAAGATCCGGCGGCATGCGAGGCTGAGTTGTGTGGGCCGAAGGGGCGTGGCTGGTTGATGCGCTGGCTGCCGAGCAGGGCGCATGACAATGGGATGTTCCTGGTGTTCAGTAATGGTATCGGGCCCGATGACGACGAGATCCGCACCGGCAACGCGATGATTCTCGATCCGTACGGCCGGATTCGGGTCGAGTCACGAGCCGCGCGGGACGATATGGTGGTCGCCGATCTGGACGCATCCTTGATCGAGACATCGTCCGGCAGGCGATGGCTGCGCGCGCGGCGGCCGGAGCTGTACGCAGGGCTTACTCGGCCGACGGGCAACGAAAAAACCACTCGCAGGGTGCGGTTCGGGGACTGACCAAGGTAGCTGAAACCGGGCCGTCCGGCGTGCGTAAGGAATAACTGAAAGTTTAGTTATTAGACCCTCGCTGAGCCGGAGGTGGTATGACGCCCGTCCAGACCTACGCGCGCATCGCTGGCATTCTCTTACTCATCTCCTTCATCGGAGGAATGTTCGGAGAGCTCATAGTACCGAGCACCATAATCGTCCCCGGGAACGCTGCCGACACCGCGAACAGGATTCTCGCTCACGACACGCTGTTCCGCTTCGGATTCGCCGGATACCTATCCGAGGCAGTGTGCGATGTCGCCCTGGCACTCGTGTTCTACGTTCTGCTCAGGCCCGTCCACCGGAACCTCGCGCTGTTCGCGGCGTTTCTC
>DASTGU010000025.1:0-7829 GCA_035718845.1 Gemmatimonadaceae bacterium | reverse complement strand
GAGGTGTAACTGCAATCGTCTGCTAAGGCCGTCGCCGGAACGACTAGGCTGACTGCAAGTGGAGCGCACACCGTCCCCAACGTGCCCCGTCTCAACTCGACACCTCCGACCGACCTCACGACCTTTGCGCTCGCCTCGGACTTTTCTCACGAAGTTTGCGGCGAGCAATCGACGGTGTAAAGAACCGGAGTGCCGTTCAGCCGGCACTCAATCTACGCGGGCTGGCCGGCCTTCACGCCCAATCGGTCAGCCGCTGCTGCAACCGCGTCACTCAACGCCGGCGCCGGCGCGCGCTCCCACGACTGGATTCCCCACAGTCGCTCCTCGAGCGATGCGCGCTCCTCGAGGTTCATGCTGTTGAGCAAATACATCCAGCGATCGGAGCGCGAGAAGATGAACAGCTCGAGCTGGGGGCTCAGCGTGATCTGATCTTCCGACGTGAACAACGTGATCTCGACGCCGCCGTAAGTCGCCAGCGGCATCTTGAGTCTCGCCACCGCGTCGCGCACATCGGGAAGCGCCAGCATCTGACCCGACCAGGTCGTCTTGGTCCGCGCGTCCTCGATGTAGACATCGACCGCGGGCGCCATCAATTCGCTCAGCGTATAGAACAAATCGACCACGCGCTCCGAGTTCGCTACGACCTTCGCCTCGTAGATGTCGCCGTTGCGGGTAAAGGTGAAACCGTCCTGTCCCGACCGGAACCGCTTCCACACCGTCGAATCCGGAGTCTTCGTTCTGAAGAGCGTCATACCAACCCTTTGGCCATGGTCAACAACTGGTCGTACTTGTTCTTGCGTGGATCGTCGATCACCGCATCCAACAACTTACGGAGAATCTTCCCAACCGCAGGTCCCTTGGCACCGAGTTTCTCGATGTCAGAACCGTCGATCGCCAGGTCGGCGACTGTCAGCGGATCCTTGTAAGCAATCTTGATCGCGCGCTTGTAAACCTGGCCGATGGTCTGCTTGTACGGCGCAGGCTCCCCCGCCTGTCGCGCCGCCCACCAGAACGCGTCCGCCAGGCGGAGCAGTGGGGCAAGACGCGTGCTTCCAACGCTGGCTGCCCACCTCCTCAGTACCGCACTCGGCGGATACTGCTCGCCCCACGGATCGTTGGCGTAAACCTCCTCCGCCTTGAGCAGCGCCGCCGTCATTGCAGGCCCCAGCTGCTGCCAACCCTCGACGAGCTTGGTGATCCAGTCGACATCGGTGTTTGAGAAGCGCAAATCCTTGAGCGTTTTGTGCACCGTTGCCGCCGGCACCGTCGCGAATAAACCCGCGATGCGCGTTACTTTGCGCGCCGGCCGCCGCGGAAGCAACGGACGGCGCAGATGATCGAGCGGCGCCAGCTGCTGATTGGTCACACTCGCCAGCGCGGGAATGAGCGTCTGAAAAGCGCCGGTGTCCCGCCACATCGCGAATGCCTTGCTCGGAAACTTCACCTGCTCCATCGTCTTCTCGATCTCCTGCTTCACACGCTCGGCGGACAACCTGCCCAGCTCCGGTGCGCTCTCGACGATGGCGTCCCACGTATCGCGCTCGATGTCGAAATTGAAACGAGACGCGAATCGAATCGCGCGCAAGGCACGCAGCCGATCCTCTCGCATCCGCTCGCGCGGATCGCCAACGGCGCGAATCAGCTTACCCTCGATATCCGTCTGGCCGCCGAAGGGGTCGCGGATCTCGCCTTTGCTCGGTGAATAGGCGATCGCGTTGATGGTGTAGTCGCGACGCGCCAGGTCGTCGTCGAGCGAAGCGCCAAACTCAACGACGGCGTGACGTCCGTCAGTCTGAACATCGCGACGGAAAGTCGTGACTTCGTGCATGACGTTGTCATCGTCGAGCACGCCAATGGTGCCAAACTCGATGCCAACAGGAACGGTGCGCTTGAAAAGTTTGCGCACCTGCTCCGGCTTCGCCGCAGTCGCGAGATCCCAATCGAGATGCGGATGCCCAAGGAGCGCATCCCGCACAGCGCCGCCGACCGCCCAGGTCTCGAACCCCGCGTCCTCGAGGCGTTTTGCGATCCCGCGCACCGCAGGCGGCGGATTTAGTCGCGACACCGGTCCCTCGCAACTCGCAGTTTCCCGCCTCTCGCCTCTCCCCTCTCGCCTCTCGCGCTCATGACTCAAACATTTCCCGTATTTGTTCTTCGTTCATTCCGCATCCAAGCGCCAGCATCAGATCGATGCGCGCCTGTTGCGCACGACGCGAGCCGCCAAAGATCGCTCCCATCTCCTCGAGCCGCCGTCCACCGCCCGGATATCCATAGGTGTGTCCGACGCGCCCACCCTGGGTGCGCGATGTGATGACGACAGGCTTCCCATCATCGACCCAACGCCGAATACCCGGCACCATCGCGGGCGGAACATTCCCTCGCCCCATCGCCGCCAGCACCACTCCTCGCGCCGACTCGCGCGATGCGTCGAGCAAGCGCGTATCCGATCCGGCAGCGACAAAAATGATGTCGACCGGTGTCGCCAACCCATTAGGGTTTAGAGTGGGGGGCGACGGTGGCATCTCGCGCCGCAGAATCAACTCTCCCTCATCCAGGACACCCAACGGTCCCAGACCGGGGCTTTCGAACGCATCGAGCAAGTGAGTGTTGGTCTTGGTGGTGTCCAGCGCAGCGAAAATCTGGCCGCCGATCACCACCATCACGCCAAAGCCCTTGGTCTCCGGACTCGCCGCCACCTGCACTGCCTCGAACAAATTCGCCGGCCCGTCCCAGCCGAGATCGTTCACGGTGCGCATCGCTCCCGTAAAAACAATCGGTTTATCGGTCGTCGTCGAGCGCGCCACCAGGTAAGCCGACTCCTCGAGGGTGTCGGTCCCGTGGGTGATCACCACACCCTCGACCTCTGGCCGCGCAAGGTGCTCGACGATCCGATTCCGCAGCGCCCACATCCGCTCGACGGTCATGTGCGGACCCGGAAACTGTCCCCACTCCTCCGTCTCAATCCCAGTGATGGCGCGAATCCCCTTCGTCGCCTGCAGAATCTCCGCCGGCGTCAAACTCGGCTGCGCGCCCTGCCGCGGATCACTGCGCATCGCGATGGTGCCGCCGGTGAAGAGAATGACGATCATCGCGCCGACAGCCTCTTCATCGCCAACTCGGGAAACTCCGCGAGCAGCTTAGGATCTCGCGCGGCTATTTCCATCGCGCGCGTCACCAGAGCGTCGACGGTGAGGAGGTCGAGGGCAGATTCACGCGACTCACACGCGCCGTCGAGAACGCGATTCAGAAGCTGCTCGGCAGCCTTGAGAAGTTCCTGGGAATTCGCTGCGGCTTGCGACGGATGGACACCAGCAGCGCGATCAATCGACCGCGCCAGCGCCGCCGGCGCCGACATTCCCCACTCACGCATCGCATCCGAGAATGGCCTGGAAGCGCTGTGAGTTCCGCTCCCTTCGGCGGAATCAGCGGGTTCACCGCCTCCCGCCTCTCTCCTTTCGCCTCCCGCCTCGCGCCTCCCGCCTCCCGCGCCCTTCATCCCGCGAGATGCTTTCTGATCCGCTCCGGCGCTTCGGCAACCACGCTCGCCATTCGCTCGGCGTCGGGAATGCCCGCCTGCGCCATGTGCGGCTTGCCACCGCCTTTTCCGCCCGCCGCGGCGGCGAGCTCGCGAAGGATGGTGTCGGCGCGCACACCACGATCGCGCAGATCATCGCTGACAACGGCAAGCATTGTGTTCTTCCCGTTCTCAAACGATGCCGCAAGAACGCCGACCCCGGTTTGCATTTGCTCGCGCAGCGCATCGCCCATCGCCTGTAGCGACGGGAGATCCGGAGCGTTGACGCTGGCGGCGACGACACGCACGCCGTCAACCATCTGACCCTGCTCGACGAGATTCCTGATGCCGCCACCGCCGCCGCGCATCGCTTCTTCGACGCGACGCTCGAGGACGCGACGCTCTTCGACAAGGGTCTGCACGCGCTTCACGACCTGGCCCGCCGGCGCTTTCACCAGCGTCTCGATCTCGTGCAGCTCGCGCTCCCTCTCGCGGAAGAGCGCCAACGCCGCGCGTCCAGTCACCGCTTCGATGCGCCGCACGCCCGCGGCAACGCCAGTCTCGCTCACAATCTTGAACAGCGCGATCTCCGCGGTGTTGCGCACGTGGGTGCCGCCGCACAGCTCCATGCTCACTCCAGGCACGCTGACAACGCGCACGATCTTCCCGTATTTCTCGCTGAACAGCGACATCGCGCCCGCCGCCTTCGCCTCCTCGAGCGGCTTCTGCTCGAAGGTGAGATCGATGCCGTCGAGGATCTCGCGGTTGACGAGAGTCTCCACTTCTGCGATTTGCTGCGGGCTCATCGGCCCGTGATGCGCGAAGTCGAAACGCAGGCGATCGGGCGCGACGAGCGAGCCCTGCTGGTGCACGTGCTCGCCAAGCACGGTGCGCAGCGCCGCGTGGAGCAGATGCGTCGCAGTGTGATTCCGCTCGGTGTCTCGCCGCCGATCGCGCGGCACCGTCGCCCGCGCCGGTCCGAGATCGACTTTCCCGCTGCGCTTGCCGAGCGCAGCAATGCGTCCATCGACCCGACGAACTTCGTCGACCTCGACGCGCCAGCCTTCGCCCTGGATTTCGCCACGGTCGGAGATCTGCCCACCGGATTCGACGTAGAAGGGCGTCTCGCGCAGCATCACCGCCACCCGTCCATCCGGCAAATCCTGCTTCGCGATGACCTGCGTCCGAACATCCAGCGCGTCATAGCCGACGAATGCGGTACTATCGCTGTCCTCGAACCCGCCGCCCGCCTCTCGCCTCCCGCCTCCCGCTCTCTCCCACGTCCCCTCACCGAGAACATCCGCGGCAAGTCCGACCTTCTTGGCGCGACGATCTTCCTGCGACATCTCGCGCTGCGCCTGGAGCGCCTGATCGAAGCCAGGGATATCAACGGAGTAGCCGCGCTCGCGCGCCATCAGCTCGGTGAGATCGATGGGGAAACCAAAAGTGTCGTAAAGCTTGAATGCGTCCTCGCCCGAGATCGTACCGTGAATGGCGGTCGAGCCCTGGGTGGTCTTCACCGGTGCGAGCTCGTCGAAACGCTTCATGCCGCCTTCGATCGTCGAGAGGAAACGTTCCTCTTCCGCGCGCGTGGTATCGATGATGTGCTTGGCGCGGGCCCCCAGCTCGGGATATACATCGCCCATCTCATCGATGACGACACGAACTACTTCGACCAGGGTCGGTTTGCGGCGGCCAAGCAGCCACGCGTGGCGAACCGCGCGGCGGAGAATTCGGCGCATGACGTAGCCGCGACCTTCATTTGATGGATAGACTCCGTCCGCGAGCAGGAACGCAACCGCGCGACTGTGATCTGCGATGACGCGAAAGGATGCGCCCGCTTCGCCGCGATCGTATTGCTTGCGAACGGTTTTCTCCACCGCGGCGATGAGTGGCTGGAAGAGATCGTTATGGAAGTTGTTCGATTCGCCCTGCATGAAAGCGGCGATACGATCGAGGCCGGCTCCGGTGTCGACCGACGGCTTGGGCAACGGGACGAGCTTGCCGTCAGGCTGCTGGTCGAACTGCATGAAGACGAGGTTCCAGAACTCCAGGAATCTTCCCGCTTCCGCGCCTTCGACGAACGCGTCGAGCGAGAATTCCTTGCGATTTACTTCGGTCCATTCGCCTTTGGCGCCCTTCGGGAACTTGAAGTCTTTGACGACGTGAACGAGATCGACGAAGATCTCGCTGCACGGGCCGCACGGACCGGTGTCCGCCATCTGCCAGAAATTGTCGTGCGCGCCCAATCCGTAGATGCGCGAGTCAGGAAGTCCCGCGATCTCCCGCCATAGCGCGCGCGCCTCGTCGTCTTCCTTGAAGACTGATACGCGCAGATGCTCAGGCGGCAGCTTCAGCTCTTTGGTGACGAACTCCCACGCAAACCTGATCGCATCGCGCTTGAAGTAGTCGCCAAACGAAAAGTTGCCGAGCATCTCGAAGAACGTGTGATGCCGAGCGGTGTGTCCGACCTGCTCGAGGTCATTGTGCTTGCCGCCCGCTCTGACGCACTTCTGACACGTGGTCGCCCGCCGTCCGCCCGGTGGAAGCTGCTCGCCGAGGAATACGCGCTTGAACTGCACCATTCCCGCGTTGGTGAACAGCAGCGTCGGGTCCTCCGCCGGCACCAGCGAGCTGCTCGGGTGGGCGATATGTCCGTTCTTTTCGAAATACTCGATGAACTTTCGGCGGATCTCGGCGGCTTTCATCCCGTGAAATATACGCGGCGCGGGTGGCTCCTCGCGCTGCGTTTAGATCGCTGTATGGGATCGGCGGGGAGTGCTCGGGGCGCCGAATCTCGCCTTTTCCGCGGCTGGGGTTGCGTCTAGTCCTCGAGGGTGAATCACGGCTCGCGTTGATCGCGGTCCGATACGGCGCTCGAAGGTCGGCGCCCCGAGCACCCCCCGCCTCCTTTACCGTGTCGCAACAGCAGCGGCGCGGAGCGCCACACGACGCAGCGCTGCGATGCATGACGCCGCCGCGTTCCTCGAGGGAAGGCGCCGCGGGTCCTCGTAGCGGCGACCTTCGAGCGCTGTATCGGGTCGCGATTCACGCGAGCCCTGGTTCGCCTCAAAGGACTAGACGCAACTCGAGCCGCAGAAAAGGCGAGATTCGCCGCGTAGAGGACCCGCGACGCCTGACCAGCGCACCAAGCCGGACTAAGTCAGAGCTGAAACGACTCGCTTGATCTCGTCGACGTCGTACCCACGTCGCGCAAGAAAGCCAAATAGTCGCCGACGTAAAACGAGAGGCTCGAGGTCGCCGAGCTGCGCGAGCTTTTTTCGAGCAACGCGCTCGACGACTGCGGTGGTATCGATCTCTTCGTCCGCGATGACGTTGTCGATCGCCGATGCCGCGATCTCGCCCTTGATGCCTTTGCGATAAAGATCCTGGGTGAGACGTCGCTTAGAGGCACCAGTCGCGAGCATTTTCGACCGCGCGTACTGCTCAGCGTACTTGGCATCGTCGAGGAGCCCGTTTGCGACAAGGCGGCGGATCGCATCGTCTGCGTCCGCCGCCGAGTATTCCTTCTGGATCAGTTTTCTCTGCAGCCCGCGCGTCGAATAGGGACGCGCGGCCAGCAGGTTCAGAGCGTAGTTGTACGCCGTGACGCGGTTCAATCCGCCAGCTCGACCTCGGTCTCTGCCGGACCCTGAGGTTTGATGCCGAGTACGGTCTTGACCTTCTCCTCGACCTCGGAGAGGAGAGCTGGATTGTCCTTGAGGTACATCTTCGCGTTCTCACGGCCCTGACCGATTCTCTGGGAGCCGTAGCTGTACCAGGCGCCCGACTTGTCGATGATGCCCGATTCAGAAGCAATGTCGAGCACGAGCGAAGCGTGGCTGATGCCCTCGGAGTACATGATGTCGAACTCGGCTTGCTTGAACGGCGGCGCGACCTTGTTCTTCACGACCTTCACGCGCACGTGCGAGCCGATCACGTCTTCCTTCTCCTTGACCGGAGCGATACGACGAATGTCGAGTCGGACCGACGCGTAGAACTTGAGCGCCTTACCACCAGTTGTGGTTTCGGGGTTGCCGAACATCACGCCGATCTTCTCACGCAGCTGATTGATGAAGATCACCGAAGTCTTGGAGCGCGCGATCGCACCAGTGAGCTTGCGCAGCGCCTGGCTCATGAGACGAGCCTGCAGACCGACGTGCGAATCGCCCATGTCGCCTTCGATTTCCGCTTTGGGAACCAATGCGGCAACCGAGTCGATCACGATCACATCGACCGCACCGGAGCGAACGAGGATCTCGCAGATCTCGAGCGCCTGCTCACCGGTGTCCGGCTGGGAAACGAGAAGACTTTC
>DASTGU010000024.1:0-3935 GCA_035718845.1 Gemmatimonadaceae bacterium | reverse complement strand
CAGGGCGACGGTTCCGCGCTCTCCGCGCGTTACTGGATCGTAGGACGACCGTTCGATCGATCGGCCGGTTGATGCCAGCATCGCCATCGCAAAACCAAGGCGGCCCTTCATCCCCGAGAGGAGCGTCGGGATTGGGGTCGCGGCGAGCAGACGCGAGAAAAACATCGCCGGCTTGAGCAGCCACGCTCGTCCGAACACGAACAGAATGAAGCGCGCAATGAATGGGGTCGGCTGATAGTCGTAGAGCGTCGCGCGCGTTGCTTCGAGCAGCTGGCCATAAGGCACGCCACTCGGACAAACCGGCTCGCACGCGCGACAGCCAAGACACTGATCGATGTGCTGTTTCACCTTGGCGTCCGTTGGCGCAACGGTTCCCTCCAACATCGAGCGCATCAGGAAAATCCGCCCACGCGGGCTGTCGTTCTCGTCCTCGAGATTCAGATACGTTGGACAAGCCTGGAGGCAAAACCCGCAGTGCACACATGCGTTGATGCCCGGCAGCGCTGCCGCGAGTGGAGTGCCGGGCAACGCACAGCCCGGCATCGTGTCGGGCGGCAGCGGATCGCGAGGCGGAGGGACTACTGGTAGTGCGGTCAATTCAGATCGCCAAGAATGCCTGGGTTCAGAATGTTGTGCGGGTCGTACGCTCTCTTTATACCCTGCGACAACGGATCGGCCACCACGCTTGGCGATACGGATGCCCAGAGCTCCGCGGGTAGCTTCTCGAACACCAGCTCGCTCGAATCCGTTCGCTCGATGCCGCTGGCGAGCTCCTGGGATGAATCGCCTGATCCCGTTGGGCCAGCGACGATGCGAATCACACCGCGTCGCGGATCTATCGATGTTAAGACGCCATCGACATCATCGCTCAGGATGCGCGCTGCAGCAGTGACGATTCGCTGCGGCAAGCTGGAAATGCGCAGCGATGTATGGGCTCCGTCGTCCAGCTGCCGCAGTGTGCTCCAGGTGGTGGAGTCGATTTCGTGGATGTTCGCGATCTGCGCCAGCCCCGCTGCCTGGGCTTTCACAGATGCTGAGTTTCCGCCGAGTCGAATCAATCCAACAGCCTCCTCGCCGAGACCAAGCTTACGCGCGATCGACGCGCTCACGAGCATCAGAGCGTAGGGATTCAGCGGCGCAGCGATCATCGCGCGCAAAAACGCCGTCATCTGCTTCTCTGAGTCGCCGAGATTGATGGCAAACGAGCGGTCCGCCTCGGGTAATGCGTAAAGGCGCAGCGTGACCTCGGTGATCACGCCGAGCGATCCCCACGATCCCGTCAACAATCTCGATAGATCGAAGCCAGCGACGTTCTTCACGACTTTTCCGCCGGCGCGGACGATCTCACCGCGACCATTCACGAACTCCAAACCGAGCACGAGATCGCGGGGCAATCCAAAGCTCGACGACAGCGGGCCCGCTGAAGCGGTGGCGATAGTGGCCCCGATGCTGCCATCGCTTGAGCCGTACGGATCGAGCGGCAGCCACTGATTGTTTGCGCGCGTCTCCGCCTGGATCTCTGACAGCGATGCCCCGGCGCCGACCGTGATTGTGAGGTCCGCGGGAACGTAGGCTCTCACTCCCGACTCTTCGCGTAATGACAACCGCTGCTCGGCGCGAACTGGCCGGCCCGCGTCAAGCCATCCGCCGGCCGCAGCGATTCTCACTGGACGCTTCGCGGCAAAACTTTCTTTGACCGCCGCGGCGATCGATTCACTGCTCACGCGACGGGACGCGAGGGCTCTGCCTCGAGCGGTGGCGGCTGGATTTCGGCGCGCCGAGCAGATGGTGCTGCATGCCACTCGCGGCAGGAATGCACGGGAACGACTTTGCCGGGATTTGAGCGACGCTCCGGATCAAAGACGGAGCGCAGCTCGCACATCGCGTTGAGAGACGTCTCGGGGAAGATCGACTCCATGTATCCCATCTTGTCGAGACCGACTCCGTGCTCACCCGTAATGCTGCCGCCGGCATCTATGCATGCCTGCATGATTTCCCTCATCGCCTTGTGCACGCGCTCGCTTTCAGCGGGATCGTCTGCGCTGTAGGCGATGTTTGGGTGGAGATTGCCATCGCCCGCGTGGAAGACGTTGCAGACGAGAACGTGATGCTTCTCGCTGATGCGGTGGATGGTCTCGAGTATCTCCGGCAACTTCGTCCGCGGAATCACCGCGTCCTGAACGATGAGATGTGGGGCGAGTCGTCCCATCGCGCCGAATGCTTTCTTGCGTCCCTGCCACAGTTTCATGCGCTCGGCATCGTCGCGGGCGACGCGTACATTGCGCGCACCGCCAGTGATGCAGATGCGACGCACCGTCTCGAGGTCGGCGACGACGCCTGCCTCCAGCCCATCGAGCTCTATCAACAGGATCGCTTCAGCGTCGCGCGGATAGCCGGCGGCATAGATCGAATCTTCGACGACGCGGATGGTGGGGCCATCCATGAACTCGAGCGCGGCGGGAACTATCCCAGATGCAATCACCGCCGATGTAACCTGGGCCGCGTCGTTCACCGACATGAAATCCGCGAGAATGGTACGGACCGTTTGCGGCTTCGGGGTCAGTTTTACGGTCACATCGAGGGCGAGACCGAAACAGCCTTCCGATCCAATGAACGCGCCGCGCAAATCGTAGCCGTCCTTTTCGCCGATGCTGCTTCCCAGCTCGACGATCTCTCCGCTGGGCAATACGACCGTCAACGCGAGAACGTGATTGAGCGTCACTCCGTACTTGAGACAGTGTGGGCCACCGGCGTTCTCTGCGACGTTGCCGCCGATGGTGCACGCCGATTCACTCGACGGATCCGGAGCGTACAACAGTCCCTGCGCCGCCACGTGACGATTGAGCTTGAGATTGACGACGCCGGGCTCGACGAGCGCACGCCGGTTCTCTACATCGACCGAAATGATTTTCTTGAGGCGGTGTAATCCAACGAGCACGATATCATCCGCCAATGCGCCCCCGGACAGGCCGGTGCCAGCGCCGCGCGGTACGAAGGAGACTTTCTTCGCGGCGAGGAGACGGACGACTGCGATTGCCTCGTCGCGCGTGCCAGGGAAAACAGCGAGTCGCGGCTGACGCCGATAACCGGGCAGGCCGTCCGAGTTGTAGACGAGGAGCTCACTCGACCGACTCAGGACGTGCTGCGATCCAACGATCTCGGCGAGGTCTGTTGCCAGATCGGACGGCGATTCAACAGCTGACGATTCCGCGCGGGTGGCGGGTTGGGTCATCTGTTGAATTTAGCTATTCGTTCTCCTCCGGCGGCGCTACCACCAGGCGCAGGGCGTCCCGCTCGATACGGTACTCGAGGGGCGTCGTCATGCGCTTAAGCTCACCGTCGAGGCCGACGGTGGTCTGCGGCCGATTCAAATCGATCTGGCATTTGTCGACCAGGAAATCTTCGAACTCGGGCAGCTTTGACGCCTCTTTCGTTCCACGCGCGATCGCAGCCATCGCCAGCGAGAACAGACGGGCTCGCTTGCGGCCGTGGACGATCATTACGTGCAGACCGCGGCGGCCATTCTGAACGCGACTGCCGAAGGTCGGCATTTTGAGCTCGCGCTCGCCGACGCCGATGAAGACCAGTGAAGTGCGAAACGTCCGCGCCTTGCCTTCGACTTCCAATGTGACAGTGAATGTGCGCAGATCCTTGAGTGTCATGACACCGGCGAAAAGACTGGCGATCGTATAGCCAAACCGCTTCTCGAGGCGCTCGCGATCTCGGACGAAGGTCACGTAGGCGCCGATGGAGCTGGTGTTGAGAAACACGCAGTCGTTGACGTAGCCGATATCTGCGCCGACCACTTCGCCCTCCCCCGCGGTGATTGCTGCCTTGCCGAGGTCGGTGGGGATGTGGTGATCTTTGGCGAAATGATTGAGGGTGCCGCCGGGCAGGATCGCCAGCTCGACGTCGGTATTGGCGACGAGTGACGC